>NZ_JAMZAP010000002.1:0-422344 GCF_024181785.1 Vibrio sp. Y42_MX_L11
CCGCATCGCCATGTGAAACGTTATGATCCGAGTACTTGGGAATGACGCGATCAATAATACCAGGTAAGCCGATTTCATGGCAGAAAGCAGCGATCAGCCCTAAGTGATCTAGGCGTTTAATGACAGGTTGAGCAGCAGACATAATAAAGTGACCGTTAAATAACAGTAATAGATCAAAACTGGGGATCGCGGTCAAGAGGTCTGTCGCACTAACATTTGTAAACGATCACTGGATCACATTGTTTTAATTCTGAAATTGGCTGCGGAATGACGGTTGTGAATCCATCCTTACTATCTCTCCCGTATATTAATTTCCGTTTCTTTCACTTCAATTGTTCAAATGTAACTTCTTTGTTTTTTATTTGTTTATTAATTGTTGTAAAGTGGCATCCTTTTGTTTTTATTAGTTTTTATGTGTAAATCTCGATTTGGTTTTGAAATCCAAATCGCAGTTTTTATTTATGTCCTCCTTTACTCTGTTCGTAAGGAGATAGAAGATTCGCAGTAATTATTTTGTCATGAACTGTGATCTGGGTAGTGAATAAATAATCATTTATCAGGATTATTACAAACCTTCCTTAAACAAAATTGACAAAATTTAACCAATCGAGATAATCCATTGGTCGGGATTTGACGCTATTAAAGTCCTGCACGTTGTCAGGATGACAAAGAAAGGAAGCAACATGACTAATATAGGAAGCCTGCTAGTAGATGCGGCCACCCTGATGCTAACGGGGATGGCGGTCGTATTTATTTTCCTCACTATTCTTGTTTATCTCGTTCGGCTAATGTCGAAATTGGTACCAGAAGAAGTACCAGAGCCGATCGCAGCACCAAAAACAAATACTAATATTCAATCAACCTCTTCAGCTGTTAGTCCACAAGTAGTGGCGGCGATCTCGGCTGCGATTCATAAACATCGCGCCTCATTCGCGAAGTAGCCGAACCAGGATTAAAAAGGAGTTTAAGAGCATGTCTAAACCACTAGCTATTACAGATGTGGTCCTTCGTGATGCCCATCAATCACTATTTGCTACGCGTATGCGTATTGAGGATATGCTGCCTATCGCAGCTGAGTTGGATAAGGTTGGTTACTGGTCTCTAGAGACTTGGGGTGGCGCAACGTTTGATTCTTGTATTCGATTCTTAGGGGAAGACCCTTGGGAGCGTTTACGTGAACTAAAAAAAGCGATGCCTAATACACCAATGCAAATGCTACTGCGTGGTCAAAACCTTTTAGGATACCGCCATTATGCCGACGACGTAGTAGAGAAGTTCGTTGAACGCGCGCATGCTAACGGTATGGACGTTTTCCGTATCTTTGATGCAATGAATGACGTGCGAAACTTCCAGAAGGCCGTAAAAGCAACGGTCGATGTTGGCGCACATGCTCAAGGTACGCTGTCTTACACAACAAGCCCTGTACATAACGCAGACACTTGGGTTGACTTGGCAAAACGCCTAGAGGATTTAGGTTGTCATTCACTGTGTATTAAAGATATGTCTGGCTTACTCAAGCCTTATGAAGCGGAAGAGCTTATTACGCGTATCAAAGCGTCTTGTGATGTGCCATTAGCACTTCATTGTCACGCGACGACAGGCTTGTCTACTGCGACAGCGGTAAAAGCAGTTGAAGCTGGTATTGATATTCTCGATACAGCGATTTCTTCAATGAGTTGTACCTATGGTCACACACCGACGGAAACGGTAGTCGCGATGCTAGAAGGAACCGAGCGAGATACGAATTTGAAGCTCGAACAACTAGAACCTATCGCCGCGTATTTCCGTGAAGTACGTAAGAAGTACGCGAAGTGGGAAGGTCAGTTGAAAGGTGTAGACTCTCGCATCCTGATTGCTCAAGTGCCTGGCGGCATGCTGACTAACATGGAAGGCCAGTTGAAAGAACAGGGCGCGGCGGATCGCATTGATGAAGTCTTAGAAGAGATCCCTCGTGTTCGCGAAGATCTTGGTTTCATTCCATTGGTGACTCCAACTTCGCAGATCGTCGGAACGCAAGCGGTGATTAACGTGCTTACTGGCGAACGCTATAAGAGCATTACTAAGGAAACCGCTGGTCTATTGAAAGGCGAATACGGTCAAGCGCCAGCCGAGTTAAATGCAGAGCTGCAAGCTAAAGTACTTGATGGCAAAGAACCTATTACTTGTCGTCCTGCCGATTTGCTTGAGCCTGAAATGGAGACGCTTACTGTTGATCTGATGGAGAAAGCGAAATCAGAAGGTATTAAGCTAGCAAGTGAGCGTGTTGATGATGTACTTACTTATGCGCTTTTCCCTCAAGTTGGTCTCAAGTTCCTTAAGAATCGTGATAACCCAGAAGCATTTGAACCTGCACCAACGCTAGAAGCCGCGAAGCCTGCCGTACCTGAGGCGCAACCAGCAACTGGCGGCGTAGAAACTTATAGCGTACGTGTTGACGGACAGGTGTATGAGGTGGAAGTTGGTCCTCAAGGCGAGCTAACCTCTGTCGCTCCTTCTACGGCGCCTGCAAAACCGACGGCACCTAGCGCTCCTTCTAGCGTATCTGCTGAAGCGGTGCCTGCTCCTCTTGCCGGTAACATCTTTAAAGTGAATGTTCAGCCTGGCGCTGAAGTGGCTGAAGGCGATGTACTACTGATTCTTGAAGCAATGAAGATGGAAACAGAAGTGCGTGCGGCGCGTGGTGGTGTTGTCCAAGAGTTGAACGTTAAAGAAGGCGATGCTGTCACAGTAGGTGCGCCTCTGTTGAGCCTGGCGTAAGGGAGTATCATGGACGGATTGTTAACCCTTTGGGCAGAAACAGGGATCGCTAACTTCGAGTTCGGCCAAATCTGTATGATGCTGGTTGGTTGTACCTTGCTGTTTTTGGCAATCAAAAAAGGCTTTGAACCTTTACTGTTATTGCCGATTGGTTTTGGTGCTATCTTGGCGAATATTCCAAATGCTGGCTTTACTGAGCCTGGCGGCTTGCTCTACTACGTTTACTACATTGGGATTGAATCGGGTGTGTTCCCGTTGTTGATCTTCATGGGTGTGGGTGCGATGACCGACTTTGGTGCTTTGATCGCAAACCCAAAAACGTTGTGGCTAGGTGCGGCAGCTCAGTTTGGTATTTTTGCGACACTGTTTGGCGCTATTTTGCTCAACTATGTACCTGGTATGGAGTTCTCCATGGCGGATGCATCGTCTATCGCCATCATCGGTGGTGCGGATGGCCCAACGGCGATTTTCTTAGCAAGTAAGTTATCACCAGACCTGCTTGGTGCGATTGCTGTAGCCGCGTACAGCTACATGGCTTTAGTGCCAATCATTCAGCCGCCAATCATGAAGGCGCTAACCACTAAGGAAGAACGTGAGATTCAAATGGCGCAACTGCGTCACGTGGGTAAATGGGAAAAGGTATTGTTCCCGATGGCAGTATTACTCATGACGATTCTTTTCCTACCTTCAGCAACGCCTCTTGTCGGTATGTTCTGTCTTGGTAACTTAATGCGTGAAGCGGGTGTGGTCGATCGTCTATCGAAAACCGCACAAAATGAGCTGATCAACATCGTGACGATCTTCTTGGGCTTAGGGGTTGGCTCGAAGCTGCAAGCGGATCAATTCCTGAACTTAGAAACATTAGGCATTCTAGGGCTTGGTGCGGTTGCGTTTAGTATTGGTACGGGGGCTGGTGTGCTAATGGCTAAGTTGCTGAACAAGTTCTCAAAAGAAGACATCAACCCACTTATTGGTGCGGCTGGCGTTTCTGCGGTACCAATGGCCGCGCGTGTGGTGAACAAGGTCGGCTTACAAGCTAACCCGCAAAACTTCTTGTTGATGCATGCGATGGGACCAAACGTTGCAGGTGTATTGGGCTCAGCAGTGGCCGCTGGTATCTTGCTAGCACTTGTCGGCTAGTCATTACCGAAAATGGAATGATCAACCAATTTACAAAATCACGATTAACTTCGGTGAACAAAATGGTTTATAGTCAAAGGGATGCTCTCGCATCCCTTTTTGTTTTCTTGCAGGGAATGGTTTATGGAACACAAACAGATCGTTATCACTGAATTTGGTGATGCCAACGTACTCGCGATTCAACATGCTTCTACACCATCACCACAGCCTGGTGAAGTCTTAGTAAAAGTCGCTTTTTCAGGCGTAAATCCTATTGACGTTAAAACTCGAGCCGGACTCGGTTGGGCAGCTGCGCAGAACAAGGATAATTTACCTTGGGTGCCAGGTTACGACATCTCAGGAAAAGTGGTGTCTTGTGGAGAGGGAGCGTCGCGTTTTAATGATGGTGATGAGGTGGCTGGATTTATCGGTTTTCCAGTCCGAGGAGGTGGGTACAGTCAGTACGTATGTGTTCCAGAAGCTGAGTTAAGTCATGTTCCCAGTTCAGTTACTTTAGAGGCTGCCGCAGCATTACCGTTGGCTGGCCAAACTGCGGCACAAGCACTCAGCAAAGCCAATGTGACAGAAAACGATCGCGTACTTATCCTCGCAGGAGCCGGTGGCGTTGGACACCTAGCGGTACAAATCGCGGTCGCGACTAAAGCGGAAGTCTTTACAACCTGCAGTGAACGAAATTTAGACTACCTGGCTACCCTTGGCGCTCACGCAGTGAACTATCAATTTGCACCAGTGTCAGAACGTGTTGAAGACGTTGATGTTTTGATTGATTTAGTAGGTGGAGATGCCGCGTTAGATGCGCTTAAATGCCTGAAAGACGGTGCGAGAGTCATAACCGTTCCAACCATCACAGCTGAGCTGATTTGTGAAAAAGCCAAACTCCTAGGCTTTGAGGCTAACGGCATGTTGGTTGAGCCAGATCCAGCGCAATTAGATACCTTGTTGTACATGGTTGGCGTTGGTTTACTGAAGACTGAAATTCAACAGGTTCATCCGATGAGTGATGTGATTGCTGCTCACCAGCAAGTTGAATCAGGAAGAACCAGAGGCAAGGTGTTGCTTGATATGACATGCTAGAAGCATTTAATACGAGCTTTGAAAGTTTAGCGCTTTGGTTTTCAGATTCAGCATTATGGGTGCTTTTCATGACCGGTTTTCTCAGTGCCACTTTGTTACCTGGTGGCTCTGAGGCGGGCTTAGTTGCCACTCTCTCATTAAATCAATATTCCGTTTCGTCAATTATTATGGTCGCCACTATCGGCAATACGCTTGGTGGCTTAACAAATTATTGGCTTGGCTTGTGGATTCCTAACAAAGCGCAAGAAGAAAAGCACGGTCATACCGCATTAAAGTGGCTGTCAAAGTATGGCTATTGGGGATTATTTTTTAGCTGGTTACCCGTGATTGGAGACCCGCTGTGTTTAGCCGCAGGGTGGCTGAGAATGAAGTTTCTGCCTTGCGTGATTTTAATATTTTTAGGAAAGGCTGCTAGGTATAGCTTACTTGCGGCCATCTATCTCGGATTATTTTAAGGAAAGTACATGAAGATGTTTTGGGTTAGCGCGTGTTCACTTTTGGTGATCACGGGCTGTGTATCAAATACGCCAGTTTCATCACTGCCGGAAGGGGTAACTTTCGTTGAGTCGTCGAAAGCGGAAGAAGGCAAAGTTAAGATTCCATACCAAAAGTATAAACTCGATAATGGCTTAACGGTGATCTTAGCTCCTGAAGATTCCGACCCATTGGTCCATGTGGATGTGACTTACCATGTTGGCTCGGCTCGTGAAGAGGTGGGTAAGTCTGGTTTTGCGCATTTCTTTGAGCACATGATGTTCCAAGGTTCAGAGAACGTTGGTGACCAAGAGCACTTCAGAATCATCACAGAGGCTGGAGGTACGTTAAATGGTACGACAAACCGTGATCGTACTAACTACTTTGAAACTGTCCCGGCTAACCAGCTAGAGAAAATGCTGTGGTTAGAGTCTGACCGTATGGGCTTTTTGCTGGATGCGGTTTCTCAACGCAAATTTGAAATTCAGCGTTCTACTGTAAAAAATGAGCGAGCTCAGCGTTACGATAATCGTCCTTATGGCTTAATTTGGGAGCGCATGTCTGAAGCGCTATATCCTGAAGGTCATCCGTATTCGTGGCAAACCATTGGTTATGTTGAAGATCTTGATCGTGTTGATGTGAACGATCTCAAAGCGTTTTTCTTACGTTGGTATGGCCCAAACAATGCGACTATCACGATCGGTGGGGACTTAGACGTTGAACAAACTCTTGAGTGGGTAAATAAGTACTTCGGTTCGATTCCTCGTGGGCCAGAGGTTGAAAATGCGCCGAAACAACCTGCAAAACTGCAAGAAGACAAATACATCACGCTAGAAGATCGCATTCAACAACCGATGGTGATGATCGCGTGGCCAACAACTTACAACGGCGAAGAAAGCCAAGCGTCTCTCGATACGCTATCTGAAGTGCTAGGTGGCGGTACAAACAGCGTGCTCTACCAAGACTTAGTCAAGACTCAAAAAGCCGTCGATGCGGGCTCATTCCATGACTGTGCAGAACTGGCGTGTAACTTTTACGTTTATGCAATGGGTGATTCAGGGGACAAAGGCGATCTATCAAAACTGTACGACGAGCTTTTACAGTCACTCAATCAGTTTGCTGAAAAAGGCGTGACAGAAGATCGCCTTGAACAATTGAAGGGTAAGGCGGAAGCGGATGCTATCTTTGCATTAGAAAGCGTTAAAGGCAAAGTAACGCAGTTAGCATCCAACGAGACATTCTTCGGCGATCCAGACCGTCTTGAGCAACAGCTTGAGCAGATCCGCGCAGTGACGCCTGCATCGGTAGAAAAAGCGTATACGGATTTTATCCAAGGTAAGAACAAAGTGACCCTAAGCGTGGTACCAAAAGGAAAAACTGACCTTGTCGTAAAACCAGCGACCTTTGTGACGCCAAAACGTACGCTACCAGAATACGAGAAGATCACTGATGATCAATTGGCGTATCGTCGTGCGACCGATAACTTCGATCGCTCTGTGCAACCGCCTGTAGGGGAGCCAGTGAAAGCGACGATGCCTGAGTTGTACGAGCTTCATTTTAATAATGGCTCGGAGTTGCTTGGCGCGGTTAGCGATGAAACACCAACGGTCATGATGCAGTTTAGTTTACCTGCGGGAACACGTTTTGTTGAAAAGGGCAAAGAAGGTCTTGCCCAATTGACCGCCGCGATGTTGCAAGAAGGCACAACGAAACGTAGTGTCGAAGAGATTCAAGCTGAGCTCGATAAACTAGGTAGTGTCATCTCCGTGAATGCAACGGGCTACACAACAAACATCAGCGTTTCTGCTTTAGAAAAGAACTTAGAGCCGACGTTGAAAATTGTCGAAGAGATGTTGCTGTCTCCTGCATTCAAGCAAGCAGACTTTGAGCGTGTGAAGATGCAAGCGCTAGAAGGCCTTGTGTATGAGCATCAAAACCCAAGTTGGATGGCATCACAAGCGACTCGCCAAGTGCTCTATGGGGATTCGGTCTTTGCTCGACCAAAAGACGGCACGCAAGCAGGTGTCAGTGCACTAACGTTGGATGATGTCCGTGAATTCTACTCGAAGCATTACACGCCACAAAGTGCGCAAATCGTCGTTGTTGGTGACATTGATCAACAGGAAATTGAACAGCAACTGACGTTCTGGAAAAACTGGCAGGATGAAGCTGCGCCATTGTATGCACCGCAAAGCATCGCTGCATTAGGTGAGCAAAAGATCCATCTTGTTGATAAACCAGGTGCACCACAAAGTGTGGTCATGATGGTTCGTCAGGGTATGCCTTACGATGCAACGGGCGATTTTTACCTAAGCCAACTGGCAAACTTCAACTTAGCTGGAAACTTCAATAGTCGCATTAACCAAAACCTACGTGAAGACAAGGGTTACACATACGGCGCTTACGGCTACTTCTCTGGAAATCCAGAAACTGGCTCGGTTGTTTTCACCGCGCAAGTGCGAGCGGATGCAACGGTTGCTTCTATCATTGAGATGGAAAATGAGCTAAATGAATACTCGCAGTCAGGAATTACTGATGAAGAGATGAAATTTATGCGTCAAGCGGTCGGTCAAAAAGATGCACTGAAATATGAAACGCCAACACAAAAAGCGGAACTCATCAGTGATATTCTTAAGTACAACCTCGATCAAGATTACTTGCAGCAAAGAAACGCTATCGTAGAAAAAGTCGATAAGCAGACTTTGAATGCACTGGCTCAAAAGTGGTTTGATCCAAATGACTATCAAATTATCGTCGTTGGTGATGCTAAATCACTGCGTCCTCAATTAGAAAAGTTGGGGAAAGACGTAGAAGAGCTTGAAATCATTCGATAGAGTACACATTTAATAGCGGAGAAACGTTTCTCCGCTATTCATCTAGATAAGCGACTTTTCGTGGGTTATTTATCTAGATGCATTAAATATCAATAACTTAGCTTACGCTTGTCCTTTGTGATAAGTGTCCTGCTCCCAATATAAGCGAACCTCATTTTGACTGATTTTGCTGCGCGACTAAAAAAAGTTGCATCAAACCCCGAAGTATTTAAGCAGTTTGGACGCGGTGTTGAGCGAGAAACTTTGCGCTATCGTCAGGATGGACATCTAGCAACAACACCTCATCCAGAGGGGTTAGGCTCAGCGTTCACAAACCAATGGATCACGACTGATTTTTCTGAATCATTGTTAGAGTTCATTACTCCTGTGTCACATGAAATTCCAGAACTGATGGCACAACTGAAAGATATCCATCACTTCACCCAGACAAAAATGGGTGAAGAAAAGATGTGGCCTCTTTCTATGCCATGTTATGTTGGCTCGGAAGAGGATATTCAGCTTGCTCAGTACGGCTCTTCGAATGCAGCAAAAATGAAAACCCTGTACCGAGAAGGCCTAAAACGCCGCTATGGCAGCCTGATGCAAATCATCTCAGGTGTGCATTTTAACTTCTCGTTCCCTGAGACATTTTGGGATGCGCTATACGGCGAGCAAGATGAACAAGCCCGCCAAGATGCTAAGTCTGATGCCTACTTTGCGCTGATCCGTAACTATTACCGTTTTGGTTGGATGATTCCGTATTTCTTCGGTGCATCGCCAGCGTTATGCGGCTCTTTTATTCAAGGTCGTGAAACCGATCTGCCATTCGAAAAAATTGGCGGCACTTTGTATTTGCCGAAATCGACGTCTTTGCGTTTGAGCGATCTGGGCTACACCAATAGTGCGCAAAGTGTACTGAAAATTGGCTTTAACAGCATTGATCAGTATCTGGATGGTTTGAGCGATGCGATTCGTCACCCATCAGAAGAGTTTGCGAAAATAGGCGTCAAAGTGGACGGTGAATACCGCCAGCTTAATTCCAATATTTTACAAATTGAGAACGAGCTATACGCTCCAATTCGCCCGAAACGCGTGTCGAAAAGTGGTGAGAAGCCTTCAGATGCGTTACGACGCGGTGGGGTTGAGTACATTGAAGTTCGCTCTCTAGACGTTAACCCATTCAGCGCAGTGGGTTTGGATGAAGAGCAAGTACGATTCCTTGATCTCTTCCTGACTTGGGCGGCCTTGTCAGACTCGGATCCAATGGACAACTGTGAATTAGAGTGTTGGCGCGACAACTGGAACAAAGTCATTGTTTCTGGTCGTGAAAAAGGGCTAATGCTGCAAATTGGTTGCCAAGGTGAACGTCTATCTCTGCAAGATTGGGCGCATCGCGTGTTTGTCGAGCTGCGTCAGATAGCACAGCAAATGGATATGGCTGCTGGTGGCAGTGCATACCAAGATGTGTGTAATAAACTCGAGACATGGATTGATAACCCAGAACTAACGATTTCAGGTCAACTATTAGAGCTGACGAAAGAGCTTGGTGGGTTAGGTAAAGTCGGCTGTGCGCTTGGCATGAAGTACCGCGAGGAAAATCTAGCTCACGGTTATCAGTACTACTCACAAGATACGATGGAAACGGAAGTGGCGTCGTCAGTAGAAAAGCAAAAGCAAGCGGAACAAAGTGACACGCTATCTTTTGATGATTTTTTGGAAGATTACTTTGCTTATCTGAAGCAGTAGTGAATAGGTAAAGGTTGGGTGGGATTGAACATTAAACCGTTAGTAGTATCGGTACTCGGAAGCATGTTACTTGCAGGTTGTGCCACGGCACCGCCAAAGCAGCAGAATAATTTATGTGAGATATTTCGAGAGAAATCCGGCTGGTATGATGATGCCAAAGATATGGAAGAAAAGTGGGGAACCCCCATTCATGTCGCTATGGCTATCATTAAACAAGAAAGCAGCTTTCGGCACGATGCGAAACCACCCAAAGACTATTTATTGGGATTTATCCCTTGGGGACGAGTTAGCAGTGCGTATGGTTACGCTCAAGCTCAAGATCCTGCTTGGGAAGATTTCCAAGATGCGACGGGTCAGGGCGGTTCTCGTACCAACTTTGATGATTCAATGATGTTTGTCGGTTGGTATACTCACGAAACGAGGCGCCAACTAGGGATTTCGTTATGGGACCCATACAGTCAATATCTGGCTTATCATGAAGGTCGAGGTGGGTACAAGCGAGGTACTTATAAGCGAAAGCCTAGTTTGATCAAAGTCGCTCGACGTGTTGAACAAACTGCAAAAACTTATGGCTGGCAGCTGAAGCAATGTCGTCAGGAATTGGAAGACAACAGCAGCTGGTTCTTTTAACCCACAGCCTGTTTATGTGCTGAAGGGATGAATGACATTTATCCAGTACCGAGAGGTATTGGAGTTACAATCAGGAGAGATGTAATGCCTTTACTCGATAGTTTTACCGTGGACCACACTCGCATGAATGCACCGGCAGTGCGAGTGGCGAAGACCATGCAGACCCCAAAAGGGGACACGATTACTGTCTTCGATTTACGCTTTACCGCGCCAAACAAAGACATCCTTTCTGAAAAAGGTATCCATACACTAGAGCACCTTTATGCAGGTTTTATGCGCAATCACCTAAACAGCGATTCTGTTGAGATCATCGATATTTCGCCTATGGGTTGCCGCACCGGCTTTTACATGAGCCTGATCGGCACTCCATCAGAGCAGCAAGTCGCGGATGCTTGGATTGCGGCAATGGAAGACGTACTAAAGGTAGAAAGCCAGAGCAAGATCCCTGAACTCAACGAATACCAATGTGGTACGGCAGCGATGCACTCTTTAGAAGAAGCACAACAAATCGCGAAGAGCATTTTGGATGCTGGTGTATCGGTGAACAAAAATGATGAACTTGCTTTGCCTGAATCGATGCTAAAAGAGCTGCGCATCGACTAGTTGCTAAAAACTTATCAAGAAGCATATTTATCCAAAACTAAAAAGAGCCTGACATGATCAGGCTCCTTTCTTTTTATTTCTTATCGTGAGTTGTAGATAGGGGCTATTTTTTCTTTTTAGGATAAACACGAACGAGCTTGATGCGGTTTTCTTCAATCTCAACAAGCTCCATTGGATGACCAGCCACTCTCACGCTTAAATGGCTCTCTGGAATATCTTCCAGGTGCTCCAAAATAAGACCGTTTAACGTTCTTGGGCCATCCGTTGGTAAGTCCCATTTCAGGCCTTTGTTGATATCTCGGATATTGGTGCTGCCTTCAATGAGGAAGCTTCCGTCACCTTGAGGACTGATTTCATCAGAAAGGCTTGGAGAAATCGAGGTCGTGAATTCGCCAATGATCTCTTCCAGAATATCTTCCAATGTCACCAAGCCAATAATGTCGCCATACTCATCAACAATCAGACCAATACGCTGTTTGTTGCGTTGGAACTTTAACATTTGCACGTTTAGTGGCGTACCTTCCGGGATGTAATAGACTTCATCCGCGGCACGTAATAGCGTCTCTTTATTGAACTCGTTTTTTTCCAGCATCAGGCGGTAAGCTTCACGCAGGCGCAGCATGCCAACCACTTCATCAATTTGGTCACGATAAAAAACAATGCGTCCATGCGGTGAGTGGGTAAGCTGACGAACGATGGATTTCCAGTCATCATTAATATCGATACCGGTAATCTCATTGCGTGGCACCATGATGTCGTTCACAGTGACGTGCTCAAGATCCAAAATAGATACCAACATGTCTTGGTGTCGGCGAGGGATCAATCCGCCAGCTTCGTTTACTACGGTACGCAGCTCATCGGAACTAAGATGGTCTTCTACTGAGTGATCGGCTTTTACGCCAAGTAAACGAATAAAGCCATTCGTAATAAAGTTAACGAGCATCACCAAAGGCGATAGTAACTTCATCAATATGGTCAGTAGGATACTGCTCGCGTAAGACACGCGTTCAGGGTACAGCGCTGCAATTGTTTTTGGGGTAACTTCAGCAAAAACCAATACAACCATAGTCAGTGCACCGGTTGCGATAGCGACACCTAAATCACCATACAAACGCATACCAATAATGGTCGCGATGGCGGACGCGAGAATATTAACGAGGTTGTTGCCGATAAGAATAAGACCAATCAAACGATCTGGACGGTCTAATAGCCTTTCGACTCGCTTAGCGCCTTTATGCCCATTTTTGGCTAAGTGCTTTAAGCGATAACGGTTCAGAGACATCATCCCTGTTTCTGAGCCGGAAAAGTAACCTGATATGACGATAAGACACGCGAGTAGCGCAAACAAGATACCCGTAGAGATGTCGTCCAAAACGTTGCTGTTCCTTGTAAGTATTGGGTTATATAACGGTTGAGTAAGTCCGTTAAGTCAAAGGGTTAAGGCGTACTGTATTTTATCTAGCCTAAAATATAAAGGATAGGAGCCCTAGAGCTCCTTAATTCAAGATGATTTCTTTCACAAAGCGACTGCCAAAATACGCCAGAGTTAACAGCGTTGCCCCTGCGACAGCGAACCAAGTAACTTTTCTACCACGCCAACCTTTTTGATAATGACCCCAAAGCAGTATTGAGTACACAATCCAAGCGATGAAAGAAAGAATGCCTTTATGCGCTTTACCTTGAGCAAACATATCCTGCACAAAGACAAAGCCAGTAATGAGCGTACCAGTTAACAATAAGTTACCGATCAAAATGATTTTGAATAGCTGACGCTCTACCATTAATAAAGGCGGCAGGTTTGGGTTAATCGCCAAAGATTTTTTTGTTTTCAGTTTGTGATCCAACCAAGCCAGCTGAAGTGCGTAGAGTGCACCGATAGTTAAAGTTGCGTATGAGAACAGCGCAAAAGAAATGTGAATGAGTAGCTTAGGGTCATTCTCTAGGTGCTTGATAAACGTGCTTGGCAAAAATGTGGCAGCAGATAAATTGATGGCAGCAAAGCTATAAACGACAGGCAATAAAAACCACAACCGATTTTTCAACATAGCAAGGCTCATGACCAGAGAAATAATAAAACTGATCAAAGAGGCTACGTTTAGAATACTAAGGTTTTGACCTGAACCATCAAAAATCAGATCACTCAAAATCCACGCATGAAAAACAAGCGCACAGGCAGCACTAGCAAACACTGTTTTTGCTTTGATTCCTGACTGCTGTGAGAGTCCGGGTATGATGGTCGCAATCGCCAAAACATAAAGTATGGCGGCCGCGATGGCTATTAAGCTATCCATGAATCCTAAATATTATTGTGCACAATGAGGAAATTATACCTTGCATTACACTTTGGGGCTACGTTATATCCGACATCAATCGTGAGAGATGAGATATTGAAATTAATAAGTTACCGCACCATATAGAAATAGAGACAAGAATAGAGCAGCGGTACGGGTATGACTCAGACCTTGGCTAATGTATACTCACACTAATTAATCGCCATTTTAGCGAAGAGACAAAGATGTTTGAGAATTTAACGGATCGATTATCCAAAACGCTGAAAAATATCAGTGGCAAAGGTCGTCTGACCGAAGACAACATTAAAGAGACCCTACGTGAAGTACGAATGGCCTTACTTGAAGCTGACGTTGCGCTTCCGGTTGTTCGTGAATTTGTTAACCGCGTTAAAGAAAAAGCGGTAGGTGTAGAAGTTTCTAAATCTCTGACTCCAGGTCAGGAATTTATCAAGATCGTTCAAACAGAACTTGAAGCCGTAATGGGTGAGTCGAATGAGGCGCTAAACCTTGCCGCTCAACCACCTGCTGTGCTTCTTATGGCGGGTCTACAAGGTGCGGGTAAAACCACATCGGTAGGTAAGCTATCTAAGCTTTTAAAAGAACGTGACAAGAAGAAAGTCTTGGTTGTGTCTGCCGACGTTTACCGCCCTGCGGCAATCAAGCAGCTTGAAACGCTGGCATCAGACATCGGTGTTGACTTCTTCCCATCATCACCAGACCAGAAGCCTATTGATATCGCCAATGCAGCGATTGACCATGCGAAGAAAAAATTCTACGACGTATTGATTGTCGATACCGCAGGTCGCTTGGCGATTGATGAAGAGATGATGGGGGAGATCAAAAATCTTCACGCAGCTATCAACCCAGTAGAAACGCTATTTGTTGTTGACGCTATGACGGGTCAAGACGCAGCAAATACAGCAAAAGCCTTTGGCGATGCGCTACCTCTTACTGGTGTGGTTCTAACTAAGGTTGATGGTGATGCTCGTGGTGGTGCGGCACTGTCAGTACGCCATGTAACGGGCAAACCAATCAAATTCTTGGGTGTCGGTGAAAAAACTGACGCGCTAGAACCGTTCCATCCAGATCGTGTTGCTTCACGTATTCTTGGTATGGGTGACGTTCTGTCTTTAATTGAAGACCTACAACGCAACGTTGACCAAGAAAAAGCAGAAAAGCTGGCGAAGAAGTTCAAAGAGAAGAAAGGTTTCGACCTTGAAGATTTCCGTGAACAGCTAGGCCAGATGCAAAACATGGGCGGCATGATGGGCATGATGGATAAGCTTCCAGGCATGTCTCAGCTACCAGACAATGTGAAAGACAAAGTCGATGACAAGATGTTCAAGCAGATGGAAGCGATCATCAGCTCCATGACAATGAAAGAACGTCAACGCCCAGAGATTATCAAAGGCTCACGCAAGAAACGTATTGCGGCTGGTTCTGGTGTGCAGGTTCAAGACGTAAACCGCTTACTAAAACAGTTCACCCAAATGCAGAAGATGATGAAAAAGATGCAAAAAGGTGGCATGAAAGGCATGATGCGCAACATGCAAGGCATGATGGGCGGCATGGGTGGAGGCGGTGGCTTCAACCCATTTGGTCGTTAATTAATCGATCACGCATAGATTCAGGGTGTTAGGTACGTCACAAACTTTAAATTCAATTTATGTTGGTGAAAAAGTAACTAAACTCCTTGCATTGCTCCGGGAGAAGAGTAAAATTCCGGAGCTTTATTTTGGCACGAGACCCCAAACTATTTAATTTCTTGAATGGTTTTTGGGGTTAATTTTATTTTTGAGAAAGCAAAGAGGACGACATGGTAACCATTCGTTTGGCACGTCACGGCGCTAAAAAGCGTCCATTTTATCAAATCGTAGTAGCGGACAGCCGCAACGCTGCAACTGGCCGTTTCATCGAGAAAGTTGGTTTCTTTAACCCAACTGCTAAAGGTCAAGAAGAAGGTCTACGTCTAGACCTAGACCGCGTTAACCACTGGGTTGGTCAAGGCGCGTCTGTATCTGACCGCGTTGCTAAGCTAGTTAAAGACGCTCAAAAAGCGGCTTAATTTTTTACTTGAAAAGTAGAAACTAGTTTATGTCGATGAAAGGTAAAGAAACAATGAGCAACGAAAAGATTGTTGTAGGCAAGTTTGGTGCTACTTACGGCATTCGAGGTTGGCTTAAGGTTTTTTCCTACACAGACAATGCTGAAAGCATTTTCGATTACAGCCCTTGGTACATTAACCAAAAGGGTAAGTGGGTTGAGTACAAAGTAGAAAGCTGGAAGCGCCATAACAAAGGTATGGTGGCTAAGCTGGAAGGCATGGATGTTCGTGAAGACGCGCATCTAATGACGAACTTTGAAATTGCTATTGACCCTGCGGTACTTCCTGAATTGTCAGAAGATGAGTTCTACTGGCGCGAATTGTTTGGGATGCAAGTTGTAACCACTAAAGGTTACGATCTAGGTGTCGTTACTGACATGCTAGAAACTGGCTCAAACGATGTTCTGGTTGTTAAAGCAAATCTTAAAGATGCTTTCGGGCAGAAGGAACGATTAATCCCGTTCCTTGAAGAGCAAGTGATCATTAATGTTGATCGCGAAGCTCAACGGATCGAAGTTGACTGGGATCCTGGATTCTAATCTCCAAAATTACAGAGCGAGATAAACATGTGGGTTGGCGTTATTAGCCTTTTTCCAGAAATGTTCCGTTCTGTTACTGATTTTGGAGTAACAGGTCAAGCGGTTAAAAAAGGTCTTTTGTCGATTGAGACTTGGAATCCTAGAGATTTCACTCACGACAAACATCGCACAGTCGATGACCGACCTTACGGTGGTGGCCCTGGTATGTTAATGATGGTTCAGCCTTTGCGCGATGCCATTCATACCGCGAAAGCAGCCTCACCGGGCAAGACGAAAGTCATCTACCTTTCTCCTCAAGGTCGCAAGCTCGACCAGAAAGGAGTAGAAGAACTGGCAACAAATGAGAACTTGCTTCTGATTTGTGGTCGTTACGAAGGGATAGATGAGCGCATCATTCAATCTGAAGTCGACGAAGAATGGTCGATTGGTGATTTTGTGATGACGGGTGGTGAGATACCAGCCATGACGTTAATCGATTCTGTCTCTCGGTTTGTTCCGGGTGTACTAGGGGATTTCGCGTCAGCAGAAGAAGACTCTTTTGCAAATGGCTTGTTAGATTGCCCTCACTATACGCGTCCAGAAGTGTTGGATGACAAAGAAGTACCAGCGGTACTGATGTCAGGCAATCACAAGGACATTCGTCAATGGCGACTAAAACAGTCGCTGGGCCGAACTTGGCTTAGAAGACCAGAGCTCCTGGAAAACCTAGCTCTGACTGACGAACAGGAACAATTACTTGCTGAGTTCATTAGTGAACATAACGCAAAGTAACCTAATTTATTTAGTATCAGTTTATTCTAGGAATTTAAAAAATGAGTAACATCATCAAAGCTCTTGAAGAAGAGCAAATGAAATCAGACCTACCTAAATTTGCACCAGGTGACACTGTTGTAGTTCAAGTTAAGGTAAAAGAAGGTGACCGTGAGCGTCTACAGGCTTTCGAAGGCGTCGTAATCGCAATCCGTAACCGTGGTCTACACTCTGCTTTCACTGTACGTAAGATCTCTAACGGTGAAGGTGTTGAGCGTACGTTCCAAACACACTCTCCAATCGTTGATAGCATCGAAGTTAAACGCCGTGGTGCAGTACGTCGTGCCAAGTTGTACTACCTACGTGAGCGTTCTGGTAAGTCTGCTCGTATCAAAGAGAAACTTGCTAAGAAGTAATGCTATAACTAGCGTTCTCATCTTAAACGGAGTCCTTTTAGGGCTCCGTTTTTTTATTTGTGTAATTAGCTTGCTCGTTTCTTTTCACCCGACCTGTACTGTCGATGCTCATGCACTGGCATGCTCTCCACGCTTCCGCCTTGCTCGAATAAAAATAGCTTTGCTAGATCATCAAAATAGTCAGAGTTGAAAAGGGGTGAATGAATACCGATTGCAGACCGCAATGGTTAAAATTCATCACTCTGGACAGCGACGAAGGAGTGTGGTTCAGAATCTACTAGCCGAGAATGCAAGTGTTTAAGTTGTTAGCTTCATCCTTGCTGTGAGTAGATTCCTGATGTCGTTATGGCTCCTCGGAATGACGGGAAATGATGGTCAAATATTACAGGGTACCGCGGTTAAAATTCGTCATTCTGAACAGCGACGAAGGAGCGTGATTCAGAATCTACTAGTCGAGCATGTAAGTGTTTAAGTCGTCAGCTTTAGCTGCGTCCTTACAGTGAGTAGATTCCTGATGTCGCTATGGCTCCTCGGAATGACGGCAAATGATGACCAAAGATTACAGGGCTCCGCGGTTAAAATTCGTCACTCTGGACAGCGACGAAAGAGCGTGATTCAGACTCCCCAAGAAGGAGCCTAGGATATTCCTTTACCCTAGTGCCTCAATTAATACTGGTCTTCAGACCAGCCATCACTGTCGGACATATCGGGGGCGCCTGGGATGGTGTTTTCTTCATCTGCCCATTCACCAAAATCAATCATTTGGCATTGTTTACTGCAGAAAGGGCGATGAGGACTTTGTTCTCCCCATTCTACGTCGGCGCCACATTGTGGGCATTGAACGATGGTAATTTTAGACATAGTTGAGCGTCCCATTACTAATTGGTGTTAAAGGGTAGTATACCTAAATGAATTCAAGATGGCTTATTCAACGCGCTATTGCTGCTATGAAATTTTATCCAATATAAGCGTAACAAAGCGTTGAATTTTAGATTGTGGGGGAGGCTTAGTGTCGTCTTAGCTGCACACAGCAAGTTCAAACTCAATATCTTGTGTGCACGCTTGACCGTTTTCAAACGACATAAACTTGATCGCAAAGCGGTTTTTATGGCCAGAAATCATAGGATAAACGCCATATTCCATTGGGATGTGGAGCCTTAGAATATTGGCTTCATCAGCGTCACTTTGGAAGAAACCCGCACGACCGATTTGAGCTTTGAAATGTCCGGTCTCTCTGGTGAGTTTCAACCATAGCGAAAGCGCATCAGATAAGGGCTTTAAGCTTACTTGCCACTGCTGTGCATCATGCTTTTTACGTTCAATGGGTAGGTGAAGCCAGTAATGTAACGCTGGCAAATCAAAACAACATGAACCACCCGGCAGATTAAAGCGTTGGCGGATAGAGCTTAAGAAGCGATCTTCTTTTAGTGCTTGACCAAAACGCTCTGCACCCATCAGTTGGCTATGAACGACATCTATCTCTTGTAGTAGGGTATTTAATGCGTCTTGATCGACGCCATCAACATTTAGCCAATGGCGGTACGACAGCCGTTGCTTCTCTAAATCTTTGGCCAGTTCACTTTTCAGCTGGATCTGTTCGAAGATCTCAACCATATCGAATAACGCACGGAAAAACAGTTGGTACTGGTGATTTTCGCTAAACCCAGAGGCCAAGTGAGCCTGACGCAGCAGAGACTCCACTCTTAGATAAATACGAGTTTTCTCATTTAACGGATGTTCAAATTTGTGCGTGGTCATCGACATAAGCCTTTGTGAGTTTCGTTCCTATTTTCGCAGATTTTTCTTACACATGGCTAGGTACTTTTCGTGCAAATCTGTGATTTGAAGCAAAAGATCTGGGTCACTTGGATTATTCTTAACCACATCGTCTGCAAGCGCGAGTCTTTGCTCTCTTGATGCTTGAGAGGCAAGGATAGCGTGAGCTTGTTCTTCACTCACATTGTCTCGTTTCATCGTGCGAGATATCTGTGTATTCGGTTCTACATCGACGACAAGAACTCGATCACACAAACTGTCTAGCTTGTTTTCTACGAGCAACGGCACCACAAGTAACGCATACTCTGAGGTGACTTGCTGCAAATCTTCGATCATCTTTTCACGAATTATCGGGTGCAACAGTGCGTTGAGCCATGCTTTTTCATCTGAGTTTGAAAAGATTTTCTCTCTCAGCTTTGCGCGATCTAAAGTTTGGTCTTCACGAACGATATTGTGACCAAAATGTTCAATAATCGCGTTTAGGCCGGGAGTGCCTGGCTCGACGACTTCTCTTGCAACAATGTCGGCATCGACGATATCGATTTTAAATTGTTGTTTGAACAGATTCGCGACGGTTGTTTTACCGCTAGCGATACCACCTGTTAAACCAATAACCAAAGCCATTTACACTCCTAGAACTGAAGTAAAGTACCAGTTTAAAATCTGGTCGCCCCAAATTAAGCTTATCCAACCAGCAATTGCTAAGTAAGGACCGAAAGGAAAAGCTTTTTCAATTCCCTGTTTTTGCAAGCGTAGTTGAATGATGCCAAATACGATGCCAACCACAGAAGAAAGTAGAATGATCATCGGCAGTGACTGCCAGCCCAGCCAAGCCCCTAGTGCTGCTAGTAGCTTAAAATCACCATATCCCATTCCTTCTTTACCAGTAAGTAGCTTAAAGCCCCAGTAAACGGACCAGAGACATAGGTAACCAGCAATAGCACCAATGACAGAATCTTGTAGAGTAACAGGACTTATTTCGACTAATGCTAAGGCAATGCCAGCCCAAGTTAATGGTAATGTTAATTGGTCAGGTAACAACATAGTATCGAGATCGATAAATGTTGCGGCGATTAAGATAAAAGTGAAAAAGAGTAGGGTAACGGTAAAGTAACTAAAACCAAAGTGGTAAGCGACAAAGCCTGAGCAGAACGCAGTGAGCAGTTCAATCAGTGGATAGCGTGCGCTAATGGCTGTCTGACAGTTGTGGCATTTGCCTTTTAAAAGCAGCCAGCTAATCACAGGGATGTTGTCTCGAATACGTATCGGCGTTGCGCACTTCTGACAGGAGGAGTGTGGGACGCTCAAGGTCAGCACTTCTTTAGGAGGTTCTATTTTGTATTCAGGAAATGACTCGGCACATTCGCGTCGCCATTCTAGTTCCATGATTTTAGGTAGTCGATAAATAACCACATTGAGGAAGCTACCCACGATCAGACCGAAGATGGTGGCAAACACAACGAATAGCCAAGGGTAGTACTGGAATACTTCCATATTTGTCTCTTGAGCGATGAGTGAAATCAGCAAGATGCTGTTTTAAAGGAGTTAACAGCTCATTCTAGCCCAATACACTCATTAAGTTAAAGATTGGCAAGTACATTGCTGTCACTAATCCGCCAACAACGATGCCTAAAAAAACGATAATTAGCGGCTCTAGAATTTTACTAAGGTTGTCGACGGTGTTATCGACTTCAAACTCGTAGATCGTTGCAACTTTATTGAGCATATCGTCAAGTCGACCAGACTCTTCACCGATCATGACCATTTGTAACACTAATTCAGGAAACACATTACAGTTACGCATGGCAACATACATTGGCATACCTGCGGCGGTATCACGGTAAACTTCTTCTATGGCGAGTTGATAGTGTAAGTTTCCTGAGGTTTTTGATGTGGTTTTTAAACTGGTTAGAATTGGAATACCCGCTGTAAAGCTTGTGGCGAGTGTTCGACTAAATTTGGCGATAGCAGCTTTTGATAATACAGGGCCCAGAACAGGAAATTTAAGCACAGAGCGGTTGAGCATTAAGCGAAAAGAATCTGAACGCTTAGAGAGGATTCTCGCCGAGATGAATAAACTAATGGAGCCTAGTGCGATAAACGGACTCCAGTTTTGTGTCCAGGCGGAAAGATCTAATACTTGCCTGGTAAACCAAGGTAAGTCAGCACCAAAACCAACAAACATTTTTTCAAACTCGGGAATGACTTTGGTGAGCATGATAAACGAGACGCCTAACGCTACTAGCACTACCATGGCTGGGTAAATCAGGGCTTTGATCACTTTCGCACGGAGTTGTTCATTTTTTTCTCGGTAGGTGGCTAAGCGCTCGAATACTTCTGCTAAGTTACCGGATTGCTCACCTGTGGCGATAAGGTCGGTATAGAGTGGGTCAAAGTGTTCACTTGCAGTGCGCATGGCTTTTGACATGGGCGTACCCGCTTCAACGGCGCGTGTCACGCTCATCAAAATGGATTTCATCTCTGCTTTTTTGTGGTTTTCTGAGACCAATTTTAAAGCCTGAACTAAGGGGACACCGGTTATCAACATCGTCGAAATTTGCCGGGTAAACACCGTGATGTCTCTGCCTTTCACGCGATGGCTGAGTTTAGTTAGAAACGAGATACTGCTTTTCTTTAACTTCTTGATCTTGATGTGTTGTGCGTCTAGACGCTCGCGTACTTCAATTTCTGTCATCGCGAGAGTTTGTCCAGACGTCTTTTTGCCTGAACTGTTGATGCCTTTCCAGCGGAAGTTTTTAAGTTGTGGTGTAGTGGTTTTCATAGAGGTGACTGCTGATTAAAGGATTAAAAATAAAGTACGCGCTGTAGTTCACTAAAACTTGTGATCCCTTGTTTGAGTTTTTCTATGCCCGACATTTGTAACGTGCTCATACCATTTGCGATGGCGAGTTTTTCTAGTTCATGTACCGACGCGCCTTTAATAAGCGCTTCGGAAAGAAATTCATCAAAGCGCATCACTTCATAAATCCCCGTTCGGCCGGAATAACCATGGGTACACTCATTGCATCCATCGGGATTGGCTTTAAAAATGTTGTCGCTTGCTTGAATTCCGAGATGTTGTAGCTGAACGGTAAGCTCTTGTGATTGTTTGCAGTGCGAGCACAGTTTACGGGCTAAGCGCTGGGCAATAATCAAACTAAGAGATGAGGCCAAGTTAAAGCTTTCTACGCCCATGTTTGATAAACGAATAACCGTTTCAGCCGCAGAATTGGTATGCAAGGTTGAAAGTACTAAGTGACCGGTTTGCGATGCTTTTATGGCGATTTCCGCAGTGTCTAAGTCACGAATCTCACCGACCATGACCACATCGGGGTCTTGACGAAGAAAAGAGCGTAACGCCTCTGCGAAGCCAAAGCCGATCTTGGGTTGTACTTGTACTTGGTTAATGCCCGATAAGTTAATTTCTACCGGGTCTTCTGCTGTGGAAATGTTGATTTCTGGCTTATTGAGAATACTCAATCCAGTGTACAGAGAAACGGTTTTTCCGCTCCCGGTTGGCCCTGTCATCAGAATCATGCCTTGTGGGCGACGCAGCGCATCCAAGTACAATTGTTTTTGTTGTTT
Organism: Vibrio sp. Y42_MX_L11; assembly: GCF_024181785.1. Classification (NCBI taxonomy): domain Bacteria; kingdom Pseudomonadati; phylum Pseudomonadota; class Gammaproteobacteria; order Vibrionales; family Vibrionaceae; genus Vibrio; species Vibrio sp. Y42_MX_L11. The sequence continues at coordinate 22,699 of NZ_JAMZAP010000002.1, forward strand.
GCTATAACCAAGCTTGTCGATATCCAATGACGCAGAGCTGCTGTCGAGCAGTCGTAGTACAATTTTCTCTCCAAATAGAGTAGGTAGCGTGGATACACGCATATCAATTGCGGTGTCTTGATTCAACTTGAGCTTAATACGCCCATCTTGTGGTAAACGTCGCTCTGCAATATCAAGCTTAGAGAGGATTTTGATACGAGCGGATAAGCGGCGACTTAAGTGGCTTGGTGGCTGCTGTGTTTCAATTAAGATGCCATCACAGCGTAAGCGAACGCGGTACATCTTTTCATAAGGCTCAAAGTGGATATCGGATGCGCCTTTGCGCACAGCGTCCAACAGAATTTGGTTTATGTAACGGCTAACAGGAGATTCGTCTTGGCTCAAGTCTTCAATGTTGTCGATTTCATCTGCGCCCACGTCAACCAGATTGGCTAACTCTTCTTGGTTGATCTCTTTTAACCCGGACTTCTCATGACTCAATGAACGACCATATAAGCGTCGAATTGCCGCGCTGAGTTGACGAAAATCCGCCAACACCAATTCAATCTGTAAACCAGTCGCAAAACGAAAGTCATCTTCTGCTTGCTGGTTCGTGGGGTCGGCAACGGCTAATAACAACGTTGAAGGCGTACGCTGGAGTGGGAGTGCGTTATGTCGAGTGATTAATTCACGTAGACCGAGCTGTTGACAAAGCGAAGCATACTCGTACTGAGATAACTCGGGCTGATTTAAACCAAAGAGAGAACTTAAGTGATCAGCTAGCTCGCTTGATGTTAATAATCCAGAACTGAGTAAAGCTTCCGGCATTGAAATGCCAGAAGCTTTGACTTGCTCTATTAACGATTCTTCTTGGGAAAACGTCAGTAACCCTTTTTGGCGAAGAATGGTTGAGAGGTTGGTTAGCATCTATACTAGCGACACTAGCGACAGTTTTTTGGTAACAAATCGTCTGTAACAGGGCTAGCTGAGGAGCCTTGACATGTCCAAGTACCATCAGAAGCACGAACCAACTCAAAGTTTTTGCTAGTGATAAGGTTACTTACGCCTGAGGCATTGAACGTGAACTTGATAGTGCCACCAGCTGAACTAGCAGTTGAAAATGCGATAACACCTGAAGGGATTGTGCTCGGTACACCTAGATCTGCTTCTGTTTGGTTAGCTGTTGAACCATCCGGAAAAGCACCATTTTCTACAGCGTAAGCTTCAACGTTAGTTTTTACACCAGTTAATGTAGCTAATGCGGATGCGACTTCTGATTTCGCTACATATTTTTGATATTGAGGAATTGCAATCGCTGCTAAAACACCGATAACTGCTACCACAATCATCAATTCAATCAGAGTAAAACCCTGTTGTTTTTTCTGTTTACTGTTTTTCATTTTTAACCCTTTCCTAAAAATTAATAATGCTCTTGCATTAGCGAAAGATTATGGAGAGTTAAGGTGGGTTGAAAATGGGGAAGAGATGGGCTCTCGAGTGAGATAAAACTCTTTGGTGAAAAGTTGCATATCGCATGCAGAGTTTTGCGAGTAGTACTATTTTTTAGTGGATAAAAAGAAAGGGCCAATTGGCCCTTTTTAATGATGAATTACTCACAACCCACTGAGTTAGTTGAAGTAATTTGAGATTTGTTGCTTTTGTTATTTGAAGCGCATCGAAAGATCCATCGCTTTTAGATGCTTAGTCAACGCGCCTACCGAAATGTAATCGACACCGGTTTCTGCGTATTCTGCGATGGTCTCTAGCGTAATGTTGCCGGAGTTCTCTAAAGCGGCACGACCTGCGTTAATCGCTACGGCTTCACGCATCATTTCTTTTGTGAAGTTATCTAGCATGATGATGTCGGCACCGGCGTCTATCGCTTGTTTCAACTCTTCTAAGCTTTCCGTTTCTACTTCTACCGGTTTGCCTGGGTTGAGCTCTTTCGCTTTTTGGATCGCTTGAGTAATACCACCACAAGCAATAATGTGGTTTTCTTTAATAAGGTAAGCGTCGAACACACCGATGCGATGGTTAAAGCCACCACCGCAGGTCACGGCGTATTTTAGTGCGCTACGCAGACCAGGAATGGTTTTGCGTGTGTCTAGTAGACGACACTCAGTATGCGCGATCTTTTCAGCGTACTCTGCGGTAACTGTTGCGCAGCCAGACAGCGTTTGGATGAAGTTCATTGCGTTACGCTCACCAGTTAACAAGTCACGAGCAGGGCCTGTCAGCGTACAAAGGGTTTGGTTAGGTTCGACTTTATCGCCGTCCTTTACGTGCCATTCAATGCTGACCTTACCACCGAGCTGTTTAAAAACTTCATCAGCCCATGCTTGACCACAGAACACACCATGCTCGCGAGTAATAATCGTTGCGGTATTAACTGCCTCGGCAGGGATCAAAGATGCAGTAATGTCGTTATCTACGTCGACACTGCCACCTAGATCTTCTTTTAAGGTATCAGCGACAGAGCGAGTGATCTCTAAAGGGAGTTGTTGTTTAAGGTATTCTAGGCGTTCTTGAATGTTGTGTGTGTTCTTCATCGCAAATCTTGTCTTGAAAGGGAGATGGCAACGGATGATACTCTCCGGTGTCAATAATTTCAGCAGTTAATTTGCAAAGTAGAGAGGTTGATATGCGCCCAATTATCGAGAATGGCTGGCTGACACAGGCAAAGCATGTTCCGTCACCATTTTTTGATGCCCGCTCTGATACAAACGACATCTCTCTACTGGTGGTACACAACATCAGTTTGCCTCCTGGGCAGTTTGGTGGACCATATATAGAGGACTTCTTCACTGGCAAGCTAGACCCAAACGCACATCCATTTTTTGAAGTTATTCACAAAATGGGCGTTTCTGCACATTGCTTGATTAAGAGAAACGGCGAGGTCGTTCAATTTGTTTCTTTTCTCGATAGAGCATGGCATGCCGGTCAATCCAGTTTCGCGGGCAGGGAGCGTTGTAATGACTATTCCATTGGTATCGAGCTTGAAGGGACAGAATTTACTGCCTACACAGAAGCGCAATATCAATCACTTGCAGAGATCACTGAGGTAATTATGCAGTCTTATCCCCACATCACCCTGCCACGAATTACCGGTCATCAATATATTGCGCCCTTGAGAAAAAGCGATCCTGGTCTAAGCTTTGATTGGGTGAAATATAGACAGCTTATACAGCGTTGATTTGTAGCGAAAGTGTAAATTCAAAAAAAGCGAAATAAATAAGGCATACGATCAGGTATGCCTTTTTTTGATACCAGAAATATTAATGATTGTTAAAAGTTAACTACATTTTTACGCTCGTATACGCCATTTTGGTGAAGAAATAGACTGATAATTTTGTCATTTTCTGTATTTCTTTTCCAAAATTGCTAGCACGTCGACTTCCCATTTGTATGCTTTATGTAATTGGTCATACCAATTCTATTGCTGTTTTAACAGTCGATTGTTATCAGAGTGTTGGAAGTAAGCTCGTTCTATGATTTAGGTCAATTTTCGGCTGGACAGTGGCGTTTTAATTATGTTAATTTCTGCACCAACTTAAAATTGGTATTACCAATTACCTGCAAGAGTAGAAGAACAATAAATTATGGCTTATCAAAGGATTCGTCAGCCAAAACTCTCTGATGTTATAGAACAAGAGTTAGAAAGGTTGATAGTGGAAGGAACATTGTCTCCGGGGCAACAACTGCCTCCAGAGCGTGAACTGGCAAGACAGTTCGATGTGTCTCGTCCTTCAGTCCGAGAAGCCATTCAACGCTTAGAAGCGAAGCGTTTGTTAACTCGTCGCCAAGGTGGCGGAACATTCGTAAGTGAGAATATCTGGAAGAGCTTTTCAGATCCCTTGTTGAATTTGTTGTCTAGTCATTCTGAAACCCAGCTTGATGTGCTTGAGTCTCGTCATGCAATGGAAGGAATTTCAGCTTACTTTGCAGCTTTACGTGGTACCGAAGAAGATTTTGCGCGTATTCAAGGTTGCCTTGAGCGCATTAGCCAAGAGCAAGCAAACAACGATATCGAAGCTGAATCTGCGGAAGTGATGCAATTTTTGATCGCTTTGACAGAAGCCGCGCACAACGTGGTTTTGTTGCACATTGTTCGAAGCTTAGCGCCTTTGCTTGAGCAAAATATTCTACAAAATTTTAAATTACTACGTCGCCGCCCAGAAGCGGTCGAGAAAGTCAGTAAACACCGAGCCAATATCGTGGATGCGATTGTTTCTGGTCAGCCTGAAAAGGCGCGAGAAATGTCCCACTCGCACTTGGCTTACATCGAAGAAACATTGTTGGATTTGACTCGAGAAGAGTCTCGACGAGAGCGTTCTCTACGTCGAATTCAGCAGGGTAACGACTCGTAAGAGCGTTACTTAAATAAGTAGATCCAACCAACAGAAGGATAGATCGCCATGTCTGATATGAAGCATGACGTAGATGCACTGGAAACTCAAGAATGGCTACAAGCGCTTGAGTCAGTTGTACGTGAAGAAGGTCTAGAGCGTGCTCAATTCTTATTAGAGCAAGTTCTAGATAAAGCACGTCTAGACGGTGTTGATATGCCAACAGGTATCACAACTAACTACATCAACACGATTCCTGCAGACCAAGAACCAGCATACCCAGGTGACACAACACTTGAGCGTCGTATTCGCTCAATTATTCGTTGGAACGCTATCATGATCGTTCTACGTGCATCTAAGAAAGACCTAGAGCTAGGCGGCCACATGGCGTCTTTCCAGTCTTCTGCTGCGTTCTACGAGACATGTTTCAACCACTTCTTCCGTGCGCCAAACGAGAAGGACGGTGGCGACCTAGTTTACTACCAAGGTCACATTTCACCAGGTATCTACTCACGTGCATTCGTTGAAGGTCGTCTAACTGAAGAGCAGCTAGACAACTTCCGTCAAGAAGTAGACGGCAAAGGTATTCCTTCATACCCGCACCCTAAACTGATGCCTGAATTCTGGCAGTTCCCGACAGTATCGATGGGCCTAGGTCCAATCGCTTCTATCTACCAAGCTCGTTTCCTTAAGTACCTAGAAGGCCGTGGTCTTAAAGATACTTCAGAGCAGCGCGTTTACGCGTTCCTAGGTGACGGTGAGATGGATGAGCCAGAATCACGTGGTGCTATCTCTTTCGCTGCGCGTGAGAAACTAGACAACCTATGTTTCCTAATCAACTGTAACCTACAGCGTCTAGATGGCCCTGTAATGGGTAACGGTAAGATCATTCAAGAACTTGAAGGTCTGTTCAAAGGTGCTGGTTGGAACGTAGTGAAAGTAATCTGGGGTAACAACTGGGATTCACTACTAGCTAAAGATACTTCTGGTAAGCTTCTACAGCTTATGAACGAAACGATCGATGGCGACTACCAAACATTCAAATCAAAAGATGGCGCGTACGTACGTGAGCACTTCTTTGGTAAGTACCCAGAGACAGCGGCACTTGTTGCTGACATGACTGATGACGAAATCTTCGCACTTAAGCGTGGTGGTCACGAGTCTTCTAAGCTATACGCGGCATACAAAAACGCGGCAGAAACTAAAGGTCGTCCAACAGTAATCCTAGCTAAGACTGTTAAAGGTTACGGCATGGGTGAAGCGGCTGAAGGTAAGAACATCGCGCACCAAGTTAAGAAGATGGACATGACTCACGTACTACACCTACGTGATCGTCTAGGTCTTCAAGACATCCTAACTGACGAAGCTGTGAAAGAACTTCCGTACCTGAAACTTGAAGAAGGTTCAAAAGAGTACGAATACCTACACGCTCGTCGTAAAGCGCTACACGGCTACACACCACAGCGTCTACCAAAATTCACTCAAGAATTCATCGTTCCTGAGCTAGAAGAATTCAAGCCACTACTAGAAGAACAGAAGCGTGATATCTCTTCTACTATGGCATTCGTACGTGCACTAAACGTTCTACTTAAGAACAAGAACATTGGTAAGAACATCGTTCCTATCATTGCTGACGAAGCGCGTACATTCGGTATGGAAGGTCTGTTCCGTCAAATCGGTATCTACAACCCGCACGGCCAAACTTACACACCAGAAGACCGTGGCGTTGTTTCTTACTACAAAGAAGCGACTTCAGGTCAGGTTCTACAAGAAGGTATCAACGAGCTAGGTGCTATGTCTTCATGGGTTGCTGCTGCGACTTCATACTCGACAAACGACCTACCAATGATTCCGTTCTACATCTACTACTCAATGTTCGGCTTCCAACGTGTTGGCGACATGGCGTGGATGGCTGGTGACCAACAAGCACGTGGTTTCCTACTAGGTGCAACTGCGGGTCGTACAACGTTGAACGGTGAAGGTCTACAGCACGAAGACGGCCACTCGCACATTTTGGCGGGTACGGTTCCTAACTGTATTTCTTACGACCCAACATTCGCGTACGAAGTAGCAGTAATCATGCAAGACGGTATCCGTCGCATGTACGGTCCAGAACAAGAAAACGTGTTCTACTACCTAACGCTAATGAACGAAAACTACGCAATGCCAGCAATGCCAGAAGGCGCTGAAGAAGGCATCCGTAAAGGTATCTACAAGCTAGAAACTTACACGGGCGACAAAGCGAAAGTTCAGCTGATGAGCTCTGGTACTATCATGAATGAAGTACGTAAAGCAGCTCAAATCCTAAGCGAAGATTACGGTGTTGCTTCTGATGTTTACTCTGTAACGTCATTCAACGAACTAACTCGCGATGGCCAAGATGCAGAGCGTTTCAACATGCTTCACCCAGAAGCGGAAGCGAAAGTACCTTACATCCAAACAGTAATGGGTACTGAGCCTGCTATCGCAGCAACTGACTACATGAAGAACTACGCAGAGCAGGTTCGTGCATACATTCCTGCTGAGTCTTTCAAAGTTCTTGGTACTGATGGCTTCGGTCGTTCAGACAGCCGTGAAAACCTACGTCGTCACTTCGAAGTGAACGCAGGTTACGTAGTAGTAGCAGCGCTAACTGAACTAGCGAAACGTGGCGAAGTTGAGAAATCTGTAGTTGCAGAAGCAATTAAGAAATTCGACATCGACACAGAGAAAACAAACCCGCTATACGCTTAATTAAGAAGGTAGATAAGAAATGGCAATCGAAATTAATGTACCAGACATCGGTGCGGATGAGGTTGAAGTTACTGAGATTCTTGTAAGCGTTGGCGACAAGGTTGAAGAAGAGCAGTCTCTGATCACAGTTGAAGGCGATAAAGCTTCTATGGAAGTTCCTGCTTCTCAAGCGGGTATCGTTAAAGAAATCAAAGTTGCAGAAGGCGACAAGGTTTCTACTGGTTCTCTAATCATGATTTTCGAAGCCGAGGGTGCAGCTGACGCTGCACCTGCTCCTGCGGCAGAAGCAGCTCCAGCAGCAGCTCCAGCTCCAGCAGCAGCGGCAGAACTAAAAGAAGTTCACGTACCAGACATCGGTGGTGATGAAGTAGAAGTTACTGAAATCATGGTTGCCGTTGGCGACAGCATCGAAGAAGAGCAATCTCTTCTAACTGTTGAAGGCGACAAAGCTTCTATGGAAGTTCCAGCGCCATTCGCAGGGACTCTAAAAGAGATCAAAGTTGCAGCTGGCGATAAAGTATCGACTGGCTCACTTATCATGGTATTCGAAACAGCAGGTTCAGGCGCTCCAGCAGCACCAGCACCAGCGGCAGCTCCTGCGGCAGCAGCTCCAGCAGCGTCTGCGGCAAAAGAAGTGAACGTTCCAGATATCGGCGGCGACGAAGTTGAAGTTACTGAGATCATGGTTGCAGTTGGCGACACAGTGGAAGAAGAGCAATCTCTAATCACTGTTGAAGGTGACAAAGCTTCTATGGAAGTTCCTGCACCATTTGCTGGTACGGTTAAAGAAATCAAGATTGCAGCTGGCGACAAGGTGTCTACTGGCTCACTAATCATGGTATTCGAAGTGGCGGGCGCAGCACCTGCTCCTGCAGCAGCTCCAGCTCAAGCGGCAGCACCTGCAGCTCCGGCTCCTAAAGCAGAAGCTCCAGCGGCAGCAGCTCCAGCAGCGACTGGCGATTTCAAAGAAAACGATGAGTACGCTCACGCGTCTCCAGTTGTTCGTCGTCTAGCGCGTGAATTTGGCGTTAACCTTTCTAAGGTTAAAGGTTCTGGTCGTAAGAGCCGTATCCTAAAAGAAGACGTTCAAGCTTACGTGAAAGATGCACTTAAGCGTCTTGAGTCTGGCGCAGGTGCAGCAGCATCTGGTAAAGGCGACGGCGCGGCTCTTGGTCTACTACCATGGCCAAAAGTGGACTTCAGCAAGTTTGGTGAGACAGAAGTTCAACCGCTATCTCGCATTAAGAAGATCTCTGGTGCAAACCTACACCGTAACTGGGTAATGATCCCGCACGTTACACAGTGGGATAACGCAGACATCACGGCTCTTGAAGCATTCCGTAAAGAGCAAAACGCGATTGAAGCGAAGAAAGACACTGGCATGAAGATCACGCCACTTGTGTTCATCATGAAAGCGGTAGCTAAAGCGCTTGAAGCGTTCCCAGCGTTCAACTCTTCTCTATCAGAAGACGGTGAGAGCCTAATTCTGAAGAAATACGTGAATGTTGGTATCGCGGTAGATACACCAAACGGTCTTGTTGTTCCGGTATTTAAAGACGTGAACAAGAAAGGCATCTACGAGCTATCTGAAGAGCTAATGGCTGTTTCTAAGAAAGCACGTGCAGGTAAGCTAACTGCTGCTGACATGCAAGGTGGCTGTTTCACTATCTCTAGCCTAGGCGGTATCGGCGGTACGGCGTTTACTCCAATCGTAAACGCGCCAGAAGTTGGTATCCTAGGTGTGTCTAAGTCAGAAATGAAACCGGTATGGAACGGTAAAGAGTTCGAACCGCGTCTACAACTTCCACTATCTCTATCATACGACCACCGTGTGATCGATGGTGCTGAAGGTGCGCGCTTCATCACTTACCTAAACTCATGTCTATCTGACATTCGTCGTCTAGTTCTGTAATAGAAATTAGATGAATGAGAGGCGGCGACTTAGCCGCCTCTGCTAATCATAATTACCGACAATTTGGTTATCAGCCTTGCTTCGTTCAGGGTTTTCACAATCGAATTGTTGTCTAGCTCACAGGCTAAATTGATTTACTTTTCACACCATTAACATCTCTGTAAACTGTTAGCGGTCTGAAAATAACTGTTTAAAACAAATCTCTCTTAAACATAAAAAATCGATACCCACTCAGCCTGTTAGGGATAATGACTACAAGAGGTCAAAATGAGCAAAGAAATTAAAGCCCAAGTTGTTGTACTTGGTTCTGGTCCTGCTGGTTACTCCGCTGCATTCCGTTGTGCGGACTTAGGTCTTGAAACTGTACTAGTTGAACGTTACAGCACGCTTGGCGGTGTATGTCTGAACGTGGGTTGTATCCCATCTAAAGCACTGCTTCACGTTTCTAAAGTAATTGAAGAAGCGAAAGCGATGGCTGACCACGGCGTTGTGTTCGGTGAGCCTCAAACAGACATCAGCAAAATCCGCATCTGGAAAGAAAAAGTTGTTAACCAACTAACTGGCGGCCTAAGCGGCATGGCTAAGATGCGTAACGTAACAGTAGTTAACGGTTACGGTAAGTTCACTGGCCCTAACTCTATCCTTGTAGAAGGCGAAGGTGAGCCAACAGTTGTTAACTTTGACAACGCAATCGTTGCGGCTGGTTCTCGTCCAATCAAACTGCCATTTATCCCGCATGAAGACCCACGTATTTGGGACTCTACTGACGCTCTTGAACTAAAAGAAGTGCCAGAAAAACTGCTTATCATGGGTGGTGGTATCATCGGTCTAGAAATGGGTACGGTTTACCACTCTCTAGGTTCTAAAGTTGAAGTTGTTGAAATGTTTGACCAGGTAATTCCTGCAGCAGACAAAGATATCGTGAAAGTATTTACTAAGCGTATCAAAGACAAGTTCAAGCTAATGCTAGAAACGAAAGTAACAGCAGTTGAAGCAAAAGAAGACGGTATCTACGTTTCAATGGAAGGCAAGAAAGCGCCAGCTGAAGCTGAGCGTTACGATGCGGTTCTAGTTGCTATCGGTCGTGTACCAAATGGTAAGCTAATCGACGGTGAAAAAGCGGGTCTAGAAATTGACGAGCGTGGCTTCATCAACGTTGATAAGCAAATGCGTACTAACGTTCCTCACATCTTCGCGATCGGTGATATCGTTGGTCAACCAATGCTTGCTCACAAAGGTGTGCATGAAGGTCACGTAGCAGCTGAAGTTATCTCTGGTAAGAAGCACTACTTCGACCCTAAAGTTATCCCTTCAATCGCGTACACTGAGCCAGAAGTAGCTTGGGTTGGTAAGACTGAAAAAGAAGCGAAAGAAGAAGGCATCAAGTACGAAGTGGCGACATTCCCATGGGCAGCATCAGGTCGTGCAATCGCATCTGACTGTGCAGACGGTATGACTAAGCTAATCTTCGACAAAGAAACTCACCGCGTAATCGGTGGTGCTATCGTTGGTACTAACGGTGGTGAACTACTTGGTGAAATCGGCCTTGCAATTGAGATGGGCTGTGATGCAGAAGATATCGCTCTGACTATCCACGCTCACCCAACTCTACATGAGTCTGTAGGTCTAGCTGCTGAAGTATTTGAAGGTTCAATCACTGACCTGCCAAACAAAAAAGCAGTTAAGAAGAAGTAAGCTTTTTCTGACTGAATGATAGAAACCGCTGCATTGCAGCGGTTTTTTTATGCTTGTTAGTTAGGAATATAAAACGTGTGTTCAGCTGACAGCTGACAATAAAAAGCCCACCAAACGGTGGGCTGACATATATTGCGAGTTAAGCTTTAGTGTTCACGGTTGTAAATGCAAAGCATGTCTAAGTATGAACTAACAAGGTGCTTAAGTTCCGCTTCACTTTTTGCACGGTTCGCTTGGACAAACAGTGAGTAACAAATACCGTGGAACAAGTTTGCCAAGTGTTCTGAATCGTGCTGGTCACACACTTCGCCGCGTTCAATCGCTTTAATGAACATGTTTTGTACCAGCAACTGGTTAGTACGGTTAGTTGAAACAAACAATGGCCATACTTCATCACGTGTTGAAGCACTCCACTCGAACCAAACTTTTAGCCAGTGACAGTCTTGACTGACAAGCTCGATCATTGCATTAGTAATATTGGCGATGTTTTCACGTGCGTGTAAGTCTAAGTCGATGTTATCCGATAGGAAGTTCGAGAACTGACGTACGACGTGGTTGAGTACTTCATCAACTAAGTCTTCACGAGTCGGGAAGTAGTTAAAAACGGTCGCCACAGAAACTTGAGCAATTTCTGCGATATCTGCGTGACCACCACGACCGATGCCGCGGCGCGCAAACACTTCCAATGCGATTTCCATTAACTGTTGCTTACGTTTGATCGGGGAAAGCCTAGTTCTAGGTCTCTTTGCAATTGAGTCCATATCCATTTTCCTTGCCATTTGAGTTGATATTGGGGGTAACCCCCTAATTGATTATTTTAATAGTTGCTTAAAGCAGTGATGAGTGTAATGGTGCATATCAACAAGGTCAACATCTGTAGAACAATTTATATACAGTAATGTAATTATTATTGATAAAATTAGCTATGAACTTTATAAAACTAAGACCTTCTTCCAAGATTTTTTGGCAACAGGATGTGACTTTCAACCCAATGAACGTGGTGATACACTACACGCCGTAAGATTAGGTGATCGTTTGCGTGCGACTTACCTCAACCCACAAATTAGATTGAGCACAGTATGAAACATACAATAGAAGTCATGATTTCTGAGCAAGAAGTTCAGGAACGAGTTCGTGAATTAGGCAAACAAATTACAGAGCGTTATCAAGGTAGTGAAGATCTTGTGTTGGTAGGCTTATTGCGTGGCTCATTTGTATTTATGGCAGACTTGGCACGTGCTATCGAACTGACTCACCAAGTTGATTTTATGACAGCGTCAAGCTACGGCAACACAATGGAAAGTTCACGTGACGTTCGTATCTTGAAAGATTTGGATGATGACATCAAAGGCAAAGACATTTTGCTTGTTGAAGACATCATTGATACAGGTAACACACTAAATAAAATCCGTGAGATCTTATCGCTGCGTGAGCCGAAGTCTATCGCGATTTGTACGCTCCTAGATAAACCATCTCGTCGTGAAGTGAATGTTCCTGTGGATTGGATTGGTTTTGAAATCCCAGATGAGTTTGTCGTTGGTGTGGGTATTGATTACGCGCAGAAATACCGCCACTTACCATACATCGGTAAAGTTGTACCTCAAGAATAATCATTGAGAGCAGCATTAAAAATACAAAAAAACGCCCATCTCAGATGGGCGTTTTTTGTTCAACTTTTAGATGTAGCTTAGCGACAAAGCAGCTTATTGTCTGTATTTAGAATCGTCGAAAGGGCTTTCTGATAAGACGCTTCTACGGTTTCCTTAGAGTTAGAACGAATGCCTAAGTACTCTAAACGACCATCTTCAATTCCGTATACCACGCCATGAATTTCAACATCTTGCCCACGCTCCCAAGCGTTTTGCAGGATGGTTGAGTTACCCAAGTTGTACACTTGCTCTGCGACATTAAGCTCGCCTAGTTTATCTGCTCGATCTTGCTGCGGCATTTGATCTAGGTAAGTGCGGTGTTTGAAATAGATATCTCTGATATGTAACAGCCAATTATTAATAAGACCTAGCTTAGGGTTATCAATGGCAGCGTTTACGCCACCACAGCCATAGTGTCCACAGACAATGATGTGCTTAACCTTAAGAACGTCTACGGCGTATTGAACGACGGACAGACAGTTGAGATCAGTATGGATGACTTGGTTTGCAACATTCCGATGAACGAATAGTTCACCCGAGTATAGTCCGGTTAGTCGCTCGGCAGGGACACGGCTATCAGAACAGCCAATCCAAAGAAAATCGGGCTTTTGACCCTCTGCGAGTTTTGCGAAGTATTCAGGTCGATCAGATTTGATCTCTTGAGACCATTTTGAATTGTTTTCAAATAACTGTTTAATTTCCGGCATCTTGCAAACTACTTCCCTTAAAAGACAAAAGCGCTGCCGCTTATATGAACATGCAAGCGATCAGTGTTGTAACTATACACAATGTTACAATTTCGATCTCGTTAAATATTCGTCAGACAGGACTCATCTGACTAGTTTTCATCAATAAAAACGTAAAATTAGGCCTAATTATTTGTGGTGTGAATTTAGCCTTAATCTATTTATGGTTTAAATTTTCGCCTGGCTCGTTAAAGTAATGACATTTTACTTTTTAAAATTGAATGCAGGGAAATCAGCAGTGTTCGGTAGTCGTTTTGAAGATATTAATTTCAAAGGGGATGTATTTGGCGGGGTAACCACAGCGATTATCTCTCTTCCTTTGGCGTTAGCGTTCGGTGTTGCATCCGGTGCAGGGGCAGAAGCAGGCCTCTGGGGCGCAATAATGGTCGGTTTGTTTGCTTCGTTGTTTGGTGGTTCTAATACGTTAATATCAGAACCAACAGGGCCAATGACGGTAATCATGACCGCTGTGTTAACCAGTATGATGGCGAAGTATCCAGAAACGGGCATGGCCATGACCTTCACGGTTGTTATGATGGCTGGTGCGTTCCAAATCCTATTAGGGACGTTAAAACTGGGTAAATACGTTACCTTGATGCCTTATAGCGTGATTTCGGGCTTTATGTCAGGGATTGGCGTGATTCTTATCATTTTGCAGCTATCACCTTTGATGGGGCATGCTGCTCCTTCAGGAGGAGTGCTCGGAACATTATCTGCTTTGCCGGAGACCATTTCTAACCTCAAGTTCAGTGAACTGTTTTTAGGTCTACTGACTTTGGGGATTCTCTTTTTCTTCCCTAAGCAATATCGAAAATATGTACCAGCGCAACTCGTGGCGTTGGTTGCGGTGACTTTATTGTCTGTGATGTTCTTCGATACGGAAGACATTCGTCGTATCGGTGAAATCCCGGCAGGATTGCCTTCTCTCGTTGCACCTCATATTGATCCAGATATGTTTGTTGAGATGGTTATTGATGCGTTGGTGCTCGGCACCTTAGGTTGTATCGACACTTTGTTAACGGCGGTTATCGGTGACTCCTTGACTCGTAAAGAGCACGACTCAGACAAAGAACTGCGAGGCCAAGGTCTTGCCAACATGATCTCAGGCTTGTTCGGTGCTCTACCTGGCGCGGGCGCAACGATGGGCACGGTGACTAACATTCAAGTTGGGGCTCGTTCGCCATTGTCCGGTGTGATTCGTGCACTTATGCTTGCATTGGTCGTATTGGTTGCAGGTGGATTAACGGAGCCGATCCCAATGGCTGTGTTGGCTGGCATTGCAGTATATGTCGGCTTTAACATTTTGGATTGGAGTTTTATTCAACGAGCACACAAGGTTAGCTTTTCCGGAATGGCGGTAATGTATGGCGTTATGTTGCTCACAGTGTTCGTTGATCTTATCGTTGCCGTGGGCTTGGGCGTCTTTATTTCCAACATTATTATCATTGAGCGTCTGAGCCGAGAGCAGGCGAGACAAGTGAAAGCGATCAGCGACGCGGATGAAGACGATGTGCCGCTAACTGACAGCGAGCGTGGCTTGCTTGATCGCGCCAATGGCAAAGTACTGTTCTTTTATCTTTCGGGTCCAATGATCTTCAGTGTTTCTAAGGCAATTTCACGCCAGCACTCCAGTATTTCGGATTATGATGTGATGATTCTCGATCTTACCGATGTACCTATGATTGATGTCACCGTCGGTTTAGCGTTAGAAAACGCGATTAAAGATGCGCTTGATGCTAATTGTGCCGTGTATTTGTTGTGTCCAAATGAGCGCACGCGAGAACAGCTAGAAAAGTTCCACGTCATTGATCTTGTCCCAAATGACAATATGTACCAATTCCGTTATGAAGCATTAAATGCGGCGGTAGCACATGTCGAGGCGGACCAGTATCAGCGTATAACGGCGTAATCACTCTGATCGTTAAAAACGCAACAGCGTTCTGTTGCGTTTTTTATTCCCTAACTTTTCCTTACTTGCAGATAACCTTTACGTTGATAGGGACTATATTTCCAACATTATCGAAAGGTTTAATTGTAATCATCGTTATTCAACGATAAACTGATGGACCTCCAGTACAATACCCAAGGCGATTTCGTAGTAAACCGCTGATAAACATCGAGTCGGTATTAGTAATCACAAACAAACGGCAATCAAGACCTTATGTACGCATTAGAAATTGAACAGCTGCGCAAGACGTATGCAGGTGGCTTTGAGGCGTTAAAAGGTATTAGTCTCCAAGTGAAAAAAGGTGACTTCTACGCGCTTCTGGGTCCCAATGGTGCAGGAAAATCGACCACGATCGGCATCATCTCCTCCTTAGTGAACAAAACTTCTGGAACGACGAAAGTTTTCGGTTATGACATTGATACCGACCTTGAGTTGGCCAAACAGAATTTAGGCTTGGTGCCACAAGAGTTCAACTTCAATCAGTTTGAAACTGTTGAACAAATCGTGATGCAGCAAGCGGGCTATTACGGTGTGTCTAAAGTATTAGCCAAAGAACGAGCTGAAAAGTACCTGAAAAAACTCGATTTATGGGAAAAACGTAAAGAGCGTGCCCGTAATTTATCTGGCGGAATGAAGCGCCGTTTGATGATCGCCCGAGCTTTGATGCACGAGCCGCAGTTGCTCATTTTGGATGAACCAACGGCTGGGGTGGACATTGAACTACGCCGCTCAATGTGGGAATTTCTGAAAGAGATCAACCAAGAGCAAGGGATTACGATTATTTTGACGACGCACTACCTAGAAGAAGCGGAGATGCTGTGTCGAAATATCGGCATTATCAACCGGGGTGAGTTGATTGAAAACACCACCATGAAGGCGTTGCTAGGTAAGTTAAGTGTCGAGACATTTATCCTAGACATTGAATCTGAAGGCGAGGTACCTGAGCTTGAAGGCGTCAATCGACAAAGTATTGTTGATGGCTCTTTAGAGATAGAGCTAGATAAAAGCCAAGGATTGAACTCAGTGTTCAGTCAGTTAACAGAGCATGGTATTAGAGTTCTTTCAATGCGTAACAAAGCCAACCGACTGGAAGAGTTGTTTGTCAGCATTGTAAGAGAAGGGAGTAAGTAAATGTACGGTTTATATTGGACGGCATTTCGTAGCTTGCTGAGCAAAGAGATC
The DNA here is from genome assembly GCF_024181785.1 of Vibrio sp. Y42_MX_L11. Taxonomy (NCBI): domain Bacteria; kingdom Pseudomonadati; phylum Pseudomonadota; class Gammaproteobacteria; order Vibrionales; family Vibrionaceae; genus Vibrio; species Vibrio sp. Y42_MX_L11. The sequence goes on from NZ_JAMZAP010000002.1 coordinate 38,889, forward strand.
ACCCGTTTTACGCGTATTTGGGTGCAAACTTTAGTACCGCCAGCTATCACAATGACACTGTATTTCATTATTTTCGGTAATCTTGTTGGCTCTCGAATCGGTGAGATGAGCGGCTTTAGCTACATGGAGTACATAGTTCCAGGTTTGATCATGATGTCGGTGATCACCAATTCATACTCGAATGTGGCGTCTTCGTTCTTTAGTGCAAAGCTACAGAAGAACATTGAAGAGCTGCTGGTGGCACCGGTGCCAAATTACGTGATTATTGCTGGATACGTAATGGGCGGTGTGACTCGAGGTTTGTTAGTTGGCGCTATTGTTACCTGTGTGTCTCTATTGTTTGTGGATCTGCAAGTTGAACACTGGGGTATTATTGTTGCGACCGTCTTCATGACATCCGTTGTATTTGCTCTAGGCGGGCTGATCAATGCAGTCTATGCAAAAACGTTTGATGATATTTCGATCATTCCTACATTTGTGTTGACCCCGTTAACCTACTTGGGTGGTGTTTTTTATTCCATCAGCTTACTGCCTGAATTTTGGCAAGGTGTCTCTAAGATTAACCCAATCGTCTACATGGTGAATGCGTTCCGTTATGGTTTTTTAGGCGTATCGGATGTAGGTATTGTCACCTCATTCAGTGTGCTTGCGGTGTTTGTGATAGCGCTGTATGCCGTTGCTCATTACTTAGTAACGAAAGGTATTGGGCTAAGAAGCTAAGACTCTCCCACACAACAAAGAGCAGCGAATCATGCTGCTCTTTGGCATGCATAACAATACATACCCATACAATCATTCAGTTTTTATCATGATAGGTTTCAATCATTTGTAATAAATGAGTGATCCTATGAATATTGTCCCGCCGCCGCCTTTCTCCTATCAGTTACTTAAGCCCAAATATTGGTCTGTTTGGCTAGCATTTGGCTCTCTAGCGGTCACTGTAAATCTACTCCCTTACGTGGTGTTGAAAGTTTTAGGTAGAGGCATCGGTTGTATTGCGATGCATGTAATGAAGCGCCGACACAAGATCGCTCTGCGTAATCTCCAGCTGTGTTTCCCTGATTTTACGGATTGGCAATGTAAGGACGTAGTACGAAAAAACTTTCAATATACGGGAATGGCGATCATCGAAACGGGCATAGCCTGGTTTTGGCCAGATTGGCGGATACGTCGGATAACCTCTATTGTTGGAAAAGATCGTTTACTCGCTGAGGAAAAGAATGGCCGTGGTGTGTTGGTGGTGTGCAGTCACCATTTAAACTTGGAGATAACCGCTCGTATTTTTAGCCAGTTTGCCAAAGGTTATGGCGTTTATCGCCCAAATTCGAATCCTGCTTATGAGTTTATTCAACATCGAGGTCGAACTCGTTTTGGGCATCAAATGATTGATCGAAAAGACGTTAAATCAATGCTCAAAGTTCTGAAAAATGGTCATCGACTTTGGTATTTGCCCGACCATGATTATGGCGTCAGCCATTCTGTTTTTGCGCCGTTCTTTGCTGTTGAACAAGCCGCGAGTACCATGGGCTCTAGTGTGCTTATAGACGCAACAAAGTGCGCGGTCATATCTGGCGTCACAGTGAGCAAGAATCACCATTACACGTTGTATATTGGGAAAGATATCAGTGAGCGTTTCGAGAGGCGTAATGCGATTAAAGCGGCAAGTATCTTGAACCAAGAGCTTGAGAAAATGATAAAACGTGATATTCCAGCGTGGATGTGGCTGCACAAGCGGTTTAAAACACGCCCTGAAGGGTTAGATTGCGTCTATACGTAGAAAATAAAAAAGGTCGACTAAGAGTCGACCTTTTTACGTCTTGATGGCTCAGAGCTTACTCTGCGCTCTCTGAGTTTGTATTACTAGACTCTGCTTCTTCCTTCGCTTCGACAACCATATCTACCGTTTGGTTATCGATAAGACGCGCTTTGCCTAAGAACGCAGACATCAGAATGACGGCTTGTGTCGTTTCTGGCGTGATCACTTGTAAAGTACGAGCATCACGAATGAAGATCTCATCAGGGTGCAAACCTGCAGCTCGAAGTTGGTCGCTCGCATCTTCGATGATCGATGCGTAGTCATCACGGCCACCGCGAATGGCACTGCTGATCCAACGCATTGTACGAGCAAGTACTGGCGCACGCTGACGCTCATCCAGCGTGAGTAAGCCATTGCGAGAGCTCATAGCTAAACCGTCCATTTCACGTACGGTTGGTACACCAATGATTTCAATGTCCATCGCAAGATCGACAACCATCTTGCGGATAACAGCAAGTTGTTGAAAATCTTTCTCACCAAAACAGGCCACATCTGGCTGAACGATGTTAAATAGCTTGTTTACGATGGTTGTGACGCCACGGAAATGACCAGGGCGTGAAGCCCCTTCTAAAATAGTCGATAGACCCGGAACATCAACAAACGTTTGTTTATCAAGCCCTTCAGGATAGATAACTTCTGGTGTCGGCGTAAATACCACATCGACCCCTTCAGAGGTTAACTTGCTTAAGTCTTCCTCTAGCGTACGCGGGTAATTATTTAAATCGTCTGCACGATCAAACTGCATCGGATTAACAAAGATGCTTACGACAACGATATCAGCGTATTCGCGTGCTTTACGCACTAAAGTTAAGTGACCTTCGTGAAGGTTGCCCATGGTTGGGACAAACGCAATTTTACGACCTTCACGTTTAAAGGTTTTAAGGTGTTCACGAACTGCTGAGATTTCCGCAAAAGTTTGCATGCATTTATCCTCTAGGCAATGGTATGAGCGTCGTCTGGGAATACACCGTTGGCTACATCTTCAATGTATTTAGCAACGGCTTTGCGCATATCACCTGTTTCAGCAAGAAAGTTTTTGGAGAATTTCGGCATGTAGTTGGCAGAGATACCGAACATATCATGCATCACGAGAATTTGACCATCTGTCACGTTACCAGCTCCAATACCGATAACAGGGACGTCGAGCACTTGCGTAATACGCTCAGCAAGCTCAGCAGGCACGCACTCTAGTAAGACGATTTGAGCGCCTGCTTCTTGCAGTGCTAACGCATCTTTCACCATGCGGTCCGCTTTTTCTTGATCGCGACCTTGGACTTTGTAACCACCAAAAATATTCACGGCTTGAGGAGTTAAACCAAGGTGAGCACAAACTGGAACCGAGCGTTCAGTGAGCATTTTTACAGTGTCGACTAGCCAGTCACCACCTTCAATTTTCACCATATTGGCACCAGCACGCATCAGTGTAGCCGCATTTTCGCAAGCTTGCTCTGGCGTGGTGTAGCTCATGAATGGCATGTCAGCCATCAACAAACAATTTGGGCTACCTGCGCGTACGCAACGAGTATGGTAAGCGATATCATCGACCGTTACTGGCAGAGTATCGTTGTGACCTTGCAAAACCATACCTAGAGAATCACCAACAAGAAGTACTGGCATTTCTTGGCTTTCAAACAGTTGGGCAAAGCTCGCATCATAAGCGGTTGAAGTAGCAAATTTACGACCTTCTTGCTTCCACTTGATTAGGTCGTTGATGGTCATTTTTTTCATGGTTTTATCCTTACTAGGAGTTGGCTATGACTGCCAGATACTGAGGCCGTTTCTATCTACTTGTTCCAGTAGTTCAGAGACCTCGGTCCCATCGGGGAGTTGTAAACTTGGTGCAATTTCCGCAAGAGGGTAGAGTACGAATTCACGCTCTTTCATTCCATAATGAGGAACGATCAGCCTCTCGGAATTAATCACCTCATTGCCATAAAGCACAATGTCGAGGTCCAAGGTTCTTGGTCCCCAACGTTCGTCTTTACGGACACGCCCTTGTTCTTGCTCAATGGCTTGTGTGCAATCGAGCAATTCAAGAGGCGTCAAACTGGTGTTAATCGACACAACCGCATTAATGTAATCCGGTTGGTTTTGTGGTCCCATTGGCGTGCTGCTGTATAGCGAAGAAGCCTGAACAAATTCTGATTTAGGCAGCGTTTTTAACGCTTCAATCGCTTGCTTCGCTTGGCTGACAGGATCAGCCAAGTTACTGCCTACCGCAATGTACGCTGTGATCATGACTTAGGCTTACTCTTTTTCTTGCGATAGGTTTTACGGCGGCGCTGACCACTCTTCGGTGATTGACCGTCTAGGTCGGCAGCCATTGCTTGACGCATTTCTCGGCCTGCATTTTGGAAAGTTTCCCACCACTTGGCAAGCTTCTGAGTGTCACCACCTTCAATTTCACCGCGCATTTCAAGAAAATCAAAGCCAGCTCTAAATTTATTGAGCTCCATCAGGCGGAATGCACGTTTACCGTTACGTCGAGGAAGGCGCAGCTGCAGCTGCCAAATCTCGCGAATGGTTGCGGTGTGGCGTCTTGGAATGGCAATTGTACGAACTTGTTCATCAAGAATGATGTTACTCGCTTCCATAATAGCGTCGTAATGGCCTAGGTTGCGCTCTTCCATCAGTTCATCGGCTTTCGCACACAGTGGGTACCACAGCATTGCAGCAAACATAAATGCAGGGTTGATACGTTTACCATCTTCGATGCGCATGTCGGTAGAATCTAGGACAAGATCCAACATTTGCTCAGTGTGAGAGGAGTAATCTTCCGTGAAGTGCGCTGCAATCGTCGGGAAGAGCTGTTGGAATAAGTTGTACTCACGCAGTAGGTGGTAGGTTTCTAAGCCATGACCGGATTGCAATAACTTGAGTGACTCTTCAAAAAGACGCGCTGACGGAATGTCACCGAGCAACGGTGCCATGTGTTCGATTGGCGCCGCGGTGTCTTCTTCAATATCAAAGTCCAGTTTTACTGCGAAGCGAACCGCACGCAACATACGTACTGGGTCTTCACGGTAGCGTGTTTCTGGATCGCCAATCAGTCGAATGAGGCGATCTTCTAAATCCTCAATACCACGTGCGTAGTCGTGAATCGAGTAATCCGCGATGTTGTAGTACATCGAGTTAATCGTGAAATCACGGCGCTCAGCATCTTCATCGATGGTGCCGTAGACATTGTCCCGCAGCAGCATTCCTTCTTTCGATTGCTGAGAGATGCTCTTATTCTTTTGCTCTTGGTGGTGACCGCGGAATGTCGCTACTTCAATGATATCTCGGCCAAACATAATATGAGCCAAGCGGAAGCGGCGACCAATCAAACGGCAGTTACGAAATAGCTGTTTGATCTGTTCCGGCGTTGCGTTGGTCGCAATGTCAAAATCTTTTGGTTTCTGTCCAAGCAGTAAGTCTCGAACCCCGCCACCCACAAGAAAAGCATCGAAACCAGCACCATTTAGGCGGTACAGTACCTTCAGTGCATTATCACTGATCTGCTTACGCGAAATGTTGTGCTCTTCACGAGTTATTACATTGAGAGCGAGCTCTGGAATAGTGGCAGGTTCGCTTGGTGTATAGTCGTTTGTATTCATGTGCATCTGGCAATAACTGGGTTTAGTCCAATCTTGCTTTGGTTAGTTTTTGCGCCTCTAGGGCCTAATTTGCGGCTAATGATAGCCTACACAATGCCATTTGAGAATCACGCTGTGATCTCGATCTCTGTTGGAAGCTGTTCCAAGCGCCAGTTTTCGCTGCCCCAACGAAGAATCTCTTCTATGTTGGCCGCTCTTATGGCTTCCGGTATCTCGAAACCCAAAAATGTCATGGCGCGTAATAGAGTAGGCTTTGGTGTTTCTATATCAATAGCCGTCGCGTGATTTTGTTTCGACAGTTTATTGCCGTTGTTGTCCATCGCCAATGGTAAATGCAAGTAGCTGACTTCAGGCTGCCCAAGTATCTGGTACAGACTGATTTGACGCCCTGTTGGCTCGATTAAGTCTGCACCACGCACGACTTCTGTGACGCCTTGGTCGATGTCGTCCAATACTACCGCAAGATTATAAGCAAATAATCCATCTCGACGTTTAATAATGAAATCTTCATTAACGAGTTGCTCTGGAATCTTAATTGTTCCACGCTTCTGATCGAAGAAATGAGCGACAGGCTTGGTCATTTTTAGGCGAATCGCGCCGTCTTTCAAGTTTTTATCGCGGCAAGTGCCAGGATAAAACCCGCCATGCTCTTTAATTTGCTTTCGAGTACATTGGCAATAATAGGCCTCACCATTTTCGAGCCATGTGTTTATTTGGGCTTGGTAAAGGTCATGACGTTCACTCTGGTATACCACCTCTCCATCCCAATGCAGCTGGTAGGCTTTGAGCGCATCTAGGATAAGTTGCGCCGCACCTGGCATTTCTCTTGGTGGGTCCAAGTCCTCAATACGTACTAACCAGGTTCCGTTGTGTGCTTTCGCTTGAAAATAGCTGCCAAGAGCGGCAATCAGTGAACCAAAATGTAAAGGACCAGAAGGAGATGGGGCGAATCGACCTACATAGCGTGTCATGCGTGTATCTCGAATTTAGTAAACAAATGGAATGAAAAGGTAGTCAAAACAAAAAGGGAGCCTGAGCTCCCTTCAATAATCATAATGCTTGGTTGATTAACCTTGCATTTGCTTCTCTTTGATTTCTGCAAGTGTTTTACAGTCAATACATAGGTCAGCGGTTGGACGTGCTTCAAGACGGCGAACGCCAATCTCTACGCCACAAGACTCACAGAAGCCAAAATCGTCTTCTTTGATTTTATCCAAAGTCTTTTCAATCTTCTTGATCAAACGGCGTTCGCGGTCGCGGTTACGCAGTTCTAGGCTGAACTCTTCCTCTTGAGAGGCGCGGTCAACTGGATCTGGGAAGTTTGCTGCTTCGTCCTGCATGTGGTGAACGGTACGATCCACTTCAGCTCTCAGCTGGTCGCGCCAAGCTGTTAAGATTTTCGTAAAGTGTTCAACCTGCTCTGGTGACATGTACTCTTCACCAGGTTTTTCCTGATATGGCTCCACGCCGGCAATGGCTAGGATGCCTATCGTTTTCTTCTTTGATTCTGGCATACAGCATCTCCTACTTACACCTAGTCAACTGCTACGCAGTCAATTTAAGGCGGGTATCTATAGCAAAAAGAGGCGGTGCAAGCAAATACTGAATCGCAAAGTTATCGTCAATGTGAAGACGACATCATTTTTTCTCTTAATTGATAAAATCAATAGCGGAAATCAGCTTCATTCCAGTATCGCTCAGTTCAGCTTTGTAGCAGAGAACTTCCACTCCAGCGTCTTGTGCTTGTTTGAGTAATAGTGAATATTTCGCGTCTATATGGTGCGCCGCGGATACTTTTTCAATACCTGAATGTAAAACAGTGAATAAAAGTATGGCTCTACTTCCATTTTGTGCCATTTCTGTGAGCTCTCTCAGGTGCTTTTGTCCCCGAGTCGTGACCGCATCTGGGAAGTATCCTTGTCCAGTAGAGTCGGTCTCATCAAGAAGAGTGACGCTTTTCACTTCTATATAGCACTTTGGCTTGTTGTCTGCGCTGAGCAAGATATCAATTCGGCTATTTTCATTACCGTATTTCACCTCAGTTTGAAGTGTGTCATAACCACAAAGCTCTGAAATGACATTATTTTCAATAGCCTCAACGGCTAATTGGTTGGCGCGCGCGGTATTGATACAAATACGGTGGCCTTGTTCGGTTTCACTCAACTCCCAACTATTGGGGTATTTTCGTTTCGGGTTGTCGGAAGTGGAAAACCAAACTTTGTTTCCCGGTGTCGCACAACCTGTCATAGCGCCAGTGTTTGCGCAGTGGATAGTACGAACTTCACCGGTATCGAGTTCGATATCGGCAAGAAAGCGTTTATAGCGTTTGAGTAGAGTGGCGGACTCTAAAGTGGGTGTGAAATGCATTTGCTTATTTAGACAAAAATTTTTTTATGTACAATGTTGCCACCATTACACCACAAGGTATTTCCTTTGTCACAATTGCCGATTGAAGCCGTGATGCCTGAGTTGCTGACGGCGGTCAAAAATCAACATCAAGTGATCTTAAAAGCGGCGCCTGGTGCCGGTAAGTCGACTTACTTCCCTTTGCAGTTACTCTTAAATCATTCGGTTGCTGGAAAAATCATCATGCTTGAGCCAAGACGACTCGCGGCGCGTAACATTGCCCGTTATCTTGCTGAGCAATTGGGAGAGCAAGTAGGGCAACGCGTGGGTTATCGAGTTCGTGGCGAGGCAAAGGTAAGTTCTGCAACGCAGCTGGAGATCGTAACCGAAGGGATCATGACTCGGATGATCCAAACTGACCCTGAACTGGATGGTGTTGAACTGCTGATCTTTGATGAGTTTCATGAACGCAGCATTCATGCCGATACCGCTTTGGCATTCAGTTTAGAAGTTCAAGAGGCATTGCGAGACGATCTCAAGCTGGTGGTAATGTCGGCAACGCTTGATCAACAAGCCTTACAGTCGTTGTTGCCGGAAGCCAGTTACATTGAATCAGAAGGACGCAGTTTCGACGTAGACATGCGTTACCAACCGTTAGGTGTGAATGATCATTTACCTACGAGTATGGCAAAAACAATAGAAAGTCTTATGAACAAAGAGTCCGGCTCTTTGTTGGCTTTCCTACCGGGCGTTGGGGCCATTAAACAAGTCGAAGAACGTTTATCTCATTTGGCGGATGATATTGAAGTGTGTCCGCTTTATGGGCAACTGAGCTTTACTGAGCAACAAAAAGCCATCACGCCGGCAGAACACGGCAAGCGTAAAGTCGTACTCGCGACCAACATCGCAGAAACTTCACTGACGATTGAAGGCATTCGCCTTGTGGTTGATTCTGGGTTAGAGCGTATTGCCCGGTTTGATTTGAAAAACGGTTTAACACGCTTAGAGCAAACACGCATTGCACAGTCTTCAGCGATTCAGCGTGCAGGACGAGCAGGGCGGATCGAAGAGGGCATTTGTGTTCGTCTTTATTCTGAAAGTCAGTTCAAGCAGCAACCGCTGGTTCCCCAACCTGAAATTTTGCATTCCGATCTATCGAGCTTAGTCATGGAGCTGGCCTTTTGGGGAGCGAGTGATATCCACGATCTCAAGTGGCTTGATGTTCCTGCTAATGCGTCATTGGAACAAGCGAAGCAGCTATTGGTGTCATTGGGACTACTGACGGAAAAAGGGCAATTAACGTCCGAAGGAAAACAGGCGCATGAACTAGGCGTTGAGCCTCGTGCGGCTGCGATGCTAATTAAAGCGCAATCTTACAGTGATAAGATGTTAAATGCTGCTTTGGCGGCGGTCGCACTGATTGAAGAGCCAGAGAGAAACGTTACCAATATCGCTCATAGCTTGCATCGTTGGCTTGTTGGTACTCATCCAAAAAAGTCGCTGTTGTTCAAGCGTGCTCAATCTCTAGCGTACAAATTGGATACGGTATTTGACCTGAAAGGCGTGGATGAAGAAGCATTACCGCTGGTGTTAAGTTTGGCATTTCCAGATCGCATTGCGCAGCAGCGCACAAATCAATTTGGGCGATTTACTTTGGCTAATGGTCATGGTGCAGAATGTCGTCAGGAAGACATGCTAGGTGGCTGTGACTATTTGGTTGCCGTTGACTTAATGCGTTCTCATTCTAACTCCAGTCAAATTCATTCGGCATGTGAATTGGATGTCAATATATTGCGAGCGACCTTTGAAGCGCTATTTTCGTCTGAAGAAGTTGTAGACTGGGATGAAAAAAGAGGGCGTCTAATGGCTGAGCGACAAACAAAACTCGGTCAGCTGGTGGTTGAACGCGAGCCTTTGCCAAGCCCTGGCAAAGAAAAAATGACACAAGCTTTACTCACGTATGTCCGCCGCCAGGGCTTACAGAGTCTAAACTGGACACTGGCAGCGGAGAGCTTGTTGGCTCGGATTCGTTGTGCGGTGGAATGGTTACCCGAGCAATCATGGCCAATGTTTGATGAAGCCAGTTTGTTGGATTCATTAGAAGAGTGGTTAGAGCCGTACATGACGTCCGTCAGTTCGGTTAACGATTTGAGCAAGATAAACTTGGTCGAAGCGCTGAACGCTCGATTAGGATGGCCACTCAATCAACAACTGGATGAATGGTTACCAGAGCATTACCAACTGCCGACAGGTTCAAAGAAGCGTATCCGTTACCAGTATGGCCATGAGCCGAAATTATCGGTGCGTATGCAAGAGGTATTTGGTGAGAGTGGCTCTCCTACGGTAGCACTTGGTCGCAAGCGTTTGGTGCTTGAACTGCTTTCACCGGCACAACGTCCATTGCAAGTGACGTCTGACTTGGCGGCTTTCTGGAATGGAAGCTATAAAGACGTTCAAAAAGAGATGAAAGGGCGCTACCCAAAACACGTTTGGCCAGATGATCCTGCCAATCATGTAGCAACTACTAAAACAAAAAGACAATTGAATAATGACTAACAGCAAGAAGCCTAGCGCGAAAAAAGCGCCAGCGAAGAAAAGTACAACCAATAAAGGAACGACAAAACCGACTCGACGCACACCGAGTAAAAAGCCGGCTAACGAGAAACGTTCGTGGCTGAAAGTTTTGTGGTCATTTAGCTGGAAAGCCGGTGTTGCGCTTGCCGCTGTTTTGCTGTTTGTGGGTATTTATTTAGATAGTGTTGTGAAAGAGCGCTTTGAAGGCCAGCTGTTTGAACTGCCAACGGTGGTTTATGCTCGCATCTTGAACTTAAATCCGGGTGAAAATATCACCATTCAAGAACTTCGTAACGAGCTGGATGTACTGAATTACCGTAAGGTAAGTCAGCCTCGCTATCCTGGTGAGTACTCTTCTTCTTCCACTCGTATTGAGCTGATCCGTCGTCCATTTGAATTTGCCGATGGTCCTGAACCGGATCGTCACGTGATGCTCCATTTTTCAGATTCTGGCTTACAGCGTATTCAGTCTTTAGAGTCCCGAGGCGATCTTGGTTACTTACGCTTAGAGCCTAAGATGTTGGGTATGCTGGAGAAAGATCAAGATGAGCAGCGTCTGTTCTTGCGTCGTGATCAGTTCCCAGAAATTTTAGTTGATGCACTGCTTGCGACCGAAGACCGGGATTTTTATCAACACGATGGGGTGTCTCCACTCGCGATTGCACGAGCAATGGTTGCAAACATTAAAGCGGGTCGTACTGTTCAAGGCGGTAGTACGCTAACTCAGCAGTTGGCGAAAAACCTGTTTTTGACCCGTGATAAGACGCTGTGGCGCAAAGTTAGAGAAGCGTATATTGCGTTAATTTTGGATTACCGTTACAGCAAAGATCGTATTTTGGAAGCCTACCTTAACGAAGTGTATCTAGGGCAAAGTGGTGGTGAAGCGATCCACGGGTTTGGCTTGGCATCGCGTTATTACTTTGGACAACCGATCCGAGAGCTGCGAATCGATCAACTGGCGATGTTAGTTGGGATGGTAAAAGGACCGTCTTACTACAATCCAATTCGTTATCCTGAGCGCACGAAAGAGCGCCGCGATCTTGTATTACGTTTGTTGATGCAGCAAAACATGCTGACATCTGAGCAGTATGAGCAAGCCGTCAGTCGTTCGCTTGATACGCAGAGCAAACCACGTATTGCGAGCCGTCAGCCCGCTTATTTCCAACAATTGAGCATTGAATTGAAAGAAAAAGTGGGGGAGCGATTTAAAGCGGAAACCGGACTGCGCGTGTTTACGTCTCTGGATCCGGTATCGCAAAGCAAAATGGAGCAAGCCATCGCGAAAAAGATCCCGGAGCTAGCTAAACGAGGCGGTAAAGAATTGGAAGCTGCCGCTGTTGCGGTTGATCGTCATAGTGGTGAAATCCGTGCCATGGTTGGCGGTAAACGTGTTGGTTATGAAGGTTTTAACCGCGCGCTCAATGCCAGTCGTCCAATTGGTTCTCTAGTTAAACCAGCGATTTACTTGACGGCTCTAGAACAGCCGGAAAAATATAACCTAGGCACGACGCTGCACGACACGCCGCTAAGCCTGAAAAGCAGTAAAGGTAATGTATGGACACCGCGCAACTACGACCGAAAATACCGTGGTGATGTGCCACTTTATATTGCTTTAGCGAAGTCGCTCAACGTGCCAACTGTGCGCTTAGGCATGGCGCTTGGTATCCCAGAAGTATCCGATACTTTAGAACGTTTGGGCGTCAACAAAGACGAAATCCGCCCAGTGCCTTCGATGTTTTTGGGCTCGTTTTCTTTGACGCCGTTTGAAGTCGCGCAGATGTATCAGACACTGACGAACTCAGGCAAACGTGCGAAACTGACTGCTCTGCGCTCAGTGATGGATATGGAAGGCAACGTGCTATATCAATCCTTGCCTCGTTCATCAAGAGCCGTGGATGAGCAAGCAGCATGGCTAACGACCTACGCGATGAAGCAGGGGGTTGCTCAAGGTACAGGCCGCTTCTTGCAAAGCCAGTTTGGTTGGGCTGCACTGGCAGGAAAAACGGGTACCAGTAACGATAACCGCGATAGCTGGTTTGTCGGTGTTGATGGCCGTGAAGTGACGACAATTTGGCTAGGCCGCGACGATAACAAACCGGTTCATCTAACGGGATCGAGCGGTGCATTACGAGTGTACGCAGAGTATTTGAAGCAACGCATTCCTGAGCGTTTAGAGCTTCCATGGCCAAGAGAGATCACCACGTTAGGATTTAAGCCGACATCAGATGGTGGTTTAGAAATGAACTGTCGTAGTGATTATAAACTGCCAGTTTGGGATAAAACGGGTCAAATAAAGCAGCAGTGTGAGAAGAAATCAAACTGGCTTAACAGCTTATTTGATTGGTAGCATCGCCAAATCAACAACATTAGCTTGTCTCTCTGGTCAATTCTTAGTACATATTAGGGCGTGTTAGTGCGGTGCTGCTAGCACGCCCTACTTGATAAGAAATTCAACAAAGGAAGAAGTGAATGTTCAAAAAGCTGTTATCAAGCCCGTCGACTCGCCATTTCGCGCTTTGGGTTAGTGCCTTTTTGATCACCACTCCTTCAGTTTCCCTCGCCAACTCTCTAGCAAAAACGGATGACGTGGAGCCTCGTCCAAAGGTGGCAGTTGTGCTCGCCGGTGGCGGAGCAAAAGGCGCTGCGCATATCGGCGTCCTCAAAGCGTTAGAAGAGATGCAGATCCCGGTCGATATCGTAACGGGCACCAGTATGGGCGCTTATGTCGGTGGTCTCTATGCTACGGGGATGAGCGCTGATGAAATTGAAAGTTTTATCTACACCGTCGATTGGAGCAGTGGTTATCGAGATCGTGTCGACCGCAGTCAACGCCGAGTTCGTGATAAAGAGTATGAAGACCGCTATCAAATTAACACTGACCTCGGCTTAAGATTTGGTGAGGTTCGTGCCCCAACGGGTGTCGTGCAAGGCCAGAACATGTTGCGCGTATTGCGAGAGACTACAGGGAACTTAGGGCGATTCGATTCTTTTGATGATCTTGCCATTCCTTATCGCTCTGTGGCGACAGATATTCTTGCGCTAGAGGAAGTGGTTCTTGGCAATGGTTACCTCGTGGACGCCATGATGGCCAGTATGTCTGTACCAGGAGCGCTCCCTCCCTATAAGCTCAATGGCCATATGCTTGTCGATGGCGGCGTGGTCAATAACATGCCTGTCGATGTGGCTCGCGCTATGGGGGCAGATGTTGTTATTGCTGTTGATATTAGCACCGACTACAAAACCGAAGATGAGTTTACTGGGCTGTTTACTGTAGCGGATCAACTTTCTAATTACCTAGTCCGTCGCAGTACGCAACAGCAAGTGGACGAGCTTGAACCTCAAGATATTTATATTCGTCCCAATGTGGGCACCATGGAAACGGTCGAGTTCGACAAAATGCCTTGGGCTTTTCAAGCGGGTTACGATATTACCAAGCAGCTTGAAGATAAGCTGCTTGGTCTAAGTTTATCGAACGCAGAATACCAAAAGTACATCGATCACAAGCAAGAGGTACGTAAGACGCTGGTTTACGGTGATAAACGCATTGTTGATGACATTGTGATAGTGAATAACACCCACTACAGCGATGTATTACTTACTAACCGTATTCAATTGAAAACAGGTCGTCGTATTCCAACGGCTGAAATAGAAAAAGCCGTTGAAAATCTCTATGCGTTGGATCGTTTTGAGTTAATCACTTATCACTTTGAAGATGTTGATGGTAAAACATTGTTGGTTTTTGATGTTAACGAAAAGTCGTGGGGGCCAAATTACGTTAACTTTCGATTTTTCCTTGAAGATGACTTCGATACGGATAGCCAATACGGCATCGGTATGTCGACCAATTTTACTAATTTAAATTCGCATGGTGCGGAGTTGGCGTTCAACGTAGAAATGGGCACGGATAAGCTGATAGAAGCTGAGTTGTATTCGCCTGTTTTATCTAGCCAAACGCTTTTTGTTGCTGGCCGTGTTGGATACAGCAGTGAAGATAGAAACTTACCTTTTAGCGAGTTTGAAAACCCGGACCTCAGCTCAGTTAACGACTTCTTACCCGTTTCCTATAATGACTTTGCTTCAGAACTGGCTATTGGCATTCAACCTACGTTATGGCAAGAGTTGCGCCTTGGTGCTCGTTACTCTACAGGAGATATTGAGCTGTCTACCTTGGCCTCGGCAGGGCAGCTAGACTTCGAGCGCAAAGGTATATTTGCGAGCTATCGACTCGATACGCTTGATGATTTTGCATTTCCTACTCGCGGACTGCTGGTCGATCTTGAATATTTCGTATCTCATGACAAGAGTCCGGAAGGCATCACTCTGCTCGACACGGAAAAGATGATTGAAGATACTGTGTATGAAATCTCCGCGCGATTCAAAGGTGCGGTCAGTCATCAGCGTCATACTTTAGTCGGACATGCAGAATATAGCTTTGTAGAAAGTAAAAATTCATCGGTTCCACTTGATCCGAGAGAGTTAGGCGGCTTTTTAAACCTATCTGGCATCCCAAGAAATAGCTTGATTGGACAGAACCTGTTTTTTAGTAGCCTGGTGTACCGATACAAATGGTTCGACAATGACTTTGGACTATTTGAAGCGCCAGTCTACCTCGGTGCATCAGTGGAATACGGTGGAGTTTGGTCAGATAATGATCTGAAGCTGAATGAAGCGCCACTTTACAATGCTGGCTCTATTTTCTTTGGTGTTGACTCACCAATCGGGCCAATTATGCTGGCTTATGGTCGTACTGAGCAGGATATGGATGCTGTGTATTTGATCGTAGGAACGTCGTTTAATTAACCGGGTATAAGAAAGCAAAAACTTGGCATATTTGGTCAAAATTAGCAGAACTTTAGTCGTAAGTTGCTATGTTGGTCAAAATGATAAGATTTTAATTTAAGGTTAAATTTGCTATTATTTTGCCCACAGTTTGGCCTCTACGGCGCTGTTTCTCAATCATAATTGAATGAAAACAAGGGCAATGGAGAGCCAAGTTTCCAAGGATGTTCACTCCTTTACTTTAACAATAGTAATAATAGAGGAGGAACCGCAATGAGAGGAAAAAGTCGTGCTTGAAGCCTACCGTAAACACGTCGAAGAGCGTGCTGCTGAAGGAGTTGTTCCTAAACCGCTAGACGCAGAACAAGTTGCTGGACTTGTAGAACTTCTGAAAAATCCCCCGCAAGGTGAAGAAGAGTTCATTCTTGACCTACTTGAAAACCGCATCCCACCAGGTGTAGATGAAGCCGCTTATGTTAAAGCGGGTTTCCTAACAGCAGTAGCAAAAGGTGAAGTTAAATCACCATTAGTGAGTCGTGAAAAAGCGGCTGAACTGCTAGGCACTATGCAAGGTGGTTACAACATCGAGCCGCTAGTTGAGCTACTTGATGACGAAGCACAGGCAGAGATTGCTGTAGAAGCACTGTCTCATACACTTCTGATGTTTGATGCTTTCTATGATGTAGAAGAGAAAGCAAAAGCAGGCAATGCGCATGCACAGAAAGTACTTCAGTCATGGGCTGATGCTGAGTGGTTCCTTTCTAAGCCTAAGCTTGAAGAAAAAGTCACTCTAACTGTATTTAAAGTAACAGGTGAAACGAACACGGATGACCTTTCACCTGCACCTGATGCTTGGTCTCGTCCTGATATCCCAGTGCACGCACTTGCGATGCTGAAGAACGAGCGTGAAGGCATCAATCCTGATCAACCGGGCAATATTGGTCCGATCAAGCAAATTGAAGAATTGAAAGAAAAAGGTCACCAATTGGTTTACGTTGGTGATGTTGTTGGTACTGGTTCTTCACGTAAATCTGCAACCAACTCAGTACTTTGGTTTATGGGAGATGATATCCCTTACGTTCCAAACAAACGTGCTGGTGGTTATGTGCTTGGTGGTAAAATTGCACCTATCTTCTTCAACACAATGGAAGATGCGGGCGCACTACCAATCGAAGTCGACGTGACTAAGCTCAACATGGGCGATGTTATCGATGTTTACCCATATGAAGGTAAAGTTTGTAATCACGAAACAGGTGAAGTTTTAGCTGAGTTCTCGCTGAAAACGGAAGTACTGATTGATGAAGTTCGTGCTGGCGGTCGTATCCCATTGATCATCGGTCGTGGTTTGACAGACAAAGCGCGTCAATCGCTAGGTCTTGAGCCTTCGGATGTATTCCGTAAACCTGGTGAAATTGCAGATTCTGGCAAGGGTTACACGCTTGCACAGAAAATGGTTGGTAAAGCGTGTGGCGTAGAAGGCATTCGCCCTGGTACCTACTGTGAGCCGAAGATGACGACAGTAGGCTCGCAAGATACTACTGGCCCTATGACTCGTGATGAACTTAAAGACTTGGCTTGTCTCGGCTTCTCTGCTGACCTTGTCATGCAGTCTTTCTGTCACACCTCTGCGTACCCAAAACCAGTAGACGTAAACACGCACCACACACTTCCGGACTTTATTATGAACCGCGGTGGTGTATCTCTTCGTCCTGGTGACGGTATTATCCACTCATGGCTAAACCGTATGCTACTGCCGGATACTGTCGGTACGGGTGGTGACTCGCATACTCGTTTCCCTCTAGGTATTTCATTCCCAGCCGGCTCGGGCTTGGTTGCCTTTGCAGCTGCGACAGGCGTTATGCCGCTAGACATGCCAGAGTCAATCTTGGTTCGTTTTAAAGGTGAAATGCAACCGGGTATCACACTGCGTGACCTTGTTCATGCCATCCCTTACTACGCGATTCAGCAAGGTCTACTAACGGTAGAAAAAGCGGGCAAGATCAACGAATTCTCTGGCCGTATCCTTGAGATTGAAGGCCTAGAAACGCTAACTGTTGAGCAAGCATTTGAGCTTTCTGATGCATCTGCAGAGCGTTCGGCGGCAGGTTGTACTGTGAAACTGTCGCAAGAGTCGATCGAAGAGTACCTAAACTCTAACATTGTAATGCTGAAGTGGATGATCTCTGAAGGTTATGGTGACCGCCGTACTATCGAACGTCGTATTACAGCGATGGAAGAGTGGCTAGCAAATCCTGAGCTGATGCAAGCTGATAAAGACGCTGAATACGCACATGTTATTGAAATCGATATGGCTGAAATCAATGAGCCAGTACTATGTGCACCGAATGATCCGGATGACGCTCGCTTGTTGTCTGAAGTACAAGGCACAGCGATTGATGAAGTGTTCATCGGTTCTTGTATGACGAACATCGGTCACTTCCGCGCTGCTGGTAAGCTGCTAGATAAGTTCAACGGACAGCTTGCAACTCGTCTATGGATCGCTCCGCCAACGAAGATGGACAAGGATCAGCTAACGGAAGAGGGTTATTACGGTATCTTTGGCCGTGCTGGGGTTCGAATCGAAACACCAGGATGTTCACTGTGTATGGGTAACCAAGCGCGTGTTGCAGACAAATCAACAGTGATGTCGACCTCAACGCGTAACTTCCCGAACCGTCTAGGTACTGGTGCGAATGTTTACCTGTCGTCTGCGGAACTAGCTGCCGTAGGTGCAATCCTTGGTAAGATTCCAACTAAAGAAGAGTACTTGGAGTATGCGAAGCAAATTGATGCAACCGCTACAGATACTTACCGCTACTTGAACTTCCATAAAATGGATCAGTACACCAAGAAAGCGGATGAAGTGATCTTCCAAGAGCCTGCATAAGTTTAACTGCACAATTAAAAAGCACCTCAAACGAGGTGCTTTTTTTATGGGCGCAATTCGCTATACTCCGCACCAAATTGATACGAAAAGGCAATCTCGATGGAATTTGAATTCATCCGTAACACGTTGATGGGCGAGTACTACGTAAAATGCAGCATGGGGCATGAGATTGTTGGGCGCTGGCTACAAGAAGAAATTGGCAAAGATCCTATGAAGATTGCTCAGGTTGAAAAGCTAATTGAGCAGTCATTTTCAGCGCCTTCTCAAGAGCATAACCTAACAGGTACAGAAATTAGCTTGATGATTCAGGGCGATGAAGTCCTAGTGCAAGAAAACGCATTGGCCCATGACCATGATGTTGAGATGGAAAGTGAATTCGATTTCTACAATGCAGAAAGTACAGCAAGCTGTGGAATAGAGGACTTCATGATTCTTATCGAGCGATGGAAAGACTTTTTGAACATTTAGTGCACAGTTTTGGGTAACTTTCCTTCTGTTGCTTTAAATTTGTGAAAAGGGCGCACCGATATGGTGCGCCCTTTTTGTTTATAGATATGTAAATTGACGTTAGTTTTTATTATTCAATGACTTAAAAACTTGGCACGTAGATTGGATTATTAGAAGTGTTTCAGGATGAAAGCTTCGGAGAGAATTGAATGAAAATAATCAATGCCATTATTAAGCCGTTTAAATTAGACGATGTGCGAGAAGCATTGGCTAACGTCGGTATCGAAGGGATGACGGTATCAGAAGTTAAAGGGTTTGGTCGTCAAAAAGGCCACACGGAACTGTATCGCGGCGCTGAGTATCAGGTCGATTTCCTACCAAAAGTGAAAATTGAAATCGCTACTCACGCGGATAATGTTGAGCGAGTGGTTGAAGCGATTACAAAAGCTGCGCAAACAGGAAAGATTGGTGACGGTAAAATTTTTGTCTACGACCTGAACCAAGCGGTGCGTATCCGAACGGGCGAAATGGACGCAGAAGCACTTTAAGAATTCAAGGGATTGGAGAAACTTATTATGGAATTAACAACAACAGTAACCGAGTTACGTTACGCACTTGACACCTTTTTCTTCCTCATTTCCGGTGCGTTGGTAATGTGGATGGCAGCTGGTTTTGCGATGCTAGAGGCTGGTCTTGTGCGCTCTAAGAACACAACAGAAATTCTTACGAAGAACATCTGTTTGTACGCAATTGCATGTACGATGTTTCTGATCGTTGGTTACAACATCATGTATGTCGACAACGGAGAAGGAGGCTGGTTACCTTCGTTTGGTGCGCTGATTGGTACTCAAGGTGAAGGGGCTGATCACTCTCTAGAGTCTGATTTCTTCTTCCAAGTCGTCTTCGTTGCAACGGCAATGTCTGTCGTTTCTGGTGCGGTGGCTGAACGTATGAAGCTTTGGTCTTTCTTGGTTTTCTCTGCGATTTTGACCGCATTTATCTACCCAATGGAAGGTTATTGGACATGGGGCGGTGGTTTCCTAGCAGAAGCTGGATTTAGCGACTTTGCAGGTTCAGGTATCGTACATATGGCTGGTGCTTCTGCAGCTCTCGCTGGTGTATTGCTTCTTGGTGCTCGTAAAGGTAAATATGGAAAAAACGGTGAAATCTACCCGATTCCAGGTTCAAACATGCCTTTGGCAACACTAGGTACTTTCATCCTTTGGTTTGGTTGGTTTGGGTTTAACGGTGGTTCTCAGTTGATGGTTTCAGACTTTGAGAACGCAACAGCGGTAGGTCAGATCTTCCTAAACACCAACGCAGCTGCTGCTGCAGGTGCTATTGCGGCGCTATTTGTATGTAAAACGACTTGGGGCAAAGCGGATTTAACGATGATTCTCAATGGTGCGCTAGCTGGCTTGGTTGCTATCACCGCAGATCCTCTATCACCATCGCCATTATATGCAGTTGCTATCGGTGCAGTATCTGGCGCGCTAGTCGTATTCAGCATCATTGGCCTAGATAAACTAAAAATTGATGACCCAGTCGGTGCGATTTCAGTGCATGGTGTTTGTGGCTTCTTTGGTTTGATGGTTGTGCCACTAAGTAACGGCGATGCTACATTCGGTGCGCAGCTTTTAGGTGCAGTCGTTATCTTTGCTTGGGTATTTGGTGCCAGTCTAGTGGTGTGGGCTATCTTGAAAGCAACCGTTGGAATTCGCGTCACGGAAGATGAAGAAATGGAAGGTATGGACATGCATGATTGTGGCGTCGGTGCGTACCCAGAATTTGTCACTGTGAAGTAATCAATAGCCTGTAATAAATAGTTACACTCTCAACATTAAAAAACCTGCTCCGATGAGCAGGTTTTTTAATATTTGTCATTGTCTTCTTATTGAACATACATATAATAACGCAACTGATAAACGTTATCATTAGCATGGTAAAGGATTAAACAATGAAAAAACTGCTAACTCTTTCAGCATTAACTTGCGCAACCTTAGCTCCAACAGCAATGGCTGCTGAAGAAGTGAACGTCTACTCTTACCGTCAACCTTTCCTAGTTGAACCTATGTTCAACGAGTTCACTAAAGAAACTGGCATCAAAGTAAACGTAAAATTTGCTAAAAAAGGCTTAGCAGAAAAGCTAGCTCAAGAAGGCGAGTACAGCCCAGCTGACGTTATCCTTACGACAGACATCAGTCGTCTAGCTGAACTGACAAACAAAGGTTTAGTTCAGAAAGTAGATAGCAAAATCATTGAAGAAAACGTACCAGCTCAATACCAAGATAAAGAGAATGAGTGGTTTGCCCTAACTCTACGCTCTCGTAGTGTTTACTCTTCACGTGATCGCGTAGGTAAACTAGGCGCAGATTTCAACTATGCAGATCTAGCTAAGCCAGAGTTCAAAGGTAAAATTTGTACTCGTAGCGGTAAGCACCCGTACAACGTTTCTCTAGTTTCAGCAATGATTGCTCACAATGGCGAAGCAGAAACCAAAGAGTGGTTGGAAGGCGTGAAAGCAAACCTTGCTCGCAAACCACAAGGCAACGATCGTGCACAAGTTAAAGCGATCAAAGAAGGTCTATGTGATGTTTCTCTAGGTAACAGCTACTACCTAGGTAAAATGGTTAATGACAAAGAGCAAAAAGCTTGGGCAGATGCAGTTTACATCAACTTCCCTAACCAAGAGACTACAGGTACTCACGTAAACATCTCTGGTATGGCGATGGCGAAGTACTCTCCAAACAAAGACAATGCTGTGAAGCTAATGGAATTCCTAACGGGTGACAAAGCGCAGCAGATGTACGCAGAAGTTAACTACGAGTACCCTGTTAAAGAAGGCGTGAAGCGTTCTGAACTTGTGGAATCTTGGGGTGACTTTAAAGCAGACAAGCTTTCTCTAGACGATATTGCAGCCAACCACGAAGCGGCAATTAAGCTATTAGACGAAGTGAAATTTGACCTTTAATTCCTTGTGGGGGTATAACAGTACCCCCATTTGATTAAAGGATATGAGATGTATTTGCAACAGCATTTGTATTTCATACAGCCTTGCAGTAATTAGGCGATGAAAGATAAACACTCTTTATGGAAAACCAGTAGTGGGGTAATAACTCTGTTACTGGTTTTGCCGATCTTAGCGATCTTCTACACCGCAATTGGTGAAACGGATGATTTGTTTGCCCATTTAATGGCGACAGTCATGCCGACTTATATTTTTAACACGGTTGCGCTCACTATTGGCGTAATGGTGTTGTCCTTAATTCTTGGTATACCAAGCGCTTGGATAATGGCCATGTGTAAACTGCCGACCGAAAAATGGTTGCAGTGGGCATTGGTGCTACCTCTTGCGATGCCAGGTTATATCATTGGTTATATTTTTACTGATTGGTTTGATTTTGCAGGACCGATTCAGATCTTTTTGCGTGATGTAACCGGATGGGGACCTGGCGAGTATTGGTTCCCTGATATTCGCACCTTGCCTGGCGCGACCTTTGTGTTGGCTTTAGTGCTGTACCCTTATGTGTATTTGCTGTGTCGAGCTGCATTTATGGAGCAAAATGTCTCTTTGTTGCAAAGCGCGCGTTTGCTCAAATGCTCTCCATGGGAAAGCTTTTGGCGCATCTCGATGCCATTAGTGCGACCTTCTATCGCTGTGGGTTTGTCGCTGGTCGCAATGGAGACTATCGGTGACTTTGGTACTGTAAGTTACTTCGCTGTGAATACGTTAACCACAGCGGTCTACGATACTTGGTTGGGATACTCTAATCTTAATGCAGCAGCCAAGATTTCTGCCATGATGCTCGTCATTGTAGTACTGCTTCTCAGTGCCGAACGCTACAGTCGTCGTAAACAAAAGCTTTTTCAAAGCCAATTTAACAGTCACGAAGATTTTCGTTATGAGTTGACGGGCTGGAAAAAGTGGACCGCGCTGGTTTGGTGTTGGGGCTTGGTTTCGGGCGCGTTTATTTTGCCATTACTACAGCTGATTGATTATGCGATAACTTACTTTGCGCAGAGTTGGACCCCCGAGTTTCGTGAATACGCATGGAATAGTTTGGTCGTGTCGGTTATTGCCGCCATTATAGGTGTTGCTGTCGCACTGATCGTTAACTTTACCCATCGCGTCAATGGCAAGCGCGAAAGCTTGGCATTTATGCGTCTTTCTTCGATGGGGTATGCAGTGCCAGGAACCGTATTAGCGATTGGTGTGATGGTCGCAGTACTGTTTATGGATCACCGCGTCAACGACCTTGCTAAAGCCATGGAGTGGGGCAGACCGGGACTTATTTTTTCTGGCTCCATGTTCGCCCTGGTTTTTGCCATGGTTGTGCGCTTTTCAGCGGTGGCGATTGGTAGTATCGAAAGTAACTTAAATAAAATTTCGCCTTCGTTAGATATGGCGTCTCGCACCATGGGTTGTAAGCCTAATGCCATGCTGTGGCGTGTGCACTTTCCGCTGGTTAAACGTGGTGCACTGATTGCGGCTCTGTTAGTGTTTATCGAGTCGATGAAAGAGCTCAATGCGGCCCTATTACTTCGTCCGTTTAACTTTGAAACACTAGCCACATACGTTTATAACTTCGCCTCGGATGAGCATTTGGAATTGGCCGCTTTGCCTGCGGTTTTGTTGGTTCTTGTTGGGTTGATCCCGCTTGTTGTTGTTAACCGTTCACTGGAGCAAAATCACTGATGAGCTGCGCATTATCAATTAAAAACCTAACCTGCCAATATGATGATCAAACCGTACTGGAATCATTGTCTCTTGAGGTGGAACAAGGGCAAATTGTCTGTTTACTAGGTGCAAGTGGTTGCGGAAAAACAACACTATTAAAAGCCGTTGCGGGATTATTGCCGTTAACGTCAGGCGAAATGAGCTTAAATTGCGTCACGATTGATGATGGGGAGAACTGGTTGCCACCAGAACAGCGTAATATCGGGATGATTTTCCAAGATTATGCGCTTTTTCCTCACCTGACGGTGGAGCAAAATATTGCCTTTGGCTTAAAGCATTACTCGACAAAAGAGAAAAATAGCAAAGTCCAAGAGATGCTCGAGCTCGTGCATTTGCAAGGCTATGGCGATCGTTATCCTCATCAATTGTCTGGTGGACAGCAGCAGCGTGTTGCGATTGCTCGCTCATTAGCTTACAGCCCAGACTTATTGTTGTTGGATGAGCCGTTCTCCAATATTGATACGCAAGTTCGCCATGAGTTGATAAGTGAGATCCGTAAGATTTTTAAGGCGCAAGGCGTGACTGCCATTTTTGTTACGCATAGCCGTGAAGAGGCTTTTGCCTTCGCGGATAAAATGGCAGTGATGAACAATGGTGTTATCGAGCAGTATGGCACGGCATCTGAGCTTTACTACCAGCCTTCAAGTAAGTTTGTTGCGGATTTCTTAGGTGGTGGTAGCTATCTGGCCGCTAAACGAGTTTCGGATTCAGAATATGAAACCCACTTGGGTGTGGTTGAAGCCACAGCCCAACAAGAGATCCCAGTGCAGTCTGAATGCTCTTTGTTGCTAAGGCCGCAACATGTGCAAATTCAATCTGATGAAGAGAGCTCAGTAACGGTGCTGGAGCAGCACTTTATGGGCGACCATTGCCGTTACGTGATTGATGCGAATGGCGACCGTTTGTTGGCTACAGCATCGCAGGCATTAAATATTGGTGAGTCTGTTGCTGTGAAAATTGAAACGCAGGGCGTGCTGGCATTCGCTTAATGTCTCTGCATACGGGATTGCGAATCCATTCTCGATTTGTTGATACAAAAAAGCCCGGCAGTGATGCCGGGCAAGTGCTCTTCTCCTGTTGATGAGCGCCTTTTCAGACAGCGTCGACTCTCATCATTGTGCTCGAAGCGGGCACAAGGTCAGTTATAAAGATAAGAAGTCTTTAAACTGTTGAAGAACACGTTCCGCAGTGTCCTTATCTTGCATTTCTGCAAAAATACGTAGTAACGGCTCAGTACCAGAAAAGCGGGCGATGATCCAACCGCCATTCTTGAAGTAGACTTTCGCACCATCTTCGTAGCTGACTTTTTCGATCTCAAACTCAAACTCAGGCAGTTGTTTTTCAACATATATCTTGTTGAACAGGACTTCTTTTTGCGCTGGTTTGAATTTGCAATCACCTTCTGCCATGTACGCGTAGCCGTACTTACCGTAGATTTCATCTAGCAACTCAGACAATTTCTTGCCTGTTACTGAAATCATTTCAACTAACAAGCTAGACGCGAAGACGCCATCTTTACCTTTGATGTGGCCACGAATGGTTAGGCCGCCAGAGCTTTCCCCACCAATCAGTGAGTCATCCGCTTCCATTTGAGAACTGATGTGCTTAAAGCCTACTGGTACCTCAAAGCATTTTTCACCGTGGTCTTCAGCAATTTTATCGAGAAGATGAGTCGTCGCGATGTTACGTACCACGGAACCTGTCCAACCTTTGTACTCCAATAAGTAATAATAAAGTAGAATCAGGACTTCATTCGGATGAATGAAGTTACCTTTTTCGTCAATAATACCAAGACGGTCCGCATCGCCATCGGTACCGATGCCAATATCGTAACCTTGCTCTTTTACTAGGTGCATCAAACGGTAGAGTGTTGCAGCACTTGGCGAAGGCATTAACCCACCGAAGTCTGGGTTTTTTCCATCGTTAATCACATCAACGTCACAGCGGCCGTTGATTAATACGGTTTGCAGTGCATTTTTTGCGACACCGAACATCGGGTCAATCAAAACGCGTAGGTTGGCTTTTTTGATCGACTCGATATCAATAAAGTTAATTATCGAATCTACGAACTCGTTCATCGGGTTGATAATTTGAATCAGCTTATCTTCAACCGCTTGTTCAAAATCGACACTTTTTACATCTTGTGCAGTGAGCGTATTGATTTGTGATTCGATTTTCTGGGTGATGATTTCATCTGCATCACGACCGCCTTCAATGAAGACTTTAATGCCGTTGTAATCGGCCGGGTTGTGCGATGCCGTAATACATGCCGAGTAAGCGCAGCCCATTTCCTTCGCTTTAAACATTACGATAGGCGTTGGAACAAACTTATCGATAAAGCTAACGACGATGCCGTTTGCTGCTAAAACTTCGGCAAACCAACGGCCAGCTTTGTCAGACAGAAAGCGACGGTCATAGCCAATCACAAAGCCGCGATCAGCAACCGATTCGTTATTCGTGATGTTTGCAACTGCTTGAGCGACCAAACGTACATTATCTTTAGTGAACTCCTCACCGATAAATGCACGCCAACCGCCTGTACCAAATTTGATCATGATTCGATCCTCGATAAGAGCGGCATCCCACCGCCTCTTAAATCTTTGCTAGCGAACCGATGCACTCATCAAACTCAGTGCATCGGATAAATCAAAAGGGGAGAAGAACTCCCCTAAAAGATGATTAACCTAGAGTAACGATAACTTCGTTTACTGAACCTTCCGCTTGAACTGGTACAGATGCACCACTTACAGCTTCACCGTTTACGGTAATCGACTTAACGCCTTTGCTCACTGAATCAGGGTTAACCACTTTGATGTTGTACGTTGCACCTAGCCATTGACGAGTCACTTCGAAACCAGGCCAGTTAGTTGGGATACATGGGTCGATAGTTAGACCATCGAAGCCTGTACGTACACCAAGGATAAAGTTGGTAACAGCGAAGTAAGCCCAGCCAGATGTACCTGTTAACCATGGGTGGTTTGCACGACCGTGGTCTTGGTGGTCACGACCCATGATGAACTGCACGTATGAGTATGGTTCTGCAATACGTTTTTCGATGATGTCGTTCTGGTTGTATGGGTTTAGTGCATCGTAGAATTTCATTGCACGGTCACCACGACCCAGTTTCGCTTCAGCTACCCAAGCCCATGGGTTTGGATGCGAGAAGATTGCACCGTTCTCTTTTACGCCTTGGTAAACGCGAGTTACGAAGCCGATGTCATCATTTGGTGTTGCAAAAGATGGTGAGTTTAGGTGAAGGCCGTATTCAGAGAACAGGTTCTCGTCGACCGCGTCCATCGCTTTTTCGCCGCGCTCTTGAGATACCGCACCAGAAAGTACTGCAAGCGTGTTTGACTCTAGGTGCACTCGGCCTTCTGCTTGTTGCGCTGTACCGATCTTGTCGCCATTTTTCGTCAGACCACGGATGTACCAACCGCCTTCATCATCCCAAAGGTGTGTTTCACACGCTTCACGAACGTTTGCTGCCATTTCCGTGTATTTTTCAACGTCGGCTGCTTTACCTAGGTATTTCGCTAGGTCGATGAACTCTTGCAGTGCCCAGAAGTGTAGGAACGACACCATTGAAGATTCACCACCACCTAGGTTTAGACAGTCGTTCCAGTCTGCACGCAGACCTTTACAGATACCGGTTTGACCTACGTACTCCGCAGAGAAGTCTAGCGCTGCTTTCATGTGGTCATAAACGCTTGCATTACCGCCATCTGCGTAAGGGATCACTTCATCAAAGAAACTGTGCTCACCGGTTTCCATCACGTACTTACAGATGGTTGGTACTAGCCATAGGTGATCATCAGAGCAAGTGTCTTCAATACCGTGGATCTTATCTTCATCGGACGGAGTAGGAACAACTGTTGGAGACTTAGATGGTTTAACATCTGCTTTTTCAGGATCGAACCAATCAGGATCGAATAGGTGTAGACCGTAACCCGCTTTCACTTGGCCGCGCAGTAGGTCAACGATACGTTTACGCGTCATTGCTGGGTTAGCGTGAGGAACTGAGATTGCATCTTGCGCCGTATCGCGGTAACCAAGACCAGTACGACCACCCACCTCAATGAATGAAGCAAAACGAGACCACACCACACAAGTTTCCGCTTGGTATAACGTCCAAGCGTTGATCATGGTGTCTAGACCTTCGTTTGGTGATTTCACTTGGAACTTGCCACAACGCTCATCCCAGTGTGCTTTGATACCCTCAAATGCATTGTCGACTTCTGCAAGGTCTTGGTACTTAGCACGTAGACGCTCACCGTTGCCTTTACCGATACCTAGAATGTAAGCAAAACGAACTTCTTCACCTGGTTGGATAGTAAACTGCTTGTGCAGAGAGCCACAGTGGTTGTAACACGTTTGCGCGGTGTTAAAACACTTACCTTGCTCTACTGCTAGTGGGTTTGCTTCGTCGCGGTATAGACCTAGGAAGCTATCACGTTGGCCGTCGTATGAATCTGGATCAAACGTTGACGCTAGGTAGTAGAAACCTTCGAAGTCGTTGGTGTTGTAGTACAGGTCGTATTCAATCACGCCTTCGTTGTATGACGTACCCGCAGAGTAGAGAGACATCTGATGGTTTTGGTTATCAGATTGAATGTGACTGAATGAGAACTCAACAAATGAGAATGCGCTGATCGTACGCGGTTTGTCAGAGGTATTCTTGATGACCACATCCCAAATTTCTGCATCTTCGCCTTTTGGTACAAAGAGTGTTTTGGTTGCACTAATGCCGCTGTATTCGCACTTGAATTTAGAGTACGACAAACCATGACGAACTTCGTAGTTCGCTTCGTCTAGGCTTTTGGCAACTGGTTGCCAAGAGATTGACCAGTAATCACCCGTCTCATCATCACGTAGGTAAACGTAGTGTCCTGGGCGATCGAATGTCGCGTTTGGACGGAATTTAGTAACACGGTTGTATTCTGGAGAGTTGTAGAACGAGTAGCCACCCGCGTTGTGCGAGATAACGGTACAGAATTTTTCTGTACCTAGGTAGTTGGTCCAAGGAGCAGGTACATCAGGGCGAGTAATGACGTATTCGCGATTCCCGTTATCGAAATAGCCGTATTTCATTTGTGTCTTTCCTTTTTACTAAGCTGCATCTGCAGCCAAAATTTAAAAACTCTTCAAGCGTGATGTTTCGACATCAGTTTTGTATTACTTCCACGGTTTACGGTAATTCACTCCCTGCAAATCAAGCAGAGGTAGATGGCCTTTCAAACGTGATAAATAGTCGGTCCAATCTCGGTGTTGTTTGTCTGTCCAACATGCTTCTGCCATTGCGGTTAAGCGCGGGAAGACCATGTAGTCCATACGAGACTGGTTGTTAATGATTTCGCACCACAATGCTGTTTGAATGCCCCAAATGCGTTTGCGTATTGGATCGTCAGCTGGCACTTCAGCGAGTGGTTCATAGTTGTAAGCTTTTTCTAGCGGCAACGGGTTGGCCCAATCCACGCCCGGTTCTTCTGGTGCGTAGTCTTGGGTCATATCTAGGTAGGTGGTTTGCGCTGGTTGTAGCACCACATCGAAACCTTGGCGCGCGCAGTTCAACGCCGCTTCTTCGCTTAACCACGAATAGATCACTGTGTCTTTGCTGACTTTGTCGCCATGCTGTGCTTCTTCCCAACCCAGCATGCGCTTGCCAAGTTTGCGCAGTTTGTCTTCGGCATGACGCAAGAAGTGCCCTTGCAACTCTTTGTAGTCGCTGTAACCTTGTTGCTCCATTAGTGCTTGGCACGCAGGGCTTTTTGACCATACGCCGTTAGGTACTTCATCCGCACCGATATGAACATAAGGGGCAGGGAACAACGCGGAGACGTCTTCCAACACTTTATCGATAAACTCATAGCTCCCCGGCAGAGCTGGGTTAATGACGTTGTCGTTGTAATGCTGAATGCTGCGGTATTCGGTGGTGTCTTCTGCTTCTACCAATAGGTGTGGTAACGACTTGATGGCAGCTCGGCAGTGGCCTGGTACATCGATTTCCGGGATAACCGTGATGCCTCGTTTCGAAGCAAATGCAACCACGTCTTTGATGTCTTCGTGAGTGTAAAAACCGCCGTAACGCTCAGCAAGGTGCGTGTACTGTGGCTCATTGGTTTCATCCAACCCACGCCATGCGCCAATATCGGTTAGTTGAGGCAGTGATTTGATTTCAATTCGCCAACCCTCATCATCGGTCAAATGCCAATGGAACGTATTGAACTTGTAGTGGGCTAATTGGTTGATCAAGCGTTTGACTTGCTCAACGGAGTGAAAATGACGTGCGCAGTCCAGCATCATTCCACGATAACGAAAACGCGGTCTGTCTTTGATTGAACAGCAAACCACTTCCATGGAATTCGGTTGATCCCCAACTTTGATCAGTTGCAATAATGTTGCACAAGCATGGGTAAAACCAGACGTAGAGCCAGCTTCAATTTTGATCGACTCTTCTGCTACCTTCAGCTTGTAAGCGCCTTCATCCAAGGTTGGGTTGCCTTTGAAGATGATCTGACTGCCATTGTCTGACGCGAACTCAAATTGATGAATGCGCTTAAGCTCTTCAAGTAACCACTCTTTAGCTGCATTGGCTAGGTTTGAATAAACCGCAACGCCAGCTTGATGATTAAAGCTAAAGTAGTGATCGCTGACTTCTATATGGTTTGGTTTTGGCAATAAAGGCTGCGCATGCGTCAAGCTGGAAGGGATCTCACTACGTTCACGGTACGGTGAAGCCAATACGATCGGCGTGACATCGACTTGAGCTCGCTGAAGGTTGCCGTTGACTTCAAAGTTGACCAAGGCTTCATTGAATCCATCAGAATAGTAACGGAATGGATTCGAACCAATACTGAACTCGCAGTAAAAATGATGGTTAGCTGCCAGCACCAACCCTTCTGGTTTGAGGGTGCAGTAGCTGCCAATTTGCTTGAGCTGACCATTCGAAACACTATCCGGCAGAATGTAGCGATCAAAAGCAAAAATCAGGCTCCAATTGTGGAGATCTTGATCGCTTAAATTATGAAACGTCAATCCAAAACGGCAGTTTTGCTTTTGCTCTGATAGGACGACGAGATCAACACGATATTCCATATCTACTCCTACGCCGCACTGAGCGAGTAAAGGTTATGTTCAGGTTTACCTGCAAACATAATTGCGCCTTCAATCGCGTCAAACTGTGGCTCAACAACCCATTGCTGAACTGGTGGCGAAAGCCAACGTAAAATACGTTCAGCAATGCTGCCCATTAAACAAATACGCGTTGCGCCACGCTTGTTTAATGCCACGAGAAACATTTCTATATCAGCTGCAGTTTGTTTCAGCATTTCAATTGCCAGTGCATCACCTTGTTCTGCATGTTGGAAAATTGCAGGAGAAAACTGCCCATAATCACGAGGAAGTGCTTGTTTAGACCAAGCCACCACGTTATCAACGTCATTTTCGAAATGTGCCATGACGTGTTGTGCTAGAGGCGTTTTCTCTCTGATGCCATCTTCAGCTAACAACACTTGTTGAACTAGGCGAAGCCCCATCACTGCGCCGCCACCTTGATCCGAAATCGGGAATTCGCGACCACCGACAACGTGCTGCTCCAATCCTTTAAGATAGATGCCACAAGAACCCGTTCCTGCGATCATGATTGCGCCATCTTCGCCATTGTGTGCACCAACGCACGCGCCGTAAGCATCAGTATTAAGAGTTATACTGGCAAACGGATGAGGAAGAGACATGAAGGCTTGCCAAGATGCTTTGTGCTCAGCACCTGCAAGGGCTAAGCCGACATGCATCGATGCAAAATCTTGTTGTGTCAGACCGCCTTGCTCGGCTGCTGAAGTTATGGATTCAAGAATCGAAGCCATTGCTATTTCAGCGCCTAGCATGATGTTGGCGCTGCCGCTTTTGGCCTCGCCAATAAAATTACCTTGTGAATCTTTAATCCTGGCTCGACATGACGTGCCGCCACCATCGATACCGACAAAATACATCCCCATGATTATTGTTCCTTAATATTTTTAGAGGTTGCCAACTGAGAAATATGCTGAGCTTGACTCATTATCGCGAGTAAGTACCAAGCGCCATGCGGGATCCATTGTTCGCCCCAGCGCCAGTTTTGTAACATGTCGTCTTTTTGTGCTGGTGGGTTAAATGCGATGTCTTCCTCGTCTTCAAAGCCGCCAGTGATTCCGTTACACACACCGCCTTTAGCGTTGAAGAAACCATATTGAGGAAGGTAATCAGGGTTGTTGCGACCGTGGCCATCAAGCATGCACATGTCGTATGGGTTTAAGCCTACAATCCAGTTCAAGGCATCTTGAGCAAACACGGAAAGTTGTTGCTGTATTTCCTGCGACGCTATATGCGGTTGAGCAAGATACGCCATGGTCGCGAGTGAGCCCAATCGAGCATTCTCGCCTTGCCACCAATAGCCGGATTCATTGTTGTGTGCGACAAAAAATGCATCGCGTTTTGACTCATTTACGCCTTTAATATACTGGCGAGGGTAACCGAATGGGTTGGTCACTTTATTCGATATTTTGATCTCAAACTCACACGCTCGGTTAACGATGCGTTTTACAGATTCTGTCTGTACGGAGTCGTCTTCAATTGATAGGTATTCGCACAAGGCAATAACGGGTAGGCCCGCTTCAGCTGCGTGAAAGTATGGACGACTGCCGTCTTGGTTTGCTGACCAAAAGTGTTGAATCTGCTCATCGCTCATTTGGCGGGCAATTAAGCGTTGTGCCCACAAACGGCTCTCTTCCAAGTAGCGAGTTTCTTTGGTGGCTGTAAACAGTTCTACACTGGCTAGTAGCGCACAATATTCGTCGATAATGTTTTCTTCACCATCATTGAGGTACTGCGTATTGTGCTCTTTTAAGTGCCAGTAACCATTTTCAGCAGCATTGCGGTACTTTTGTTGATCGTATTCGCCGTGAACACCTAAACGCGACGCCGCGGCCAGCGCTGCGATGGCGACACCGCCACCTTGTCGAAAGCCTGCTTGGTAGTCATCAAATTTGTGACCAAGTTGCGTTTCGTAGGCACAGATTTCTCGTTGCGCAGTATCTTTGCTCCACTTATCAAAGACTGTCATGTAGAAGAAGCCTTTTTCGTTTTGCATACGAACAAGGAAGTCTGCACCGAACAGGGCTTCTTCAATAAGACGTGTACGTGTGAAGGCTGCAATGTCTTCGCTTCCTTCAAGCAATGAAAGTCCTTTTAGGATGTTCCAAACCACCATTGGGGTTTGTTGAGGGTTCAAATAATTAGCGTATGAAAGATGACTTAAATACTTGCTAACGTCTCCAGATGCGTCGTACCACCCTCCGTGCACATCAACCGTTTGGTTGGCGTTGAGCACTGGAACTTGTCGATCTTGTTGATCGAAAATCCCACCACAACGTTGTGATTTGAAGTAGTGGATCACATCCGACAAAGTTTGATCCAACAGAATATGTTCGCCAATGGTGAAAGAGGAAGAGCGCGTATCTTCCACTTGCAGGAAATAGTCGCCTGAATCTGTGAAAGATGAAAAGTCGATGAGGTAGAAATAGCCCTGATGCCAGTTCGCCACTTTACCTTGTTCTTCAACCGCAAAAGTTGCCACGGTTTGCTCGGTAGTGGCACAAATCAATTGAGCAGTGTAAGAAGACAAGTGTGGTTGTTCGGTCTGGACAATGGCTTTCTTTGGGCCCAGATGTTCATAACCAATGTGGTTAGTCAGTAGCAGCATTCAATGTCTCCGGGAAACGATAAAAACAGGAATGGGTCAGGCTGGACCTGACCCTCGTTATAATTAATCTTCAAATAAGTAACAGCGAACAAAGTGGTTCTCAGAAAGCTGAGTGACGTCCGGTAGTCGTTCGCGACATTTATCGGTTGCGTGTACGCAGCGTCCTGCAAATGGGCAGCCGACTGAATCTGGTGTCCAAAGTGGGATTTCCCCTTTGTTGCCTTTCAGCTTCTCGTGGATAGACTTCGATGGATCAGGCACAGCAGATACCAAGAGTTGCGTATATGGGTGCTGAGGATCGTGAATGATTTCCTCAGTATCCCCCCATTCAACCATGTGACCTACGTACATAACCGCGAGATCTTCAGCAATGTAACGCGCCGTTGCGATGTCGTGAGTGATGTAAAGCAGAGACATTTGTTTCTCGAACTTCATCTCTTCCATCAAGTTAAGAACACCAGCACGAATTGACACGTCCAGCATTGATGTTGGCTCATCTGCCAATACCACTTCTGCACCCACAGCGATGTTACGAGCTAGGTTTACACGTTGACGCTGACCGCCAGATAGCTGGTGCGGGAACTTTTGCGCGGTTTCTTTTGGCGGAATCAGACCAACTTGTTCTAGTAGGTCATACACACGCTCTTCCAGTTCCTTTTTGTTGCCTGGTGCAATCTTTTTATGGATCAGCAACGGGCGAGCAATGTGGTGAAAGATATTGTGTGTAGGGTTTAGTGAGCCAAATGGGTCCTGCCATACCATTTGTACGCCTTCACGGTATGTCATCAAGTCATGTCGAGAGGTAATATCTTGGATATCACGACCTCTGTATTCGATTACACCCTCGGTAGGGGCGTACATTTTAGCTATCATTTTAGCGGTAGTAGATTTACCAGAGCCTGATTCACCTACTACTGACAAACCGCGGCTCTTGTACATCTTGAATGACACGTCGTTGATCGCGCGCATTTTTGACTGCTTGATTGAGTTACTATTTAAAGGGAAGTCCTTAACGACATGCTTACCCTCAATCAGTAGTTCGCCGAGTTGTTTGCTCATAATTCTCTCCAGTGTAATTTTGTTCTTAGCTAGCGTTATTTTTTGTTGTTAAACCTTAGCTTGAGCAATCGTGTCGCCGTATAAGTGGCAATTTGAAAAACGACCAGGTTCAATTTGACGCAGCTGAGTTGGTACTCGTGTACAAGCTTCGTGGACGCGGTCGCAGCGGGCTTGGAAGCGGCAGCCTTGAGGAATCTCTAATAGGTTCAAAGGGTTGCCTGGAATACCAGTTAATTTGGTTTTAGGACCAGTTAGTGGAGGGAAAGAGCTACCCAAACCTTTAGTGTAAGGGTGGTAAGGACTTTCCAGAATTTGCTTAGAAGGGGCGACTTCAATTAACTCACCGGAGTACATAATGCCGATTCGATCCGAGAACTCGACCATGAGTGACAAGTCGTGGGTAATGAAAAGGATCGAGAAGCCGAACTCTTCTTTTAGTGCATAGATCTTTTGTAAGATTTCACGCTGAACCACAACATCGAGTGCCGTCGTTGGCTCATCCATGATGATCATTTTTGGATTGAGAGCCAGAGCAATCGCAATGACTAAGCGCTGGCGCATACCACCAGAAAATTGGTGTGGGTAGTCATTCAAGCGGCTTGGATGAATATCAACGATTTCCAACAATCCTTCGGCGCGCTTTTTCGCTTGTTCACGTGTCATATTGGTGTGGCGCATGATGACATCGCAAAACTGCTCTTCCATCGTAAGCACCGGATTTAATGCGTTCATTGCACTTTGGAACACCATCGACATCTCGCTCCAGCGGAATGATTGCATACGTTCATCGCTGTACTTAATGATGTCTTCACCGTTGAAGATGACCTCACCACCAGTGATGAATGCTGGCGGCTTATGAAGACGCATGAGCGAGAAAGCAACTGTGGATTTACCACAGCCAGATTCACCTGCCAGGCCAAAGACTTCACCTGGCGCAATGTCAAAGCTAACGTTGTTACAGGCGCGGACATCGCCAGCATCTGTGATGTAATCTACGCATAGGTTACGGATAGAAATTAGTGGTGCAGTCATGATTATTTATCTCCGCTCCATAGTGCATTTTGTGGTGCCATTTCAGGCGCGCGCTCTTTCTTGTCTTTCTCTGCCAGCTTCTTCCAGCGTTTCATGCCTTTGTGAGAACGAAGCTGTGGGTTAGCAATTTCATCAACGGCAAAGTTAAGTAGAGCAAGACCAGTCACCAAAAGAGTTAAGGCGATACAAGGTGCTAATACTTCCCACCATGCGCCAATCAACATTGCTGATGAGGTTTGCACGTTGTAAAGCATGATGCCCCAACTGATGGTGTTGGCATCGCCCAGGCCCAAGAACGAGATTACAGCCTCAGTATTGATAGCGAGCATTACTGAGCCGATGAAGCTTGCACCGACAATCGGGATTAGGTTTGGTAAAATTTCAACGAAGATGATGCGGAATGAAGATTCGCCCAATACTTCAGCGGCTTTCACAAACTCTTTCTCGCGTAGAGCCATGGTTTGAGAACGGACAACACGTGCGCCCCACGCCCAAGAGGTACCAGCGATAATCAAGGCAATGGTGAGTGGACCTGCTTCGCCAATAAAGGCTGCCAGTACAAAGAGCAATGGGTATTGAGGGATTACCAGCATGATGTTCATCGCTGCACTCAATATGTCATCCACTTTGCCGCCGAAGTAACCTGCCGAGATACCAATGACCGTTGCTAGGAAACATACGATGATGCCAGCACCAAAGCCGACACCTAGCGATACGCGAGCACCGTAAGCCACTTGTGACCAAATATCACGACCCATACGTGAAGTTCCCAGAACGTGATCAGCCTTTTTCGACATAATCAGCGTACGACGATCATCTGCTAGATTTTTAGCTACCCAGCCATCAGGATTATTTTGCGCTTGTTTTACGACAAAGCTAGGGTATTCGTGTGGATTACCGGTTCGCTTGTCTGGCGCATGTTTCGTAAGTAAAGGAGCTGCGATCGCAACGAATACGAATACGGTAACAATACCAAGACCGATTCTAGCGAATGAGTTACCTAAAATAAGTTTGAATAGTTCTTTCATGATTATTTGCCTCCCGTACGTAGGCGAGGGTCTAGAATCATGTACAGCATGTCAGCCATTAAGTTGAAGCACAGCATGAACATCGTCATGATAATTAACTGACCTTGAAGTACTTGGTAGTCACGAGCGTGAATTGCGTTAAGTAGCACGGTGCCTAAACCTGGGTAGTTGAAGATCATCTCGATGATCAATTGGCCACCAATGGCCATACCCAAAGACATAGATAGCGCGGTTACACTTGGAAGTAGCGCGTTACGTGCGGCGTAATTGAAGACGACACGGTTCTCGCTCAGCCCTTTGCCTTTCGCCATCGTGATGTAGTCTTCGGCGAGAAGGTTGATCATGTTGTTACGCATATTGACGAGGAAGCCGCCGATCTGAACGATGGTTGCACAGAATAGAGGGAGTACTGCGTGGTAACCCACGTTTTTGATGAACTCCCAGCTTGACCAATCAGGGATAGTACCTGGCGTGTAAGCATAGCCAGATGGGAACCATTTTAGGCCAATCGCAAAGGTAAACAGCGCTAACATTGCGATAACCATCTGTGGGATAGCTTGAATGATCAATGTACCAGGCGTTACGAATGCATCGTACTTACTACCACGCTTCCATGCGGCAAAAATACCGAGTACAGAAGCGATTGAGAAAGAAAGTACAACCGCAGTACCAGCTAGGAAGAGAGACCAGCCAAATGCACTACCTAGTAAAGAGTTAACTGAAAGAGGGTAGAACTGGATAGATGTACCTAGCTCCCAACTTAGAATGTTTTTAATGTACGAAAAGTACTGAATGTAAATCGGCCCATCAACGAAACCGAGCAGTTCTTTCATTGCTGCGATTCGTTCTGGCGTCACCTGTACAGAAGCGTTAGCAAACATCATGGTAACTGGGTCACCAGGCATTGCTCGCGGAATAATAAAGTTTAACGTCGCTGCAACTAAGAGCGCGACAAGATAGAACGACAAACGTCTTAAAAAATAACCCATAACTCACACCTTACTCACCCAGATTTTTTCCCTGTTTCTGGTTTCAGGTCGCTCCTAGCGAAATTTAGAGCGAAAAATCCCCTGACGACGAGCGCCACATATTGGTTTCGTTAACAAGGGATTTTTATAGGCGGCACACGGGATGTATGCCGCTTGAAATGAACTTCTACTTATTTAACTGGTTTTAGGTCCAGTACGTGAAGTAGACGCTCTGGGATACCAGCCCAAATGTTTGGACGGCCCTTAGGATTTTCTTCGTTCCACCAACCAGTGAAGCGAGTTGTGTTGTATTGATACATGTACGCGCCAGATAGCACAGGAATGGTTACTTGGTCCTGAGCAATGATCTTCTGGATACCATGAGCGATTTCTAGCTGTTCTTGCTTATCAGCGGTTTTGTAGAAGCTGTTAAGAAGACCGTCTAACTTATCGTTCTTGTAGAAGTGCATTGCAAAGCGAGGCATACCGTCACCAGACTGTAGCTTCGAGTTGTAGCCGCTGTCCCAGTACAAGTGTGGATCCGCACCGTGGAAGTAGTTGGTGTAAGCAACGTCGTATGTACCTTCTAGCATTGCTTGGTTGTATACCGAGAAATCTGGAGTACGAGCACGTGCTTTAATGCCTACTTCTGCTAGTTGCTCAACAGCTAGTTGTACAGTGTTGTTAAAGTCAGTCCAACCGTTTGGCGATTGAATGAGAAGCTCGAAAGACTTGCCAGATGGTGTATCTACAAAGCCATCTTTGTTTACATCTTTGAAGCCTGCTTTAGCAAGAAGCTTTTTCGCACCTTCGGCGTTGTATGTGTTGTAACCTTTGTACTTGTTGTGCGTCTCTTCGTCAGACCAAGCTTCGAATGCGTAGCCTAGACCTGAAGCGAAGTCATTTACTGTACCGCCACCGTAGAATGCAATGTCGATAATCGTTTGACGGTCTAGCGCCATAGAGAACGCACGACGGAAGTCAACGTTAGTAAGTGCTTCGTTTTTAGCCGCGTCTGGGTTTTTGAAGTTCACTACAAACGCTTGAGTACCCGCTGGTGGGTACCAGTAGTGGTGATTCGGACTTGCTGCAGCGTAAGTGCGGTCGATGTCTGGTACGAATGAAGACGTCCAGTCCATTTCACCGTTAACGATTTTGCCCAAGAATTGGTCGTTGTTCGCGATTTGTGGCACTCGTAGACAGTCTACATCTAGGTTATCAGCATCCCAGTAATTAGGGTTCTCACACTGAATGTATAGTTGCGGTGTAAAAGTGTCGATTTCGGTAAATGGACCACTACCTACTGGATTTTCGTTTGTGAATGTTGCTGGATCTTTCACTTTGCTCCATACGTGCTTAGGTACAACTGGTACTTTCGCAATTTCGTAAGGAACGTTTGAGTTTGCTTCGCTTAGACGGAATTTAACTTTGTAGTCGTTAACTTTCTCTACGCCAGTAACCCAAGAGTTGATACCAGACTGGTCTAGCTCTGGTTTCTCTTTAACTAGGTTGAAAGAATAAACTACGTCATCAGCGGTAAACGCTTTGCCGTCAGACCATTTTACGCCCTTACGAATATCGAAGGTCACGCTCATTAGGTCATCAGCCATGGTAAAGTTTTCTGCTAGACGAAATACTGGCGTGTTACCGTGCATTTCGTTAAAAACAACGAGCGGCTCGTAAATAAAGTCGGTTGTTGTGTGCAGGTTAGTTGCACCCAAGAAAGGGTTAAAGTTACGAACGAAAGTTGTAAACTCTTTAGGGTGGATAGTCAGTTCACTGCGTTCAGCCGCAGTAGCTACCGATGCAAAACCTGTAGTAGCCGTTGCAATAATTGCTGTTGCTAGTGCTGTTTTTTTAATATTGGCAAGCATAGCTGTTCCTTACTATTTGCTTTCATTTCACTAAATGGAATTGAATGTCATCAATTGATAAACACTCTCCAAGACCTACCTCTTGTTTATGCATTACTCATTACAACATTGAGTTTCGCCAAGAGTGGCCTGTAGGCCTTAGGCAGGAGTAAGAAAACACCTTATCCATAAAATAATCAAACTCGATTCTCGTTAAAAACGTTAAAATATCGTCACTCTCCGTTATAAACGTTATTTTGGCTAATTTTGACTAGAGATAGACCAAAAAATAAACGTTGATATGCGTCGCAGTTTATATCCTTGTTAATAGTGAGTGTTAGTAATTGCTAACCTATAATCTATTTAAAATAAAAGCCTTATGATTCTCTTCCTAGTTCGGAGATCTCGCTCACATGCAGAAAATGTGTTAATTAATTAGCTAAAAATTAATCTGCCGTTCTGTTGTGATTGAGTTCGCAATCTCTGTCAATTGTTGGTTAAAAACCGTTTGTTATCTGAAAAATAGTCTCTTTTATCGACAGTTTTCTCTCATTTATTGCTCTTTTTTTACTGTGAAAATGAAGTGTTTTATTCGCTCGACTCAACCTAATTTGGGCAGGTTAGAGCGATAGAAGCGTATGTTTGGAATGCCTGCCATGGACAACTTTGTCCAGAGGCTTATTCGGCATTTTAATGTGGTAACGGTAGAGAGTCGCTGTATTGTTCGTCTTTAGAGAAAGAGAAGGCTTGGATAATAAAAAGCCCAGCGTATGCGCTGGGCTAGTTTTTTTGATAGGTATTAGCTGGTCAACAGTCGCTGTAGTTTATCTCGTTGAGCTTCGATGTACGCACGCTCAGGACTCTGTTCTTTACAGTGTTCAAGGATGAATTCTATCGAGCTCAATACCGTTCTCCAACGTGGCGTTTTCGGCAGAGTTTCTATACGCATGTATTTATCCAAAGTGCGTGTTTGCAGAGTGCTACGGTCAAGATAAACGCGCCATAAGCCACTTTGTTCGGCAAATGCGAATTTACTTTCACCAGTGACTGACTCCCAATACTCTAAGGCGTGTGTCATTGCGTCGACCAGAATTTCTCGCATTAGCTCTTGTTTGTCTTTTTTGTTACCAAGCGCTTTGTCTGCAAGGCGTGTAAACTCTCCACCGAGTTCTTTCAGCTTCTGCAACTGGTCTTTATCGCCATCAAAAGCATAACTTGAAAGCACCTCTACGGCGGTTTCTAGGTTGTGTATGCGAGCGGCATTGGCTCCTCCGCCAACATTAAAGATATACATGACATCTAAGCCTGAGCCTTCAGGTAGTTTAAGAATGTCTGCTTCGATGTTTTGACGAATATCTTCAATATAGATATCAATCTTGCCACAGTAATGAGGTTGTTTGACGGTCAGATACTTAGGTGCAATCAACTCATCGGCAGATGAACGTTTTAATTGTTCTAAGTTACGCTTGAATAGCTTGCAAGCAGCTTCATTAGCAAACCGGATACGTTTATCTTCACGCAAACAGATAATCGCTTCAGGAGCCGATTCCAGTTGTTCCAACAATCGCCCTTGAGTTTCTAATAAGCTTGCCTCTACAGCCGCTCGTTGGCGAAGTTCAGATTCAAGTATCTTATTCTCCATATGGCGCATTTCAGCTTGGCTTGCCGTTAAGTGCGCTTGGATGCGTGCAGCTAGCTCTTGTTTATTGAATGGCTTAGACAAATAGTCGTTGGCTCCTGCTTCAAAGCCTCGTACACGATCTTCTGTTTGACTAAGCGCGGTGAGCATAATGATAGGCAGCTCGGCATGGTCATAAGTTTCACGTAATTCACTGCAGACTTGATAGCCGCTCATGCCTGGCATCATGATATCCAATAACAGGAGTTCCGGTTTTTCCTGCTCAACGAGTGCTAATGTTTCTGGTCCATCAGAGACGGTACGTACGCGATAGCCCTCTAAACGTAAGAAACTCTCAAGCACACGCAGGTTTACTGGCTCATCGTCATCGACATACAGTAACGGGCCGTCTGGATTCTCTGGCAGTGATAAGTCTTCATTGTTCTCTACATCGATTTCAGGAATCTGGAAGTGTCCGTGCGCAGCAAGGGTTTGAGTTGTTTGGATCTCTTCTTCACTGGCAAGTGGTAACGTGAAACTGAAGGTGGTGCCGACCATAGGCTGGCTGCTGACGTATAACGAGCCACCCATCAACTCAATCAATTGACGGCTAATCGAAAGCCCGAGCCCCGCACCTTGACGATAGCGACTTGCGTCTTGTCCTGCTTGGATAAGTGGCTCGAAAATATGTTCAAGATGTTCTGCGGGAATACCTTGCCCAGTATCCACAACTTGCACACGAACATGATCATCAACCACATTGGCGGAGATAACGATTTTACCTTCTGAGGTGTACTTAATCGCATTACCGATCAGGTTATATAACACTTGTTCAAGGCGTTGAGGATCGGCAGACACCGCTTTCAAATCCGCTGGTACTTGGTTGATGATACGGATGGTTTTATTTCCGAGTAAATGACTGGAAAGCTCTAGTACCAGTCGCGTTGCACTGGCTAAACTCACCGCTGACTTCTGGATATCCATGCTTCCGTAACGCATTTTATGATAATCCAATAAGTCATCAACAAGGTTTGCGAGACGTTGCCCACTTTTAATGATGATATCAAGCTGATATTTTTGGCTAGCAGGGATAGCACCGTTAGCGCCGGACGCTAAGGTCTCAGCGATTCCGACCATGCCGTGCAATGGTGTGCGAAGTTCATGAGAAGTGGTGGCTAAGAACTCATCTTTAAGTTTGTCGGCCAATTGCAGTTCATCATTTTGTTTTTGAATGATCTGGATGTTGCTCTCGAGTTCTTCATTTTGCTTCTTAATGGTTTGAATTTTCTCTCGAATAGAGCGTTGCATTCGTTCAAAACTCAGCGCAAGACGGCCAATTTCATCTTTGCGAACCGTATTAAAGGTGGTGTCATCAAGATCTCCGGCAGACACTTTTTCGGCAGCCCAAGTTAACTTCAGCAACGGAGAAGTAATAAAGTTTGATAAATAATGGGAAGCGATTACCACTAGAATGATGGCGATCAGCATGGCGATAACAAACAGTTTTTCGAGTTGATGAATACGAGCGAAAGCTTCGTTTTCTGGTAATTGCACGACGAGTGCCCAAATAACACCACGCGTCTCAATCGGTGCATAAGCAGCGATGATCTCTTCACCTAAACCGTTCGTGTAAGTGCCGACGCCAAATGCACCAGAGAGTGCTTTATCGATCACTTCTAAGCTGTTCTTAATGTCATCTTGCTTGGTGTTAATTGTGCGAGGTTGGTGATCATTTCCAACCAGTAAGGTGTTAATGGATGACTCTCGGTTGGCGTCTGCGGCTAACTTCGTGATGCCATTATTTGGTAAGCGGAACATAGCATAGCTGTGTAGGTAGCCTTGCTGAACAATTGGAGCACCTAACCAAGCGACTTGTTTACCACCTTCCAGTTCGAAATCAGACACAATAACAGGGGTGTAGTCTTCATTCACCTTACGGCGTTCAGTGACGTCATCAGCTAGACGCTTGAAGGTTTTGCCAAGTGCTGAGTCTTTGTAGGGGCCTGATAATAAGTTTGTTCCGTAGTTATCGTCTTTGTTGATCGAGTAGGTGACATTACCATTGATATCGACCAGCAAAATATCATTAAAATCAGAGCGCTTGAGGAGCTCCAAGTAGGCCCAGTGGTAACGTTTATGTAAGAGTCGGTAACGTTCACTTCCGACATAGTTGGAAGACTCGGGTAACGTTGACGTTTTGATTTGATCTCCGCTGCCTTCAATGTAGCGCTGTTGGGCATTTTTACGAGATTCTTCAATGTCATTGCCTAAACGGCTAAAAGCATTGACGAGACCGTAGAATCGACCACCACTGGCGTAAGCCAGTTCAGAGCGCACAAAGCCCATGACTTCGGTTTCCCGCGCCTCAAAGTAGTCGATAATTTGCTGTTGTTTTGTATCTCGAACAGACAACAAGTGTGAGGTGCTTTGTTCTTGCAGATCTTTACTGTGGGACTGTAGGAAAAAGATCGCAGTAATAGTAAGAGGTGTGATACTGAGCACCAGAAATGCGGTCATCAGTGTACTCTGAAGGCGCTTAAATTTCTGTTTTTTGTAGAATTTAAACATGGATAAGATTACAACTCATAAAGGGCAGTTCTAAAATGTACTTCGCTGCCGAGGTTCTCGTTAAAAACGGATAAGAAGTTCAACTAGATAGAATTAACAAAATTAACGAGTTTTTTTTCTTTGACAAGAAAGTTAGTTGTAAAGCGTGCAGGGTGACGCAGTTTTTCTTATGAGTGTTGAGTTTTTGAGAAAAAATCGCGCAGGTTTGTACCTGCGCGAGGGAAGATTATGACTTTTTCGCGTAGTAGATAGAAAACTTATTGGTCTTATTTAGCGTCTCGCAATTATTAAACGCTCGCTCAATAATTGGTGGATATTTTAAGAAGCTATTCGCGACAATGATCATTTCACCATGGTTATCGAGATACTTTGGAGCCTGACCCAAGAGTGTTTCTGCTGCGTTGTAGTTCGTATCCAAACCACTGTGGAAAGGTGGGTTACTGATGATAAAACGATAATCGTCGGCAGTGTCTGAGTAAATATCAGAGGCGAATACATGGCCGGTTAATCCATTGGCTTTTAGTGTGGCTTGACTCGATGTGATGGCATACGCGTTAATGTCACACATCTCAATCGCAATTTCCGGATTGGCTTTTGCCATGAAAGCACCTAACACCCCAGCACCACATCCAAAGTCGAGGACTTTACCTGATAGAGTAGGTAGGGTTTCGAGTAATAGGCGGCTACCTAAATCGAATTCGCCATGACTGAATACTCCAGGCAAGCTCTTAACAGTCAGTGATTGCTCACCAAGTGTGACCGTATAGGTTTTAAACCAGTCTGCTTGATTGAACGGCTTTGGTTCATTGAGGCAAGTGCCCCAGTAAAATGAACAGCGACGAGCGGAATCGTATTTATTGACCGGGCCATACTCTTTGAACATCTTCTCGATGCTTTTAACACCTGAGCGGTTTTCGCCAACCACTACAATTTCAGTGTTCACGCCTAGTTTCGCCATCAACATCGCCAGAAGGTATTCGGCTTCGGCTTTGGCTTTAGGCCAGTACAAAAGCACCATGTCT
The DNA here is from genome assembly GCF_024181785.1 of Vibrio sp. Y42_MX_L11. NCBI lineage: Bacteria > Pseudomonadati > Pseudomonadota > Gammaproteobacteria > Vibrionales > Vibrionaceae > Vibrio > Vibrio sp. Y42_MX_L11. The sequence goes on from NZ_JAMZAP010000002.1 coordinate 82,953, forward strand.
GCTTGTGTCTCAGTATTAAACTCTGAACCAAAATGGCTTTTAACCTTGTTATGAGTGCGAATTTGACGGTAGAAGCTGTAGTTTGAAGTGAAGACTTCCACAGATTCACAGTGTTTGGTCAGTTCAAGTGGAAAGAGATCTTCGACTTCACCTGCAACTAAAACATGTTTTCCGTTGAAGTACTCGAGCTGACGCTGAGCTATTTGGCTAGGAGCGATATAAGCAGACATAAATTGGGTTCATCAGAAATAATTGGGGCAGATTTTCGCACAATCTGCCCCAAGCTTGAAGTGATTAAGCTGTGACTAGCTGTTGTCTTGCTGGTTGAGGAAGTCTTTGAATTCTTCTTCGTAGATATTAAACAGTACCATTGTCACGGCAAAAATCAGTGGACCGTAAATCAGGCCGATCAATCCAAACAGGTGCAGACCACCCAGTAACGAGAAGAAAATCATTAGGGTGTTCATACCTGCGCTGCCTTGCATTAGCAGCGGACGCAATAGGTTATCAATAGAACCAACGACGACCACACTCCACACCGTCAAGAAGATAGCCCAAGTCATATCGCCTGTTAAGAACAAGTACGCTGCTGCAGGAATCCAGATTAGTGCGGTTCCGACCACAGGAATGAATGATGCAAAGCCCATCATCGTTCCCCAAAATAACCCAGGGAAGCCAGCGAGCCACATACCGATACCGCCAGCCAGACCCTGAGCAATAGCCGTTAGGAATGAGCCCATCACGGCTGATTTAGAAACCTGCTCTATCTCTGTCAATATACGGTCTTCCTGGCTACGTGAGAGTGGCAGAATATGACGAATCGCAGAGATAATTTTGTCGTGATCACGAAGTAGAAAAAACAGCACAAACAGCATCAGGAAAAAATTCATTAGGAAGTTGGTGGCGTCTCCTAAAATCTTTGCGCTGATAGCAACTAAGTTAGAGCCAAACGATGTAGCAAATTGACCAATTTTCTCAGCAATGGCTTTTGGCTCGATTTTATCGAAAGGTAAGTACTCATTAACTATAGCTAAACCTTTGATAACAAAAGGATGTTGGAATATATCTTGGATTCCGCCATTAGTGACCCAGTTGTACGTATTTTGTGAAAAAACAGAGCCTTGTTGAACAATGGCTGCAAACACAAATAGCAGTGGGATAACGATAATAAACGTCAAGACGACACATGACAGCAGTGCGGCCATATTGGGGTGCTTGGGAATTTTCCGCTCAAACCATTCGTGTACCGGAAACATGAGCAAAGAAATGATAAAAGCCATCACAATGGAATTGATGTATGGCTCAACCAATAAGTAGCAAGCAAAAGCAGCGGCGAGTAAAGCGACCATTAGCACTCGGTGACTCGACGTTATTTTTACATTATTTGGCATGAGATTAGTCCAACTTACAGGTGACGTTTACGGTTTTCGCCTTCAAAGATGGCGTTGAACCTTTATTACTTTGCACTCTTAACTCTTTCAACCTTATGACAATGCCGAATTAGAGCAGAGCAATATACCTTGTTATAATGACCACAAATCAGTCGGTTATCAATCAAGAGATGAAGTATGGGTTGTTGCAACGGTGATAAAAAGTGTCAAACCGAGAAAAAAGCCAAACGAATACCGTGGTTTGGCATTGTTGTTGGTGTTTTAGCAGTATTGATTATATTGAATTGGCAATAAAAAAGGACCGTGATGGTCCTTTTTTAAATTAGTTATCGCAGCTTTTAAGCGATTATTTTGCTTCTTCTGCAAGAGTTGCAAAACAGCGGTCAGCCGCTTCTAGCGTGGCATCGATTTCTTTTGAACCGTGAGCAAGGGAAGTAAAGCTCGCTTCGAACGCTGAAGGCGCTAGGTAGACACCGTGTTTGAGCATTAAGTGGAAGAAGCGCTTGAAGCGTTCCACATCGCACTTCGTTACGTCTTCGTAGCAAGTCACTTTTTCTTGGTCAGTGAAGAAGAAGCCGAACATGCCGCCCACTTGGTTCACAACCAGAGGAATACCGTGTTTCTCTGCTAGAGACTTAAAGCCATCTGCTAGTTGTTTGGTTTTTGAAGCTAGGCGTTTTTCGTTGCCTTCTTCTTTAAGAAGGTTCAAACATGCATAGCCTGCAGCCATTGCGACAGGGTTGCCAGAAAGCGTACCCGCTTGGTAAACCGGACCCGTTGGCGCAACGTATTGCATTACTTCTTTACGACCACCGAAAGCACCCACTGGCATACCACCACCGATCACTTTACCCAGTGTCGTTAGGTCTGGCTTGATGTTGTAGTGCGCTTGTGCGCCACCAAGTGCCACACGGAAGCCTGTCATAACTTCATCAAAAATTAATAGCGCGCCTTCTTGATCACAGATTTCACGTAGACCTTCGTGGAAGCCTTCCACTGGTGGAATACAGTTCATGTTGCCTGCAACTGGCTCAACGATGATACAAGCGATTTCGCCTTTGTTAGCAGCGAATAGCTCGCGTACAGAATCTAGGTCGTTGAATGTTGCTGTTAGCGTGTGCTTAGCAAAATCTGCAGGAACGCCAGGAGAGCTAGGTTGACCAAGGGTCAGTGCACCAGAGCCCGCTTTGACTAGCAAGCTGTCTGCGTGACCATGGTAACAACCTTCAAACTTCATGATCTTGTCGCGACCAGTGAAGCCACGAGCAAGGCGAATCGCGCTCATAGTCGCTTCGGTACCAGAACTTACCATACGGATTTGCTCCATTGATGGAACAAGTTCAGAAACTAACTCTGCCATCGCGATTTCAAGTTCTGTCGGCGCGCCGAAGCTAAGGCCACGTTGCGCTGCGTCAATGACGGCTTCGCGGATAACCGCGTGGTTGTGGCCAAGAATCATTGGACCCCAAGAGCCAACGTAATCAATGTACGCTTTACCATCGGCATCAAAAATCAGTGGACCGTCTGCTCGTTCGATAAATAGCGGAGAGCCGCCAACGCCGTTGAATGCACGAACTGGTGAATTGACACCGCCAGGGATGGTTTGCTGAGCTTTTTGATACAGCTCTGATGATTTGGTCATGGGGTTATCCTCTTTTGATTGCTCGGACCAAGTGGAGCGCATTGTACCTAGCTATAATCAAGTTAGAAACGTTTTGCTTAATTTATGTGTTGTTTCGCAGTGTAATCTTATATATCCGCATCTGTTATAAAGAATCGGCGGTGAATACTTGAACGAGTTTGTCAGGTATTGGATAATCGTCTCAATTAGCACAAATTTGACGTCTTGCTTCAGGCTTGACGCATTACACGAGTGAGAGAGGTCTTCGTGAGCGAAGTAAACGTACCATTATCTTTTTCTGACGCAGCAGCATCTCGCGTTAAAGCATTGATTGCTGAAGAAGAAAACCCAGCATTGAAACTGCGCGTATACATTACTGGTGGCGGCTGTAGCGGCTTCCAATACGGCTTTACTTTTGATGAAAATGTAAACGAAGGCGATACGACAATCGTAAACAGTGGTGTAACACTGGTTGTAGACCCTATGAGTCTGCAATATCTCGTTGGCGGCATTGTTGACTACACAGAAGGGTTAGAAGGAGCGCGCTTCTTTGTAAACAACCCAAATGCAACGACAACATGTGGTTGTGGTGCATCGTTCAGTGTGTAATTAACACCAATCAGGCAGCCAGTGGCTGCCTGAACTTTACGTAGAAGGATGTCACGTAAAGTCGCTCTCGCAGAATATGCAGAGAAATAATAAAAAGGACTTTATATGTCTGGATCGTCTTTCGGACGTCGCATTGTCGAGCGCCCGTGGCTAGTATCTCTTATCCTCATATTGCTTCTTGTTGCATGGTTGGCAATCGGTCAACTGAAAGCACAAGATGATAATCTCAATTCTTCATCCTCTTCAACGAACACCACGCCACTTGCAAAGGTGATGTTCGACACTTTTATTGCTGAACCCACAAGTAAAACCATCGAACTGTATGGACGGACTGCCCCCAATCGTCAAGCGCGCCTTGGCGCTGAAGTCGCGGGTAAAATAGTCAGCCTCAATATAGAAAAAGGTCAAACAGTCAAGCAGGGGCAAGTGATCGCAAGCATCGACAAGCGCGATCTTGGTATTCAGCTCAAGCGGGCTCAGGCGATGCTGTTGGTTAAAGAGAAAGAGTTTAATGCAGCTAAATCGCTAAAAAGTCGAGGACTACAGGGCGAAGTTGCGTTTGCGACAGCACAAGCGGCATTGGTGGATGCTCGAGCGAGTTTGAGCAACGTGCAAACTGCATTAAGAAATACCGAGGTGAAAGCACCATTCGATGGCATTGTTGATCACCACTTTGTTGAGTTAGGCGACTTTGTAGGGATTGGCGATCCTATTGCGACGGTCATTGATTTGGACACTTTGGTGATTGAAGCCGATGTCAGTGAGCGGCATATACAATACCTTAAGGAAGGCCTACAAGCCGATGTAAGAACCATTAACCAACAGCATTATCAAGGTCGGGTACGCTACATTGGGCGTGTTTCTTCTGCTTCTACTAACACCTTTCCAATTGAAATCGAAATTGATAACCAAGACGCAAGAATTCCGGCCGGTATGAGTGCTGAAGTACAGTTGCCGTTGAGTGAAGTGTTAGCGGTAAAGATTACGGCTGCAATGCTAGCACTCGATGAAGAAGGTAATTTAGGTGTTAAAACACTGCGTAATGAGCATGTGGAATTTGTTCCGATTCAGCTCGTTAAGGCCGAGGATGATGGTGTTTGGCTCTCTGGGTTAGGAGAGCGAGCCGATATTATCGTGCTGGGGCAAGGTTTTGTACGCGATGGCGATCAGGTACTGGCCAACAAAGTTGATGACGTAGTTGTTGAAGCGGCTAGTGAGCAGTAAGGAGCACTTATGTACACTCTGATTGATGCTGCGTTATCCCGCGCTCGCACCATGCTGACATTATTAGTGATGATTTTAATTGCCGGTGTCATTACTTACGTCACGATCCCCAAGGAATCGAGCCCTGATATTACCATTCCTATTATCTACGTTTCCGTTGGACATCAAGGCATTTCTCCCGTCGATGCCGAGCGTTTATTAGTTCGCCCAATAGAGCAAGAGTTGCGCTCTATTGAAGGCGTAAAAGAGATGACCTCTGTAGCATCAGAAGGTCATGCTTCGGTGACGCTGGAATTTAGTGTTGGAGTGGATCTTGATAAAGCGATGGCAGATGTCCGAGACGCCGTTGACCTTGCAAAGCCAAAATTACCAGAGGACAGTGATGAGCCAACGGTAAATGAAGTCACGTTTGCATCTGAAGAGCCTGTTTTGACTGTTGTTCTATATGGCACCGTACCAGAGCGGACCATTGTACAGATTGCCAGAACGCTACGTGATCGTTTGGAGAGTTTCCGTCAGGTTCTTGAGGTTGAAATCGCAGGGGATCGTGAAGACATCGTGGAGATAGTTGTCGATCCGCTATTGATGGAAAGCTACGGTCTCGATCAAGCGGATATTTATAATTTAATCGCCTTGAATAACCGAGTGGTTGCAGCGGGATTTGTCGATACTGGGTATGGACGCTTTTCGGTAAAAGTCCCATCGGTGTTTGATTCTCTGAAAGATGTGCTTGAATTGCCTATCAAAGTGAATGGCAAAGAAGTGATCACCTTTGGCGATGTGGCGACAGTACGACGTGCATTTCGCGACCCTGAAAGTTTTGCTCGTTTAGATGGTGAGCCTGCCATTGTGCTTGACGTGAAAAAGCGTGCGGGCGAGAACATTATTGAAACCGTAGCGTTAGTCAAAGAGGTGATTGCTCAAGGACAACTGCGAGCGGAGTGGCCAAGTAATTTGCAAGTTAAATACACTTGGGATCAATCCGACGATGTCAAATTGATGCTCAGTGATCTACAAAACAATATCTTATCCGCAATTATCCTCGTAGTTATCGTCATTATCGCCATATTGGGGGTTAGGACCGCGCTTCTCGTGGGGATTTCTATTCCAGGATCGTTCTTGACTGGGTTGTTGGTGTTATCGGTATTTGGGCTGACGGTCAATATCGTCGTACTGTTTGCTTTAATTATGGCGGTAGGCATGTTGGTGGATGGTGCCATTGTGGTGACAGAGTTTGCAGATCGGCGCATGCAAGAAGGAACGCCACGTAAAGAAGCCTATCGAGATGCAGCAAAGCGAATGGCCTGGCCTATTACCGCATCCACAGCAACCACATTGGCTGCGTTTGCTCCGTTACTTTTCTGGCCAGACATTACTGGTGAGTTCATGAAGTACTTACCACTTACTTTAATTGCTACTTTGGCCGCTTCGCTGATGATGGCTCTACTGTTCGTTCCTGTCATCGGTGGGATCATTGGCAAGCCTCAAGTAGTCAATCAGAAAGCTCAGCGAGAAATGGTTGAGCTGCATAACGGCAACTTTGAAAAAGCGACAGGCATTACCAAGCTTTATTACCAGACTCTGTCGGTAGCGATTCGTCATCCATGGAAAGTCTTACTCAGCGCGATACTGCTAGCGGCAGGTGTCGGCTTCACTTACAACAAAGCTGGCTTGGGTGCAGAGTTTTTCCCTGAAGTGGACCCTGCCTTTTTTACCGTTAAAGTTCGTTCTTATGGTGACCTGTCTATTCACGAAAAAGATGTTGTTATGCGTGAAATCGAGAAGGTGATGCTCGGTCATGACGAGTTTGAAAGTGTCTACACGCGTACAGGCTCAAGTGATAATGGGGATGAAATCGGCCAGATTCAGATAACACCTGTGGATTGGCAGTATCGACGAAAAGTGAAAACCATTATTGAGGAACTAAAAGAGACGACAGATCGCTTTTATGGTGTTGAACTTGAGTATAAATTCCCGGACGCAGGACCGCCTGTCGAGCATGATCTCGTGATTGAAGTGTCATCACGAAACTTGAGTGTTAGTGCGTTAGATGAAGCGGCCAAACAAGTCCGACACTGGGCTGATGGTAATCCTGCACTGACCAATTTGAGTGATACCACTAATAAGGAAGGGATTGATTGGCAAATTGATATCCAGCGAGATGACGCCTCTCGCTTTGCAGCGGATGCGACCTTAGTCGGGAATACTGTTCAGTTTGTTACAAACGGTTTGAAAATAGGCGATTATTTACCCGATGATGCGGATGAAGAAGTCGATATTTTGGTACGCTATCCACAAGATAAGCGCGATATTGGTCGATTTGACCAACTGAGAGTGAAAACGGCAGCTGGTCTGGTACCGATTACGAATTTTGCTCAAATCAAACCAGATCATAAGCAAGACACCATTCGTCGTGTAGACGGCCATCGAGTTATCAATATCAAAGCAGACATGGTGGAAGGTTACAATTTGGCGCTTGAGCTACCGAAGATTGCCGCTGGAATGGAACAGCTCGACTTACCGGAAGGCATTGAATATAAGATTCGGGGTCAAAATGAAGAGCAGGAAAACTCATCAGCATTCTTACAAAATGCTTTTATTGTCGCGCTTGGTGTGATGGCTCTGATTTTAATTACGCAGTTTAATAGCTTTTATCAAGCTTTCTTAATCCTCAGTGCTGTGTTGTTTTCTACCGTTGGGGTCTTTGCTGGATTGCTTATTTTCCAAAAGCCATTTGGCATCATTATGTCGGGAATAGGGGTGATTGCGCTTGCAGGTATTGTTGTGAATAACAACATCGTATTAATCGATACTTATAATCAGATGCGTAAACGTGGCTTAGAGAAATCTGAGGCGATCTTGCGCACAGGCGTGCAGCGTTTAAGACCCGTTTTACTCACGACGGTGACCACCATACTAGGCTTATTGCCAATGGTGCTAGAAATGAACATCGACTTAGTTAACCAGAAAGTGGAATTTGGCGCGCCAAGCACTCAATGGTGGTCTCAACTTGCGACGGCTGTCGCGGGTGGATTGGCGTTTGCGACTTTGCTAACGCTGGTTCTGACACCATGCTTGCTCATGCTCGGGAGAGAGCATCACTCCGAAAAGTAAGCTTCATCGTGATGATATTAAAGAAACAAAAAGGGCAGCTGAGCTGCCCTTTTCAATACCTGGCTTACTTCATTGCTAGCAGTTTGCTGTAGCGCTCAAGTTTGTCCATGCTAATTTTCGCGTTTGCCATGAAAGTTTGTCTCGCTTTTCCTGTTAGGGATTTAGATTGTGGCAAATTCACCGTGCGCGGGTTTTTATGGACACCATTCACAAGGAACTCATAGTGCAGGTGAGGGCCTGTTACACGACCTGTTCCGCCAAGCGTACCAATGGTTTGGCCTTGTTTAACGCGTTGACCAGCTCGTACCGTACGTTTGGTTAAGTGCAGGTACTTGGTAATGTAAGTATTGCTATGTTTAATGAAAACGTAGTTACCATTAAATTTGTTGTAAGACGATTTTTGAACGACACCATCACCAGCCGCCCAAATCGGGGTGCCTACAGGTGCTGCATAATCTGTGCCTCTGTGAGGACGAACGCGTCCCGTTACAGGGTGTAAGCGGCGTGGGTTGAAGTTAGACGAAACTCGACGGAAATCCAAAGGTGCGCGCAAGAACGCCTTTTTCATTGCTCGTCCATTTTCGTCATAATACTTGCCACTTTTCTGATCCAGTATTGCGGTGAAAGTATCGCCTTGGTTTTTAAATATCGCAGCAATGATTTTTCCGCGTCCAATCACTTCACCTTCTACCACTTCCTCTTGGTAAAGCACTCGGAAGCTGTCGTTCTTACGAATATCTAAAGCAAAGTCGATATCCCAGCCAAATATGCCGGCCAGTTCCATGATTTGGTTGCCATTTAATCCCGAAGAGATTCCCGCATTCCAAAAGTTTGATTTGATGGTGGCTTCAGCGTAGTTGTACTGGAAGTCGACTTCTTTTTTATCGACTTCTGAGACGTATTTGCCGTCTTTTAACGTGATACGAAAAGTTTCGAATGCGCTTAATGTTCTTCTTAACTGTACTAAGTCGTTGTTTTCATCAAAACCGAATTGCAATCGATCGCCAGGTCGAATCCGGGTTAATTGCTTTTCCACTTCTTTGTCTGATGAGACAAGCTCATGCAATAGGCGGGCAGAAAGCCCCACGCGACTAAACAAGATGGCGGCACTCTCACCATTTTTCACTTTGTACGTTTCCCAACGCAGTACAGCGGAGGACGCTGGAGACGAACTGTTTAGTGCACTGAGTTCTAGGGAAACTGGCACAGGATAATGTTGACCAACTTTTAATCGGCTCTGCTGCGGGTCTAGGTCTTGCGGATCAGGTAAAAAGAAGAGCGCGAAGATAATCAGCGCACTAAAAAAACCGATCAATACTTTGTGCAAGAGTGGAAGTCGGACAAAAATCGAATGCATGAGGTACTTGATTGCTAAATTAAACGGAAAAATTGACAACTACCTAGTCTAACGTGTTTCAAAATGCATCGCTATTCAAGTAATATGTTCAGCTATTATATTTTTGCCAAATCTGTGGGAGTGAACAAGAATGGCGAGCATTGAAGCTGCACTAGCCGAGATTAAGCGCGGTGTTGAAGAGCTGATTCCAGAAGAAGAGCTTATCGCAAAACTAAAAGAAGACCGTCCTCTACGTATTAAATTGGGTGCGGATCCTACGGCTCCAGATATTCACCTAGGTCATACGGTTATTTTCAATAAGCTTCGCTTGTTCCAAGAGCTAGGTCATGAGGTGACGTTCCTAATTGGTGACTTCACTGCAATGGTTGGTGACCCAACAGGTAAAAACACAACACGTCCACCGCTAAGCCGCGAAGACGTATTGCGTAATGCAGAAACTTACAAAGAGCAGGTATTCAAAATTTTAGACCCTGCAAAAACTAAGATTCAGTTCAACTCTGAGTGGTTATCTGAGCTTGGTGCAGAAGGTATGATTCGTCTTGCTGCAAACCAAACCGTTGCTCGTATGCTAGAACGTGATGACTTTAAAAAGCGTTACGCGGGTGGTCAGCCAATTGCTATTCATGAGTTCATGTACCCACTTCTACAAGGTTGGGACTCAGTAGCAATGGAAACTGACGTTGAGCTTGGTGGTACTGACCAGAAGTTCAACCTGCTAATGGGGCGTGAACTGCAAAAGTCTCACGGTCAAAAACCACAGGTTGTACTGATGATGCCTCTTCTAGTGGGCCTTGATGGCGAGAAGAAGATGTCTAAGTCAGCAAACAACTACATCGGTATCAGCGAAGCGCCAAGCGAAATGTTTGGTAAAATCATGTCTATTTCGGATGACCTAATGTGGAGCTACTACGAGCTGCTATCTTTCCGTCCTCTGGAAGAGATTGCTCAATTCAAAGCGGATGTAGAAGCAGGCAAAAACCCTCGTGACATCAAAGTATTGCTAGCAAAAGAAATTATTGCTCGTTTCCACAGTGAAGCTGATGCGGATGCGGCAGAGCAAGAATTCGTAAACCGTTTTGCGAAGAACCAAATTCCTGATGAAATGCCAGAATTTGATTTTGATGCAGGTCGCCCAGTGAGCAATCTGTTGAAAGAAGCTGGCTTATGCTCATCATCGTCAGATGCGATGCGTATGGTTAAGCAGGGCGCTGTGAAGATGGATGGTGAAAAAATTGCGGACAGCAAATTTGCTCCAGAAGCGGGTACTTACGTGTTCCAAGTAGGCAAACGTAAATTTGCACGTATTACTATTCATTAATCAATAATCGCTGCAAATGAAAGCGCCTGATGGGCGCTTTTTTTGTATAAAAATTTAGCGAAAAAGACAAAGTAAAACTTCCAAACATGTTGAACTTTGCTACTATACTCACGCTGCCAATAATGGCAGCGTTATCGGAGATTTACATGAACAATACCGACCATCCTCCCAGTCGTTGGGTGAGTAAGAGCAAGGGAGCGAAATAACCCGCTTCGGTATTGGCAATCTCCGCCTTACCTAAGTGGTGAGGCATCTTTTCTAATTTTCTTCTCGTTATTTCCTTCATACATTCTGAATAGACAGTGCATCCGCATTGGTTTTCTCTGTGCATCTTAATTGTTGTGTGACTTTAAGTATGCAAGATTGACTTTGCGTGCCTTGTCGATGGTCGTTACCAATGCCAATCGGGAGATTCGCCATGACGGTAATGAACAACACTTTTATTGAAACAACACCAAACTTTTCTGAAGTAGAAATTGGTGCAGCTCGCAATGCATTTTTGCAGTATGAGCAAGAGCAACAAATCCATTTGCTTACGATCATGTCGATTGATGAGGCGGTAGGTATTTTGCAGCATTGCTCTGTCGGTTATGTGAATAGTCTTATTGCTCAACTTGAGCAAGCAGGCCATGACAAACGCGCACGTCATTATGCTCACCAATTGGGTTTGCATATGTCTGAAGTTGATACACCTGATGGTTATTTATCGACTAGTGTTTTGGGGCACGTGAAGCAGCGTATTGGGTGGATCATTGCACTGGCCCTTTTAGGGATTGTGTCGGGTTTGATCATTGCTCAGTATGAGGACACCCTTAGCCAGCTCGTTTTGCTTGCGGTGTACATGCCTGTGATCGCTGCGGCTGGTGGTAATACAGGAACACAAGCTGCAACTTTGGTGATTCGTGCTCTTGCAACTGGAGAGCTAAAAAAACGCCAATGGTTAGAAGTTTTGTGGAAAGAGAGCCGCGTTGCTCTATTTATTGCGTTAGCTATCGCTATCGTGATGATTGGACGCATTATGTTATTTAGTGCCGGTCAATCAACAGGGGGCTTTGAACTTACCGATATCGCACTGGCAATAGCAGTTGCGCTGTTCATTCAAGTCACCATTTCTACAACATTGGGCGGGCTGTTGCCAATTATTGCACGAGCTTGCAAGTTGGACCCAGCCGTATTGGTGAGTCCAGTTCTTGCGTCTATCGTCGATATTTCAGGAATGTGGATTTACTTTAACGTGGTGAACTATTTCTTAGGTATTGCCTGACTAAAGTTCACAATATCATTGTAAAAAAGCTGCTCAAAATGTGTAATAGGGGCGATGACAGGTTTGTTATCGTCCCTTTTTTCTGGGAAGTAGTCTGAAACAAACTGAACAAAAACGGTATTAGGTTGACCATTTTTATCCAAGCCATATCCGGCCATGTTGTAAGTTCCGTAGAGGGAGCCGCTTTTGGCGATCAATTGTCCTTTAATAGGCAACTTTCGCATACTTTGTCGGTACTTTAGTGTGCCTGACTCACCTGACTTCGGCATGATGGCGATCAGTTTAAGCTCGTCTTCGTGCTTCCAAATATAACGAAGAATTTCCGCCATTTTGGTGGCGGAAATACGGTTGTTTCGCGAAAGTCCTGAGCCGTCTTCCAGGCGCGCATTACGAATATCAATACCAGTGTTGGCGAAAATGATCTGCTTGATCGCCTCTGTACCGTTGGCAAAGCTACCTGACTGAACAAAAAACTTAGCGCCAAGTGTTTTGGTTAATGTATCTGCAATCAAGTTATCAGAGTTTTTAAGCATCTCTTCCAGAATGTCTGGTAATGCCTCTGATTGATGCATGGCGATTAGCTTGCGCTGTTTTTCCGGAGCCGAACCGATCCGAATCTTTCCTGATAACTCAATATTGAGCTGCTTAAGCAAAGCTGCCAATCTATGGCTGGTATAAAGTTCGGGATCTTGAACCGCAAATTTCAGTGGCAATGGTTTGTCTCTTTCAACCAAGCACCCTGTTAGCTTGTAGTTGTTATCGGGATTTGCAACTAAACCTAAGTCACAATGACGACTTTTCTTAATGGTTTTAGAAACTGTTTCTACGGTACTTGTGACACGAATAGGTTGATGATCAGGTACGTAGACTCGAGTCCCACCGTCCTTTTGCGTATAGATAGAAGCCTGCACACAGTTGTTATTGAGTGTGATGGTCGATGCCGGAGCGCTGTAGCAAACTCCCAAGATATCCCACGGCCAGCCCACTGCACGGTTGTAACCAGTGAATGCGCTGTTATCGAGCCATAAGTCACCGTCAATACGTTTTAAACCATTTTTCTTGGCTAGGGCAAGAAGTGATTTTAAATCGTTGGTTTGGAGCGTTGGATCGCCGACAAAGTAAATCACTGCGTCTGAGCTCGACGCTTCTAGCTTGGTTCGAAAGCGGAAGTTATCACCCAGCTCTAACTTCGCCGCTAATGCTGTGACGATTTTTAATGTACTGGCTGGTGGGAATAATTGTTCGGTAGGATGAACACCGTCAAGTTCAGCATTCTCACTGAGTTTTTCCGCGACTAAACTGATGCGAGAGCCTTCCGGCAACACTTCTTGATGAGGGTACGCTTGTGAAAAAGCAGAAAGTAATGAAGAGAATATGAGCAAGGGCCAACGTAAACGCATAATGATACTTTCTAAGGTGAGTTATGTGATTGAGTATACGCAAGTCCTTTCAATATGCTAGGTAACTAAAGAAATGCTTTATATGTCATCAGGAATGAGACATGAGAGAAAGGCGTGCGGCTTAAAATGGAGTATAAAAAATGCCCGCTTGAAGCGGGCATTCGATATTCTAATCAAAGACCGGAATTAGAAGTCGTAACGTAGACCTAGAGCTAGCTCGTCTTCAGCATCGATCTTGTTCGCAACTGTCTTACCGCTAGTTGAGCCGAACTTATCGCCAGCGTCAATTAGGTTGAAGTTGTAAGAAACGTAACCGCGGAAGTTAGGTTTGAAGTAGTAAGAAGCATCAACAGCGAAGTTGTTTGCAGAAGTTTCGTTGTCAGTTTCTGCATTGTTGTACGTTGTTGTGAATACTGTTTGACCTAGCGTGTAAGCACCCGCTAGTTCGTAACCAGTGTAATCAACAGTGTTGTTGAATGTGTCAGTCATTTTTTCGCCATCTGTGAAGATACCAGCGAAGTAAAGATCAGACATTGTGTAAGATGCAGCTAGCATGTACTCGTTTGCATCGTATTGGTCTGCGTAACCAGCACCAAGCTCAAGACCAGTGTCTGCTACAGCGTAGATAGCTGATAGAGAGTAGCCGTCTTGTTTGTTATCAGAGTATTCACCGTTTTGTTCTACACGGTCAGCGAAGCGGTAGCTTGCTTTAACACTTAGGTTTTCGAATTGACCTTTGTAAGCCATCATGTTGTCTGTACGGTCTGCTACAGCTAGTTTGTCTGCTGCAGAGTTACCGTGGTAAGCCATGATATCTGTGAAGTCAGTGATAACGCCTAGTGCACCTTCAGTTTTACCGTATGCGAACTCACCGTAAGCACCGCCAAGACCAGCGTAAGCAAGACGAGTTTCTAGATCGCTCTTGTCGTCGCCGTCTACAGTACCGTTTTGAGCAGTCTCAAATTCACCTTCCCAGAAACCAACACCGTATAGGTTGTCATTGATCTCTTGTTTACCAAGGAAGTTTAGACGGATGCGAGATTTGTCTTGAGCGTCGCCATCTTTCATAGATAGACGTGCTTCAGCACGGCCGCCCATTTCTAGAGAAGTGCCGTCTTGGTTGTAAAGTTCAGCTGCGTTTACGCCAGTTGCCATAGCTGCTGCAGATACAGAAAGAGCAATTAGAGTCTTTTTCATCTTATTTGTCCTAGTTAGCTGTCCATAATCATTGTTGTATGGGGGAGAGGTAATCTCTCACAAGTTGTTGGTCTATAATCGGCCAGTAAGCGGTATAATTCGCCCTTGTAAGCCTTTGATCTAACAACTCGCTGGACATGTTTTACTGCTAAAGTTTCCGTATGAGTTAGTAAAATGATATAAATCGTATCGATGAACACTGTTCGATTGTTTTGGTTTTTGATTTAACCTATTGTTTTAAATGATATTTTGTGGCTATAACATTCGTCTGACATTGATTAGTTTTTATCTTTTTTGATGTTTTTGGTGTAACGAACAGTGTTGTTTTTCAACAAATTGCGACAGTGATGCACTCTAGAATCGTTCTAAAAGTGACTTATATCATTATGCCGAAAATGCATAGTCTTACAGCCTTTCGAATTAAGATGATTTCGTCCGGGAGTTTGTTTACACTAAATGAAATACATCTTTAAGCGCACTACCCAGCCCTATGGCAGGGTGGGCTTTTTTTTGTCCAAAGACCCATTTGGGCTTGAGGTTATAAAATGGAAAAAGTTCCAATGACACTACGTGGCGAGCAAAAGCTACGTGCAGAACTCGATCGTCTACTTAAACTACGTCCTCAAATTTCAGAGGCAATCGCTGAAGCTCGTGAGTTAGGTGATTTAAAAGAGAACGCAGAATATCACGCCGCTCGAGAAGAGCAGGGTATCTGTGAAGCACAAATCCGTGACATTGAATACAAACTGTCAGTTGCTCAAGTAATTGATGTAACGAAGATGGAGAACACGGGTAAAGTTATTTTTGGTTCAACCGTAACCTTGATTGACATCGACACCGAAGAAGAAAAAACATACCAAATTGTTGGTGATGACGAAGCAGACATTAAAGCTGGCCGTATTTCAGTAAGCTCACCAATTGCTCGTGGCTTGATCGGTAAGATGGAAGGCGATGAGGTTGCTATTCAAACTCCGGGTGGCGCGAAAGACTTCGAAATCGACCGAGTAGAGTACATCTAAGTCGTTGAGAGTAGTCTGTTACTCCAATAAAACGCAAAAAGGTCGCCAATGGCGACCTTTTTTCTTCAGCAACGTAAGTAGAATTACTTACGAGGGATTTCGATTTTACGCTCTTCAGACTGGCGGTACAGCACAAGCACTTTACCAATAGTCTGAACTTTTTCTGCGCCCGTCTCACGTACGATAGCGTCGATGATTAGCTGTTTTGTTTCACGATCTTCTGAAGCAACTTTTACTTTGATTAGTTCGTGATGGTTAAGAGCGATTTCAATTTCTGCTAGCACGGCTTCTGTAAGTCCATTTGCGCCCATTAGCACGACAGGTTTTAAACTGTGAGCTAGGCCTTTAAGGTGCTGCTTTTGTTTGGTGCTTAGGTTCATTACGCGGCCAATTTTCTTTAAAATAAGGGTTGAAAAAAGCTATTTTAACGCCATCTATTGCTGAAGACTATAATTTATTGAGTAATAGGTAGCGCCTATTAAAACAATAGCTCCAATTTGCGCCTTGTTGGGATTAAAATGAGTAAACAAAAACATTCGGCTAGTTCTGGTCGTTGGTTGAAAGAACACTTTGATGATAAATACGCGAATGAGGCTCGTAAAAAAGGCTATCGCTCACGTGCTTATTTCAAGATCGATGAGATTCAAACGAAAGATAAATTGTTAAAGCCTGGGATGACAGTCGTCGATTTGGGTGCGGCACCGGGCGGGTGGTCTCAATATGCTGCTAAGATAGTAGGAGACAGTGGTCAGATCATTGCGTGTGATTTGCTTCCTATGGACCCGATTGCAGGTGTCAGCTTTTTACAAGGCGACTTTCGCGATGATGCAGTATTGGAAGCTTTGCTAGAAAGAATCCAACCTTCAATGGTAGACGTAGTAATGTCTGACATGGCACCTAATATTGCGGGAAATAACTCTGTTGACCAACCTCGTGCTATGTATTTAGTTGAATTGGCTTTAGATATGTGTCGACAAGTTCTAGCGCCTAATGGTAGCTTTGTCGTAAAGGTTTTCCAGGGGGAAGGCTTCGATCAGTATGTGAAAGAAGTCCGAGACATGTTTAAAGCCGTAAAAATTAGAAAACCAGACTCATCGCGAGCTCGCTCTCGAGAAGTCTTTGTTGTAGCCACTGGTTACAAAGGTTAACCATTTTGCTCTCTTGAGAGCGTGTTAACACTATAGCTACAGTGAATGAACTGTAGTACCCTACCTTTAATTACAATTAGTTATCGAGAGGCTTACACCTTGAGTGACATGGCAAAAAATTTAATTCTGTGGCTTGTTATCGCCGTCGTATTGATGTCGGTATTCCAGAGCTTTGGCCCTGGAGAAAGCAATGGCAGAACCGTGGATTACACCACGTTTGTACAGGAAGTTGGCCAAGGCCAGATTCAAGAAGCAACTTTTAAAGACGGTGAAATTAGCTTTGTTCGTCGTGGCGGCGGTGCCAAAATGGTCACTTACATGCCAGTGTATGACCAAAAGCTTCTAGATGACCTAATTAACCAAAACGTGAAAGTACAGGGCACGCCTCCAGAAGAGCAAAGCTTGCTTGGTACTATTTTCATTTCTTGGTTCCCAATGATCTTACTGATTGGTGTATGGATTTTCTTCATGCGTCAAATGCAAGGCGGCGGCGGTAAAGGCGCCATGTCTTTTGGTAAGAGCAAAGCTCGAATGATGAGCGAAGAACAAATCAAGACAACTTTTGCTGACGTTGCAGGTTGTGACGAAGCAAAAGAAGACGTGAAAGAGCTGGTGGACTACTTGCGTGATCCAAGCCGCTTCCAAAAACTGGGCGGTAAGATTCCTACTGGTGTGTTAATGGTAGGTCCTCCTGGTACTGGTAAAACGCTTTTAGCGAAAGCCATTGCTGGTGAAGCGAAAGTACCGTTTTTTACCATCTCGGGTTCAGATTTCGTAGAAATGTTCGTGGGTGTCGGTGCATCTCGTGTACGTGACATGTTCGAACAAGCTAAGAAAGCGGCACCTTGTATTATCTTCATCGATGAAATCGATGCGGTAGGTCGTCAGCGTGGTGCTGGTGTTGGTGGTGGTCACGATGAACGTGAGCAAACACTAAACCAAATGCTAGTAGAAATGGATGGTTTCGAAGGTAACGAAGGTATCATCGTAATCGCTGCGACTAACCGTCCAGACGTTCTTGACCCAGCATTGTTACGTCCTGGTCGTTTTGACCGCCAAGTAGTGGTTGGATTGCCAGATGTACGTGGTCGTGAGCAGATTCTAAAAGTACACATGCGTAAAGTCCCTCTAGCAGGTGACGTAGAGCCTTCTCTAATCGCTCGTGGTACACCAGGCTTCTCTGGTGCTGATTTAGCAAACCTAGTCAACGAAGCGGCGCTATTTGCTGCGCGTGGTAACAAGCGTAACGTTTCTATGGTTGAATTCGAATTAGCGAAAGACAAAATCATGATGGGTGCCGAGCGCCGTTCAATGGTGATGTCTGAAGAGACAAAAGAGTCAACGGCTTATCACGAAGCAGGTCACGCAATTGTTGGTCGTTTAGTACCTGAGCACGATCCAGTGTACAAAGTGTCGATCATTCCACGCGGTCGCGCGTTGGGTGTGACTATGTACCTACCGGAGCAAGACCGTGTCAGCATGTCTCGCCAGCATCTAGAGTCTATGATCTCTAGCTTGTATGGTGGTCGTCTAGCGGAAGAACTCATCTACGGTGCTGATAAAGTCTCAACAGGCGCGTCAAACGATATTGAACGTGCAACTGATATTGCTCGTAAGATGGTGACTCAATGGGGTTTCTCGGAAAAGCTTGGTCCTCTACTGTATGCAGAAGATGAAGGTGAGGTGTTCCTTGGTCGTAGCGTGACTCAGACTAAACATGTGTCTGACGATACAGCGAAGTTGATTGATGATGAAGTTCGTCAGATCATTGACCGCAACTACGATCGTGCGAAGAAGATTCTTCAAGAGAACATGGATATCATGCATGCGATGAAAGATGCGCTGATGAAGTATGAAACCATTGATGCTCGCCAGATTGATGACTTAATGGAGCGCAAAGCTGAAATTCGTGAGCCTGCGGGCTGGAGTGATAACTCAACTAGCAAGCCTGAAGACAACGAGAAGCCTCAAGCAAAGCCAGAAGTTAAAGAAGAAGCAACGGACGCTGCGAAAGATGCAGAAAAGTCTAGCTCTCCAGAAGCGACTTCTAGCGAAGCGCCTGAAAAGAAAGACTCTGAATAAAGAGTGTTGATAATAATAAACCCCGAGTTATCTCGGGGTTTTTGTGTTTATGATGATGATTACAGCAAATAACAAATCTTTAGATCTTTCCCGTCCACATGTTATGGCCATTCTAAATGTGACTCCGGATTCCTTTTCCGATGGTGGTAAATACAACTCGATTGAACTCGCCCTTGCTCAAGTTGATAAAATGATAAAGGCTGGTGTAAGCATTGTTGATGTTGGTGGGGAGTCGACAAGGCCTGGCGCGCCAGATGTGTCTTTAGAAGAAGAACTTCGACGTGTTGTCCCAGTAATCAAGGCCATTCGTGAAAAGTACGATGTGTGGATTTCGGTCGATACCAGTAAAGCGGAAGTTATGCGTCAAGCTATTGATGCTGGTGCAGATTTGATCAATGACATTCGATCTTTGCAAGAACCTGGTGCTCTCGAAGTCGCAGCAGAAGCAAAGCTTCCAATTTGTCTGATGCATATGAAAGGTCAACCTAGAACCATGCAAGTTGCACCTCATTATGATGATGTGATGAGCGACGTATCTGCCTTTCTAGAAGAACGTATCGCGGCATGTGAAGCAGCAGGGATTGATAAATCTCAACTGATTCTCGATCCTGGATTTGGCTTTGGCAAAACGATAGAACACAATTATCATATGCTCGCTCATCTTGAAAAGTTTCATGAATTCGGCCTGCCAATTTTGGCTGGCATGTCTCGTAAATCAATGATTTTTAAATTGTTGGATAAGCCTGCGGCTGAATGTACAAATGCGAGTGTCGTTTGCGCTACGATTGCAGCAATGAAAGGCGCGCAGATCATTCGTGTGCATGACTTTGAAGAGACAATCGAAGCAATGAAAGTTGTTGAGATGACGAAAAACAATATTTAAAAATAATAAAGGAAAGTTTATGTCGAATAAAAGACGTTACTTTGGTACTGACGGTGTGCGCGGTAAAGTAGGACAATACCCAATCACTCCGGACTTCGTACTTAAGCTTGGCTGGGCTGCTGGTCGTGTACTAGCAAAACAAGGCACAAAGAAAGTTATTATAGGTAAAGATACGCGTATCTCCGGTTATATGCTTGAATCTGCATTAGAAGCAGGCCTTGCTGCAGCGGGACTTAAAGCAACATTTACTGGTCCAATGCCAACCCCAGCAGTGGCATATTTAACTCAAACTTTCCGCGCAGAGGCGGGGATTGTGATTTCTGCATCGCATAACCCATATTACGACAACGGCATTAAATTCTTTTCTTCTGAAGGTACTAAGTTACCTGACGATATCGAGTTGGCGATTGAAGCTGAGCTGGATAAAGACATTGAATGTGTTGAGTCTGCAGAACTTGGTAAAGCCACTCGTCTAAATGACGCTGCAGGCCGTTACATCGAATTCTGTAAGAGTACTTTCCCATCTGAATTGAGTCTTGCAAACTTTAAAATTGTGGTAGATTGTGCGCACGGTGCAACGTACCACATTGCTCCAAATGTCTTCAAAGAGCTTGGCGCAGAAGTTATTGCAATGGGCGTAGAGCCTAACGGCATCAACATTAATGAAGAAGTGGGCGCAACAGATGTTCGTGCGCTTCAAAAGCGTGTCGTTGAAGAGCAAGCACACCTTGGTTTAGCATTTGATGGTGATGGTGACCGTATCATTATGGTCGACCACCTTGGCAACAAAGTCGATGGCGACCAAATCGCTTACATTATTGCTCGTGATGCTCTTCGTCGTGGCGAGCTAAAGGGTGGTGTCGTTGGTACGTTGATGACTAACTTGGGCATGGAAAATGGCTTAAAGCAGCTCGGCATTCCATTCGTACGTGCCGCTGTTGGTGACCGTTATGTCATGGAACAACTGCTAGAAAAAGGCTGGAAAATTGGTGCTGAAAACTCAGGCCATGTGATCTTATTAGATAAAGTCACCACGGGCGATGCGATTGTTGCAGCACTGCAAGTGCTGGCTTCTGTAGTTGGCAGCGATATGTCTTTGCATGAGCTATCGCAAGGCATGACGTTGTATCCTCAGGTTCTAGAAAATGTCCGCTTTGCAGGGGAAAGTAATCCTCTTGAAGCTCAAGCAGTACTAAACGCCGTCGCCGAAGTAGAAGCTACGCTGGGTGATAAAGGACGTGTATTGCTGCGTAAATCTGGCACAGAGCCTTTGATTCGCGTTATGGTGGAAGGTGAGGATGGCGAGCTAGTTCAAAGCTCTGCATTGAAAATTGCCGAAGCTGTAAAAGCAAGTTGTTAATCATTGCGTTAAAGTATGCAGTGAATGAAAAGGGCATCTTTTGCCCTTTTTTTGAGCGCTTAGCGCATTGGCATTGATTTTTTACTAATTTTCCCTTGTCAGCGTTACCGGCTTTCGCTAGTATTGCTCCGCCTCCCGTTAGGAGGTCGCTAGCCTTGTTCAATTATGATTTATTCTCTTGAACGGCGCTGGCTCAACAATTTGGAACATAGGTGGAAAAAATGTTTTCAGTTCTACTTGTGATTTACCTGTTGGCAGCGCTTGGTGTGATTGGCCTTGTGTTGATTCAACAAGGTAAAGGCGCAGATATGGGAGCCTCGTTCGGTGCTGGTGCTTCAAACACAGTGTTTGGTGCTGGCGGCTCAGGTAATTTCTTAACCCGAACAACTGCTATTTTAGCAACCGTATTCTTTATCGTTAGCTTGTTGCTTGGTCGTATGTCTACGCACCAGACTGAATCACAATGGGTAGACCCAACATTAGGTCAACCAGTTGTTGAACAAGTTAAGGATGCAGCGAGTGAAGTTCCAGCCCCTGCGGGTGATGAAATTCCTCAATAAGCTGTAAGGTTTTGATGCCGAGATGGTGAAATTGGTAGACACGCTAGCATGAGGTGCTAGTGCCTTAGGTGTGAGGGTTCGAGTCCCTCTCTCGGCACCATGTATTTACAAACTTGTAAATCACTTGTTTGCGAGTATAATGCTCAGCAAGTCGGACGCGGGGTGGAGCAGCTTGGTAGCTCGTCGGGCTCATAACCCGAAGGTCGTCGGTTCAAATCCGGCCCCCGCAACCAATCTCTTTCTTTAAGAAGAAATCGTAGATTGGCAAGTTTGCGTAGTGCTAACCACACTACGAGTTAAGAGAAGCATTTGTTGGCTATTCTTAACGTATCAGGGTCCAGCAGCATAAAACCCCGACTATCGGGGTTTTTTGTTATCTGAGCTTTTTGAAATAGCTCAGAGACTGCTTGGTTTTTTGATTGGGCTCTGAGCCCTTTTTTTGTTTCTGGAGTGGTTAAATGACTGGTTTAGAAAGACAACTTACTGAAATGCTTGAAGCACCAGTAGAGGCATCAGGCTATGAGTTGGTTGGATTAGAATTCATTCGTGCAGGCGCGCACTCAACGTTACGCATCTACATTGACCATGAAAATGGTATTAACGTGGACGACTGTGCAGAAGTTAGCCACCAAGTTAGTGCGGTTTTAGACGTTGAAGATCCAATTTCTGTTGCTTACAGCCTAGAAGTGTCTTCTCCAGGTTTAGAAAGACCACTTTTTAAAGCAGCACATTACGAGCAATTTATTGGTCACGAGGTCAGCATCGTATTGAAAATGGCTGTAGCAAACCGTCGTAAGTGGAAAGGTATTATCCACGGCGTTGATGGCGAAACAGTGACAATTACTGTAGACGGTCAGCAAGAAGAGTTTGCTCTAAGTAACATTTCCAAAGCTAACCTGATCCCTAAATTTTAGTTCCCTAAAAAAGTTTAAGCTTAGAGGCTAAATACAATGAGTAAAGAAATTTTAGCGGTAGCAGAAGCGGTATCGAACGAAAAAGCGGTACCTCGTGAGCGTATCTTTGAGGCTCTTGAGATTGCTCTAGCAACTTCTACAAAGAAAAAATACGAAATCGAAATCGACGTACGTGTTGCCATTGACCGTAAAACTGGTGAGTTTGTGACTTACCGTCGTTGGTTAGTTGTTGATGATGTTGAGAACCCTACAAAAGAGATCTCACTAGAAGCAGCACAGTACGAAGATGACTCAATCGAGCTTGGCGACTACGTAGAAGACGAAATCGAATCAGTAACGTTTGACCGTATTACGACTCAAACGGCTAAGCAAGTTATCGTACAAAAAGTTCGTGAAGCTGAACGTGCACAAATCGTTGAGCAGTTCATCGACAATGAAGGTGATCTAATCACTGGCGTTGTGAAAAAAGTAAACCGCGACACAATCGTACTTGACCTTGGTAACAACGCTGAAGCGGTAATCCTACGTGATGACCAACTTCCTCGTGAAAACTTCCGTCCAGGCGACCGCGTACGTGGCCTTCTTTACAAAGTCGCGCCAGAAGCACGTGGTTTCCAACTGTTCATCACTCGTTCTAAGCCTGAAATGCTGGCAGAACTATTCCGTGTTGAAGTGCCTGAAATCGCTGAAGATATTATCGAGTTGAAAGGCGCGGCACGTGATCCTGGTTCTCGCGCTAAGATCGCTGTCAAAACAAATGACAAACGTATCGACCCTGTAGGTGCGTGTGTTGGTATGCGTGGTGCACGTGTACAAGCTGTTTCTGGCGAACTTGGTGGTGAGCGTATCGATATTGTGCTTTGGGATGATAACCCAGCTCAATTCGTTATCAACGCAATGGCGCCAGCTGATGTTGCTTCTATCATCGTTGATGAGGATGCACACTCAATGGACATCGCAGTTGAAGCTGACAACCTAGCGCAAGCTATCGGTCGTAACGGTCAAAACGTGCGTCTAGCATCTCAACTAACAGGTTGGGAAC
This sequence comes from Vibrio sp. Y42_MX_L11, assembly GCF_024181785.1. Taxonomy (NCBI): domain Bacteria; kingdom Pseudomonadati; phylum Pseudomonadota; class Gammaproteobacteria; order Vibrionales; family Vibrionaceae; genus Vibrio; species Vibrio sp. Y42_MX_L11. Next base: position 106,456 of record NZ_JAMZAP010000002.1, read on the forward strand.
TGAATGTTATGACAGTTGCTGATCTTCAGAAGAAACACGCTGAAGAATCACAAGCATCTATTGAAAACTTCATGAAGTACCTAGATATTGAAGAAGACTTCGCTCAACTTCTTGTTGAAGAAGGTTTCTCAACGCTAGAAGAAATCGCATACGTGCCAGTTAACGAGCTACTAGAAATCGATGGTTTGAATGAAGAACTAATCGAAGAGCTTCGTGGACGTGCAAAAGATGCACTAACGACGATAGCACTAGCACAAGAAGAGTCTTTTGAAGGTCTAGAACCAGCTGAAGATCTGCTTGCACTTGAAGGTCTTGAGCGTGAGATGGCATTTAAATTGGCAGCGAAAGGTGTAGCGACACTGGAAGATCTTGCTGACCAAGGTATTGACGATTTAGAAGGTATCGAAGGCCTGACCGAAGAACGTGCAGGTGAGCTAATTATGGCCGCACGTAACATCTGTTGGTTCGGCGAAGAAGCATAATTTTCGGCAAGGAGGAAGCGGCATGACACAATTAACAGTTAAAGCACTGAGTGATGAGATTGGTACGCCAGTCGACCGCTTGATTGAACAACTTGCTGACGCTGGCATTAAAAAGGCGAGCTCTGACAATGTTACTGATGAAGAGAAGCAGAAGCTTCTCTCTCATCTAAAGAAAGAACACGGTGATAAATCAGGTGATTCAGAGCCGACTCGCCTTACGCTTCAGCGTAAAACTCGTAGTACACTTAGTGTGAACGCGGGTGGTGGTAAGAGTAAGAATGTTCAGGTTGAGGTGCGCAAAAAACGTACATACGTGAAGCGCAGCACAATTGAAGATGAAGCGAAACGTGAAGCTGAAGAAGCAGCACAACGTGAAGCAGAAGAAGCAGCAAAACGTGCAGCAGAAGAAGCTGCAAAACGTGAAGCTGAAGAAGCTGCAAAACGTGAAGCTGAAGAAGCTGCAAAACGTGAAGCGGAAGAAAAAGCGAAACGTGAAGCTGAAGAAAAAGCGAAGCGAGACGTAGATACGAATGCACAACGCAATGCTGAAGAAAAAGCAAAGCGTGATGCTGAAGAGAAAATTAAGCAAGAAGCAGCGCGAAAAGAGGCCGACGAGCTTAAACGTCGTCAGGAAGAAGAAGCTAAGCGTAAGGCTGAAGAGGAAAGTCAGCGCAAGCTTGAAGAAGCTCGCGAATTGGCTGAAAAGAATAAAGAGCGTTGGTCTGCTGCAGAAGAGAAAAAGGGTGATATGGAAGATACAGATTACCATGTAACGACTTCACAATACGCACGTGAAGCCGAAGATGAAGCAGATCGCAAAGTAGAGAGCGGTCGTCGTAAGAAGAAAAAAGCTTCAGGTAAAGACGACCAAGCTCGCGGTGGCCGTAACAACCAACGTGGCGGTAGAGGTCGTAAAGGCAAACTTGCTAAACCGACTTCAATGCAGCATGGCTTTGATAAGTCAGCAACGGTTGCTAAGCAAGACGTTGTAATTGGCGAAACGATCGTTCTATCAGAACTTGCTAACAAGATGTCGGTTAAAGCGACAGAAGTTATCAAAGTAATGATGAAGATGGGCGCTATGGCGACTATCAACCAAGTGATCGACCAAGAAACAGCACAACTTGTTGCTGAAGAAATGGGCCATAAAGTAGTTCTTCGTAAAGAGAACGAACTGGAAGAAGCGGTACTATCTGACCGTGACACTAACGCGGAAGCAGTTCCACGTGCTCCAGTTGTTACTATCATGGGTCACGTTGACCACGGTAAAACGTCAACACTTGACTACATCCGTCGCACACACGTTGCTTCTGGCGAAGCGGGTGGTATTACTCAGCACATTGGTGCGTACCACGTTGAAACAGACAATGGCATGATCACGTTCCTTGATACTCCTGGACACGCAGCGTTTACTGCAATGCGTGCTCGTGGTGCTCAAGCGACAGATATCGTTGTTCTTGTAGTTGCAGCAGACGATGGCGTAATGCCACAAACAGTAGAAGCGATTCAGCACGCGAAAGCGGCAGGCGTTCCTCTAATTGTTGCTGTGAACAAGATCGATAAAGAAGACGCGAACCCAGATAACGTTAAGAACGAGCTTGCTCAATACGACGTTATTCCTGAAGAGTGGGGCGGTGAGAACATGTTCGTTCACATCTCTGCTAAACAGGGCACAAACATCGATGGTCTTCTAGAAGCAATCCTTCTTCAGTCTGAAGTTCTTGAACTTACAGCTGTAGCTGAAGGCATGGCATCTGGTGTTGTTGTTGAATCTCGCCTAGATAAAGGTCGTGGTCCAGTTGCAACAGTACTTGTTCAATCAGGTACACTAAACAAAGGCGACATCGTTCTTTGTGGTCAAGAATACGGCCGTGTTCGTGCAATGCGTGATGAGCTAGGTAAAGAAATTACTTCGGCTGGCCCATCTATCCCTGTAGAGATCCTAGGTCTTTCAGGTGTACCATCTTCAGGTGATGAAGCAACAGTAGTTCGTGACGAGCGTAAAGCGCGTGAAGTAGCTAACTACCGTGCTGGTAAGTTCCGTGAAGTGAAACTTGCTCGTCAGCAGAAATCTAAACTAGAGAACATGTTCTCTAACATGACTGCTGGTGAAGTTGCTGAACTTAACGTTGTACTTAAAGCAGACGTTCAAGGTTCTGTAGAAGCAATCGCAGACTCACTAGTTAAGCTATCTACTGACGAAGTTAAAGTGAACATCGTTGGTTCTGGTGTTGGTGGTATTACGGAAACTGACGTAGTACTAGCCGAAGCTTCAAACGCAATCATCCTTGGCTTTAACGTTCGTGCAGATGCTTCTGCTCGCCGTGCTGTAGAAGCCGCAGCTGTTGACTTACGTTACTACTCAATCATTTACCAATTGATTGACGAAGTGAAACAAGCAATGGGCGGTATGCTTGCTCCAGAATTCAAGCAAGAGATCATTGGTCTTGCTGAAGTTCGTGACGTGTTTAAGTCACCGAAACTGGGCGCTATCGCAGGTTGTATGGTTACAGAAGGTGTGATCAAGCGTAACAACCCAATCCGTGTACTACGTGATAACGTTGTTATTTACGAAGGTGAACTAGAGTCACTACGTCGTTTCAAAGATGACGTTCAAGAAGTTAAGAATGGCTACGAATGTGGTATCGGCGTTAAGAACTACAATGATGTTCGCGTTGGTGACCAAATCGAAGTCTTCGAAATCGTTGAAATTAAACGTACTCTAGACTAATTGACTAAAATTACTAATATTGTCTTTGAAAGATAAGTAGTAATTGGTTGTTGAATACACCATGGGGGGCTGGCTTTGACCAACCCCCCATTCTTTCTATATAAGAGTAAAGATATGTCAAAAGAATTTAGCCGCACGCAGCGCGTTGCACAGCAGCTGCAAAAAGAACTAGCGATGATCCTTCAACGTGAAGTTCGTGACTCACGCCTTGGCATGGTAACGATCTCAGACGTAGAAGTTTCTCGTGACCTTGCTTACGCAAAAGTATTTGTAACCTTCCTATGTGTGGGTGAGCAAACACCAGAATCATGTCTAGCTGCACTACGCGAGCACGAAGTGCACATTCGCATGATGTTAGGTAAGCGCATTCGCCTACGTCTAACGCCAGAAATCCGCTTCCATTATGACAATACGCTTGTTGAAGGTATGCGTATGTCTAACCTAGTGTCTGAAGTGGTAAGCTCAGACAAGAAAAAGCAAAAAGATTCTGGTCGTGAGGACGAAGAATAATGGCTCGTCGTCGTAAAGGTCGTCCAATTAATGGCTTTATACTGTTGGATAAACCAACAGGTATCTCTTCCAATGATGCACTGCAAAAAGTAAAGCGAATCTACTTTGCTGAGAAAGCAGGCCACACTGGTGCCTTGGACCCATTAGCGACAGGCATGCTGCCAATTTGCTTGGGTGAAGCGACGAAGTTTTCTCAGTTTCTTCTAGATTCTGATAAACGCTACCGTGTGATCGCAAAGCTTGGTGAACGTACCAACACGTCTGACTCGGATGGTGAAGTCGTAGAGACACGTCCAATCGATGTTACGTTAGACAAGCTAGAAGCGTGCATTGAGAAGTTCCGTGGCGAATCTGATCAAGTACCTTCCATGTTTTCAGCGTTGAAATATCAAGGGAAACCCTTGTATGAATACGCTCGCAAAGGCATCGAAGTTCCGCGTGAATCTCGTAAGATCACGGTATACGAGATTGTTCTTCACCGTTTTGAAGGCGATGAAGTCGAGATGGAAGTTCATTGCTCAAAAGGCACCTACATTCGTACCATCGTGGATGACCTAGGCGAAATGTTAGGTTGTGGTGCGCACGTAACTATGCTTCGACGCACTGGTGTTGCGAAATACCCTTACGAGAAGATGGTGACACTTGAGCAACTGAATGAGTTACTAGAGCAAGCACACCGTGAAGAACGCGCTCCTCGAGAACTACTGGACCCATTGCTGTTACCAATGGATACAGCGGTAGAAGACTTACCAGAAGTCAACTTAGTGCCTGAACTGGCGGATATGGTTCAGCATGGGCAACCTGTTCAAGTATTTGGTGCGCCTACCGAAGGCTCACTTCGCCTTACCATGGGTGAAGAGCGTTTGTTTATTGGCGTTGGCGAAATGAACGAAGATGGCAAAATCGCTCCTAAGCGATTGGTTGTGTTTCGAGATGACGTCGCATCCAAGTAAATGATTGAAAATACCGACCTGAGTGTCGGTATTTTTATATTGCACGAGATAGGAAATTTCCCTATAATCCGCGCTTCGCGTAGCGGCTGAATCAGAGATTGGCTGCTACAACTTTAAACCTACTCTTATTAGGAGAGAATTATGTCTCTGAATGCAGAAACTAAAGCAGCAATCGTTGCAGAATACGCACAAGGCGAAGGCGACACTGGTTCACCAGAAGTTCAAGTAGCTCTACTTACAGCTTCTATCAACCACCTACAAGGTCACTTCAAAGCGCACAAAGGCGATCACCACAGCCGTCGTGGTCTTCTACGCATGGTTTCTCGTCGTCGTAAGCTTCTAGATTACCTAAAAGGTAAAAACCTAGCTCGCTACCAAGACCTAATCAAACGTCTAGGCCTACGTCGCTAATCAGCGACTGCATAGCAGTTTGTCTAAAAAGGGGCTTTATGCCCCTTTTTTGTTGCCTAAATTTAGCCAAATTAGACTTATGCCGTTATAATACTGGCGGCTAAACCTCGTAAGAGGTTTTCTCAAAGCTCATAGCATTACAGTCAACCACGTCGACCAAAAGGTCGCGACTATTCAAAAGGAATTTCCGAGTTTCTTTTTACTAGTCGCGATTCGTAATGTCTTGAGTGTCAATTAACACATCTAAGATTTCTTTAAGCACTAAAGGAAGATTAGAAACAAGGAATAACAATGTTCGAAAAACCAGTTGTTAAAACGTTCCAGTACGGTAACCACACAGTTACTTTAGAAACTGGCGTTATTGCACGTCAAGCTACAGCAGCAGTTATGGTCACAATGGATGATACGTCTGTATTCGTATCTGTTGTAGGTAAAAAAGAAGCCGTTGCAGGTCAAGACTTCTTCCCACTAACGGTTAACTACCAAGAGCGTACTTACGCTGCGGGTAAAATCCCAGGCGGTTTCTTCAAGCGTGAAGGTCGTCCTTCTGAAGGCGAAACGCTAACAGCTCGTCTAATCGACCGTCCAATCCGTCCGCTATTCCCAGACGCGTTTAAAAACGAAGTTCAGGTTATCGCGACAGTAATGTCTGTAAACCCAGATGTTCAGCCAGATATCGTTACAATGATCGGTACTTCTGCTGCTCTTGCTATCTCTGGCATTCCATTCAACGGCCCTATCGGTGCGGCGCGTGTTGGTCATATCGATGGTCAGCTTGTACTTAACCCTAGCCAAACTGAACTAGAAACTTCTAAGCTTGATCTTGTTGTTGCTGGTACAGAATCAGCCGTACTGATGGTTGAATCAGAAGCGGACAACCTAACTGAAGAAGAAATGCTAGCAGCGGTTGTTTACGGTCATGATCAACAACAAGTTGCTATCAAAGCTATCAACGAATTCAAAGCAGAAGTAGCAACTCCTGCTTGGGATTGGGTTGCTCCTGAAGAAAACACAGCACTTAAAGATAAGATTGCTGAGCTAGCAGAAGCGAAGCTTGTTGAGGCTTACAAAATCACTGAGAAGATGGCTCGTTACGACCGTATCAATGAGATCGCTGCGGAAGTAAATGAAGTTCTTCTTGCTGAAGATCCTGAAGCGGATACAAAAGAAATTCACACTATCTTCCATGATCTAGAGAAAACAGTCGTACGTCGTAGCATCATCGCGGGTAATCCTCGTATTGATGGCCGTGAAAAAGACATGGTTCGTGCACTAGATGTACGCACTGGTGTTCTTCCTCGCACACACGGTAGCGCACTATTCACTCGTGGTGAAACTCAGGCTATCGTGACGGCAACTCTAGGTACTCAGCGTGATGCTCAAATCATTGATGAGCTAACAGGCGAGCGTAAAGATCACTTCCTACTGCACTACAACTTCCCTCCATACTGTGTAGGTGAGACTGGTTTTGTAGGTTCTCCTAAGCGTCGTGAAATCGGCCACGGTAAACTGGCTAAACGTGGTATCGCAGCAGTAATGCCATCAGTAGATGAGTTCCCATACACAGTACGTGTTGTATCGGAAATCACTGAATCTAACGGTTCATCTTCAATGGCTTCTGTATGTGGTACGTCTCTTGCGCTTATGGACGCAGGTGTGCCAATCAAGTCTTCTGTTGCGGGTATCGCAATGGGCCTTGTTAAAGAAGGCGACGACTTCGTTGTTCTTTCTGACATCCTTGGTGACGAAGACCATCTAGGTGATATGGACTTTAAAGTAGCAGGTACTAACACTGGTATCACTGCTCTTCAAATGGACATCAAGATCGAAGGCATCACTAAAGAAATCATGCAAATTGCGCTTAACCAAGCTCAAGGCGCACGTAAGCACATCCTATCTGTAATGGATGAAGCAATCTCTGGTGCCCGTGAAGACATCTCTGAATTTGCTCCTCGTATTCACACGATGAAGATCAGCGCAGAGAAGATCAAAGACGTTATCGGTAAAGGTGGTGCAGTTATCCGTGCTCTAACTGAAGAGACTGGTACAACTATTGAAATCGAAGACGACGGTACTATCAAGATTGCTGCAACTGAAGGCACTGCTGCGAAAGAAGCTATCCGCCGTATCGAAGAGATCACTGCTGAAGTTGAAGTTGGCCGTATCTACACGGGTAAAGTTGCACGTCTAGCTGACTTCGGTGCATTCGTAACGGTTCTTCCAGGCAAAGATGGTCTCGTACACATTTCTCAAATCGCCGAAAAACGTGTTGAGAAAGTGTCTGACTACCTAGCTGAAGGCCAAGAAGTTCAAGTTAAAGTTCTTGAAATCGACCGCCAAGGCCGTGTACGTCTAAGCATGAAAGAAGCGGTAGAAAAGCCAGCTGAAGAAGCTGCTGCTGAAGCACCAGCTGCGAAAGACGAGTAAGACAAAATGAGACTTTCAGCCTTTTATTAGATTAAGGGCCTGAAAGCATGTTATAAAAGGGGAGCATTTTCGCTCCCCTTTTTTTGGTTTATTTCGACGCATTAACCTCAAACAAGGTTATCGCCTATATTGCATTAAGAGAAATAAATTTTGAGCGGTCCAAACAGGAGTATCAATTAGTGAAATGGTTTCAAACCGCAAGTTTATGTGTTGCTATCGCGCTGACCGGTTGTGCAAATACTTCTCAGCAATCAGCACAAAAGTGGCTATATCCACCGATGGCGGTGCCACTTCAGCCTAGCGTTCAACAAGAAGTACAAATCGCGCGTTTATCGCAGTTGCTACAACGTCCTGATCTCAGTGATGAAGTACGCGCTAAAATGCATTATGAGCGCGGTAGCTACTACGATAGCGTTGGTTTGCGTGATCTTGCCCGTTTGGACTTTAACCAGTCTTTGCAGTTGAATCCTGCTCAACCGGATATCTTCAATCTTTTGGGGGTGTATTTCACCCAAGTGGGTGAGTTTGACGCGGCTTATGAAGCGTTTGACTCGACCATAGAGTTGGCTCCGGATAATACCTATGCTGAGCGCAACCGTGCGATTGCACTGTATTATGGTGGCCGAATCGATCTCGCTTTAGAAGATATGACCAAGCACTATCAAGAAATGCCAACGGATCCTTTTCGTTCATTATGGCTGTACATCATCGAAGCTGAGCAAAATCCAGAGCAAGCAAAAGCCAATCTTCAACAGCGTTATTTACGAGATCGTAGTGAAGAGTGGGGATGGGTTCTTGTTGCCATCATGCTGCGAGACGTCTCGGACGAAGACGCTCTTAAAGCCATTATGGATGGAACGAGAGAGAACTATCGCCTAGCTGAACGATTGACGGAAACGTATTTCTACCTTGGAAAGCGTAATCAGCTTGAAGGTGACATCGCAAGTGCCATCTCACTTTATAAGCTCGCGATTTCGTTTAACGTTTATGATTATGTTGAGCACCGTTATTCCTTCTTGGAACTGGCACAAATCTACGATCAATTACAGCAAGACAGATTGGCCAAGCTAAAGGCCGCTAAAAAGCAGGAAATGGAATGATTTAGAGCCGCTCGATGAGAGCGGCTTTTTTTATGATTGAACTTGATGAGTGACTCATTTAAAATAGTTAGCCTTGCTAACTAAGTGGTGGTGGATTTTATGGCACTAGAAGAAAGCTTGATTGATTTAGAGCGTTTTTGCGCCAAAGCTTGGCGTGTTTATGCCAAAGAAGATCCGTTATCACATCTAAGCTTTAATGAGTTCGATTATTTACGTGTGATTCAGGTTTACCCTGAGGGTGTACGAATAACCGATCTTGCAGAAGAGTTGCAAGTGACTAAGCCTTCCGCATCGACAATGGTTGTTCGTTTGGAAAAAAAGGGTTTGGTGAAACGCATCGCATGTAATGAGGATGCCCGTGCTAAGCGTGTATTGCTGACAGAAGAAGTCGCAGAAAAAATGTCTTTGGAGCAGGTGGTTTACAAAGATATCTCTGAACAAATGATGCAACAATTAAATCAGCAAGAAGCTGAGCAGTTACAAGCTTTACTGAATAAAGCATTGAGCAATAAGTCATTTTAAATTAAACCAAAGGCCTCCGCTGTACGCATTAGCCTTTGGTGTTTCATTTTTCTTTTATTTAATTTAACCATTTAGTTAGTCTTGCTAATTAAATGGTTAGCTTTGCTAACTACTGGTGGCAGTCATGCAAAACTCAATTTATAGACAGTTTTGGAAATATACGATTCCAACCGTCGCAGCAATGCTCGTGAACGGTTTATATCAAATAGTTGATGGCATTTTTATTGGCCGTTATGTTGGTGCTGACGGATTAGCAGGGATCAATGTTGCGTGGCCGATCATCGGTTCTATCCTCGGTATAGGGATGATGATTGGGGTGGGGACTGGTGCGCTAACGTCGATTAAGCAAGGAGAAAACGATCATGAAGGTGCGAAGCGTATTTTAACGACCGGATTGGGGTTGTTAGCGATATTGATGCCGGTCGTTGCTACCATATTGTTCTATTTTGCTGATGAATTTATTCGCTGGCAGGGGGCGGAAGGGCGAGTGTTTGAACTCGCGCTGCAATATCTGCATATTCTGATTGTCGCGTGCGTATTTACGCTAGGCTCTATCGCGGTTCCATTTCTTTTACGCAATGACGACAGCCCGAACTTAGCAACGATGCTGATGGTCATCGGTGCCGTCATTAATATTGTATTAGACTACGTATTTATTGCTTGGTTGGGGTGGGAGTTAACCGGAGCGGCCATTGCTACAGCGCTGGCACAATTGGTGGTAACCGTGCTTGGTATTGGTTACTTCTTTACTTCAAAAGCGACCTTACGCCTTCGAATCAGTGACTTTAAGTTTCAAGTTGATGTTGCACCAAAGATTATAATGATCGGTACATCTAGCTTCTTTATGTACGCGTACGGTTCTGTGATGGTGGCAATGCACAACGCATTATTTGCTCAGTACGGAAGTGCAATGTTGATCGGGGCGTATGCTATTTTGGGGTACATCGTGACGGTTTACTATCTGATTGCAGAGGGAATCGCGAACGGTATGCAACCTCTAGTGAGCTTCAATCACGGGGCGCGCAACCCGGCGAACGTCAGAAAATTACTGCAAGTCGCAATGGGGACATCTGTGCTTGGTGGTGTAGCGTTTGTGGGTTTGATGAACCTTTTCCCGTACGAGTTGGTCTCGGTGTTTAACAATGCTGATCAGCAGTTGATTGATAGCACGGTGATCGGGATTCGTTTACACATGTTTGCGTTGTTCCTAGATGGCTTTTTAGTCGTGGCGGCTGCGTACTACCAATCGGTAAACAAAGGCAGCAAAGCCATGTTTGTGACACTAGGCAACATGTTGGTTCAACTGCCGTTTTTATTCGTTATGCCGAAACTGTTTGGCGTGACAGGCATTTGGCTGGCTTTCCCATTGTCCAATATTGCGCTGAGTTTAGTCGTGGTCAGTATGTTGTGGCGGGACGTGAAAAAGCTGCTAAACGAAACTTCGGCTGAGCCAACAGTGCAAGCCTGTTAACAATGGCTGATAGAGAAAAGCGAGGTTGGGCCTCGCTTTTCTTTTTTGGAGAGCTAAATGTTTTTTACTTCTAAGCCAGCTAGCTGATGCCAATAGCCATTGCATTGGCGGCTTTCAAGTTTTTCAGGGTTGTCGCCGTGCTCGTTTGAGCGAAAATGCTCTAACTCAGAAAGTGTACTCACACCGAGAGGGCTTAAGCGGACCACATCAACCAGCCCTTGCATGCTTGGTAAGTCATTGATCAGGTTATAACAATACCCTGATTGCGTTTGAATGCCGTTAAGGTTAAAGACTTCTTGCCCTTCTTGGCTACTGACCTGGATTCCTGTTGGGTATTTGATACAGCAGGTTTCGCAATCGTCTTTCGCTCGGTTTTCAGCTCGGGCTGTGAAACAGCGAGCGGAATACGCTAAAGGTAAATAACCGTGGCTAAATACCTCAACTTCAAACTTGTTACGAATACCCAGCTCGTCACACTGAACTAAAGTATCGTTTAACCATTCGCGAGAGAGCTCGACAGGCATGCACCAACGCATCATACCTTGCTTCAAAAATAAGTTGAGCGTGTGTGCGTTATAAGTATTGATTGCAGGACCAACGACGAAAGGCACTTTATGCTCTGATGCTAATTGAACCGCCGATACGTCATTAGCCTCAATGGCGAAGTCACCGTTATTGATGTACTTCTTCATGATGTTTACTTCACTCGGTGCTTCCAGTAGCGCCATCGTAGAGATAACGACTTGTTTGCCAGAGGCAGATAAGTCTTTAGCGATTTCCAACCAGTGGGCTGATTTCATTTCTCTGCGTTTAGAGCAAACCGATTCACCCAGGTAAATAATGTCTGCAGAGCTTTGTTTTGCTTGTTGGTAGAAGGCTTCTACATCTTGTTTTGGCCAAAAATAGAGTAGTGGGCCAAGTGCGTATTTCATTGAGTTATCCATCTTAACCTCTACTGCCATTTACGGTGGTAAGCACCTAAGGTGGTTTGCGTTCCTTCCGACACATTTGCGAGCGTCGCATCCCATGCGGCTTCAACTTGGTAAGCTTCTGGGTTGGCTTGGTAGCGATCAATCGCGGCTCGCCATGTTCGAGTGACTTGCTCTACGTAAGCTGGGCTGCGTTGGCGCCCTTCAATTTTTACAGATGCGACATTAGCGGCAAACAGTTCTGGCAGCATCGAAAGGGTGTTCAAACTGGTTGGCTCTTCCAGAGCATGATAGCGTTTTTTCTCACCATCAATTTCTGTTTCAAAACGACCTTTACAAAGTGTAGGGTAGCCCGCGTTTTCTCCTGCGCAGTAGCGGTCAATTAGGATATTGTTTAGACGAGACTCAAGACCTTGTTCAGTTTCTTGCCAACGAACGTATTTGGCAGGAGAACAGGCACCCACAGTGTTTGGTGACTCACCCGTCATGTATGATGACAAATAACAACGGCCTTCGGACATAATACAAAGGCTACCAAAAGCAAAGACTTCTAATTCGACATCGCTAGTGATGTTGCGCGAAAGCTGTTTCACCTGATGAATCGATAAGACGCGAGGTAGTACCACACGTTTTACGTTGAAGTTTTGTTTATAAAAATCAATGGCTGCGACGTTAGTCGCTGATGCTTGCACTGAAAGGTGTAGTTCCAGATCGGGATATTTGCGAGCCGCGTACTCCAGCACTGCAATGTCTGCAACAATCAGCGCGTCCACACCCAGTGCCGCTGCATTGTCTACCGCGTTCGTCCAGCGCTCAAAGCCATTGGGATGAGCGAAGGTATTCAACGCGACATGAATTTTTTTGTCGCGGTCGTGAACGTATTGCACCGCTTTTTCTAACTTTTTGCCGTTAAAGTTGAGGCCAGCAAAGTGACGGGCGTTGGTATCATCTTTGAAGCCAATGTAGACGGCATCGGCACCGCAATCAATCGCAGTTTTTAACGCAGGCAGGTTACCCGCGGGACACAAGAGTTCCATATGCTCACAATCATTGAGAATAAAAAGGTGTCCGCATTTTATGAAGAATTATGAATAGCGAAATTGACCTAAGTTAGGTTTAGCTCAATAAAGTCGATATTTACCCCTTGAGAGTAAGGGTATCGAGTCGGGGTTAGTTCTTATGACGACGATTCTGTACAAACAGCTCTTCAATTTCATGTTTTGGCTGTGGGCGATAAAAATGGAATCCTTGAATCGCATTACATTGAAGGTTAGAGAGCAAAGTAGCTTGCTGGTGGGTTTCCACCCCCTCGGCAACGACCGTCAAGTCGAGTGACTTACCCAGATTAATGATGTTTTCAATCACAGTGACCTGTTTGGGTAGCGTGTCGATATCGTTAATAAACGCGCGGTCGATTTTTAGCTCGTCGATAGGGAAGCGCGCTAAGTAGGAAAGGGAAGAGTAACCGGTACCAAAGTCATCGATAGAGAGGGCGAAGCCCAGCTTCTTAATCGCATTCAGCATTTGCAGTGTATGCTCGCTATCACTCATCACGGCACTTTCGGTTAGCTCGAAGGTAATGCAGCTTGGGTCAAGCTCGGTAGTGCGAAGTAACTTTTCCATAAAGTCGATCAGCTGTGGGTTACCAAATTGCTCGGGAGAGAGGTTGATAGCGACACGACCTGGCAGTATGCCTTGTTGTTTCCAACGTTTTACCGTATTGAAAACATCACGCATCACGACGCGTCCAAGGTGTTCGATTAACCCTGCACGCTCGGCGACAGGAATGAATGAACCTGGGCTAATGTAACCTTCGACAGGGTGTTTCCAACGAACGAGCGCTTCGGCACCGTTAATACTGAAGTCACGCGCGTTAACCTTTGGTTGATACCACACTTCTAAACCGTTCTGCTGCAATGCTTTTTGCAGTTCGATTTCAAGCCACAAACGCATGCGCGCTTCTTTGTTCATCTGGTCGTTAAATTTGATCAGGCGATTTCGGCCACGATCTTTGGCTTCATACATCGCTGTATCGGCATTTTGTAGCAGGATTCTCGCATCTTGCCCGTCTTCAGGGTAACGAACGCTACCAATTGAGCACGCAAGGCGTTTACTGAAGTGGTGCAAGTCGAAAGGCTGGTTGATCAACGAGATAATGCGATCTGACAAAATTTCAGCCATGCGGGTATTTTCTGGTTCTGGCAGAATGACGCCAAACTCATCGCCACCCAAATGACCAATAATCGCTTGATTTGGCAGCAATCGTTTAAGACGGGCCGATACCTCTTGAATCACTTTATCGCCAATGTGGTGACCAAGTGAGTCATTAATGTTTTTGAAGTTATCGATATCCAAATAGAACACCAGAAGCGGCGTTTGCTTTTTGATCAGCTGTTCCAAACGTTTGGTAAAACCAAAGCGGTTGTAGAGTTTGGTGAGCGAATCAATATGCATGTCTTCATTCGATGCAGAAGACAAATTCTTAGGTGTATCGTCAGCGTCTTGGATCAAGATGATTTGAGACTCGCTGCCTAATATCGCCGTGGAATCAGCGTGTAACTGAACTTTTCGTTCAAAGCCACATCTCGCGCTGGTTAAGCAAACAAAAGGCTTGTCAGAAATTAATGTACTCAAACGATGACTAAACACTTTCTTGCTGTTTTCATCGATGAATAAACGGCTGAGCTCTTCGCCTAGCAACTCATGGGGAGAGTTCAGTCCCAGAAGGCGTGCTGATGCAGGGTTGGCAGAGATGATAATGTCATCTTCGATAAGCAGCAGACCGTCAGGCAGTAGTTGTGTTAATTTCGCAAACTTACTTTCGGACTCCTCTAAGGAGCGTACGAGGATCTGCTTTTCTGAAGTATCCACGGCGTGAAAAACGACAAAGCGAATTTCGTTACCTTCAAAAACCGGTGACAGACTAAAGTGCAGGCTGGTTTCAAGGTCGGTTTCATCGAGGGTGATTTCGGCTTCGACATGCGTTCCTTTGAATGCACGCTGATAGTAAGGGGCCAGCTTTTTATAAAACTGCTCACCCAGTACCTGGCAATCGTTTAAGCCGATGATTTCCTCATGACTTAAACCTGCGATATCGCAGTAACGGTCACTTACCATTCGATAATTGTGTTTTTTATCAAGAATAGCAAAGAAGAAAGGGCTATTTGAGGTTAGCGTGGCAAACCAATGTTTTAATTGCTGGGAAGGCATTAGGGTATTACCGATCTCCAATGAGCCAGATTATTCGTCCGTGTATAAAAAGCGACACCCTGATAAGCCTGCGGCGGTCTACTATCAAGTCCAGTATCGCTTGCCATTAAAGGGCTCGCGGTTTTAACTTTACAGTCGACAATCACATGGATACGCTCAGATAACTATAACTTTGAAAATACGGTTGTAAAAGTGTTTATCCACCTGTTCGCATCAATAATACACGTAACTTCAAAAAAAGAAGCGTTAGTGAACAATAATCAACCAATCTAAAATAAGCACTTTATTGATACATAACAGTAATCTCATTGCCACGATTGCTTAATATAGGCAACCTAATGACAAAGTAACGGATAATGAACGTGTTAAACAAGATTCGCAGTCAACTAGTAAAGAACGCAGCCAACATTTTGCGTTCTCCAGTCCAGTTATTACCACAGCCAATTCAGCAAAAAGCATTGCTGGAAGGGCTAAAAATGGTGTTTAAAGAAGCCTTGGAAGATGGTGACTTTGAGTTCCTTGAAGACAAGTGGTTAAAAGTTGCGATTAAAGACTTGAACTTAGCATGGTACATCAGCTATCAAGACGAAAAATTAGTGGTAGCTGAAAAACCAGTTCAGGAAGATGTGAGTTTTAGTGGTAATCTAAACGACCTAGTACTGATAGCTGGTCGTAAAGAAGACCCTGACACACTGTTCTTCCAACGTCGTCTTTCAATTGAAGGCGATACTGAGCTTGGCTTAGAAGTGAAAAACTTAATGGACAGTGTCGACTTAGAGCAGTTACCGAAAGCAATGCAAGTCGCTTTGAATCAATTGGCTGATTTTGTTCAGAAAGGAGTTCAAGCGCCTGCACAACCAACCGGAGTAGCGAATGCTTATTCGAACTGAAGCCCCTGCGGACATTCTTACCATTGACCGCTTATTGAAACACGCCTTCCCGACGGAAGCTGAAGCTAAGCTTGTGATGCGTTTGCGCGAAAACAGCAAATTCACACTTTCCTTAGTCGCGTGTACAGATGAGGGAGAGGTGATAGGCCATGCTTTATTTAGCCCAGTGACCTTAAATGGTGAAGATTTGTCGTGGCAAGGGCTGGCGCCATTGGCTGTTCATGAAGATTACCGTCGCCAAGGCATCGCTGCAGAGTTGATCAAAGAAGGTTTTGATTCACTTCGTGATTTTGGCTATCCAGTGTGTGTGGTGTTGGGCGATCCTGATTATTACGCGCGCCAGGGCTTTCAATCATGCGACGAGATGGGATTCGAATGCGCTTGGGATGTTCCTAAAGGTGCATTTCGTATCGCAGAGTTGGTCCAAGGTCAATGTGCCGGACACTCCGGACGCATAGATTACGCGCCAGAGTTCTCTGAACTGTAAATGAAAGAAGCCCACTAACTCAGTGGGCTTCTTTCTTAGTTCATTGAAAACTGAGATAGGGAGATTAGGATGGCTGGTCACTTTTCTTCTTACCCCAAACCTCTATTTTTGCTTTCTTACTTAGCCCTAAAACATTGAGTTTTCTGCTGCCCCAACTGCTGTAAGTCATTTCAATCTGTTTTAGCTTCGCTTCTTTTGAGCCAGGAAGGCTCCATGCACGAGTCGATAATCCACTTGTTAGCACACCCATAGAGGTTAGCTTTTTCTCACTACCGTCCGTCATCACGACTTTTAAGTCGTTAATGTCTACCGTGCCCTGCACACATTTCAGTTTAATTTTACTGAAGCTGCGATTTCGGAATAGACTATTTGGTGTCACGGTATCCGTTTCTGTTTGGAATTTGACGGTTTTCGTTGCAATCAGCTCCCACTCATCGCTGCTATTAGCAAAAACACTCATGCTGGTGGTGGCTACCAGTGCGCAAAGCAGCAGTGTAGGTAAGAATTTCATAATGTACCTCATATGTTATACCTACGGTGTGGCCATTGTCATAGGCAGAACAGTTCAATCATTCCAATGTATTGAGGTGTTCCTTGAAGTCCTTTAGGTATAATCACGATTATTTGTTAGGATTGCCCTCGTTCAAATAGGTGACGGAAAATGTCAATTAACGAGAAACAGTATTTACACGAAATGGGCATCAGCACATGGGAGCTGGTACACCCAGATAGATTGGCAGGTTACCAATCGCCAAAAATCGATTTGCAAAGTTCTTGCAAACTCCTGTTGATCTCTCCGGTATGTCCAGAGAATGAGACGGCGGTTTTGTTTGAAAACATCCTAAAGAGTATGAAGTTAACGCTTGACCAAGCGTTACATATTGAGCCAGAGCGATTTCCATTACTTGGCCAGCACGAGCTTGAGTGGGTTTGGTTTGCAGGGTGTGAAGCCGAAGTATTGCCTGACACTAAACCGCTGACATCGCCATTGTTGCAAGATGTGGATGGGAATACCCAACAAAAACGTGCACTTTGGCAACAGATTTGTTCTTACAACAATTCGAGCAAATAAGCATTAATTCCCGTTTTACTGCAATTGGTATTGCACATGAACCCCTAGGTAAATAATGACAACTAAAATCTTACCAATGTGCGCTGAGCACTTAGATCAAGTTTGGCAAATTGAGCAGCAAGCACACTCGCATCCGTGGGCAGAGTCTTTGGTACGTGATTTATCCAGCCGTGGAGCATGTCATCATGTGATGCTCGATGGCGAGATGGTGATTGGCTACTTCTATGCGCAGAATATTGTCGGTGAAGTTACGTTGCTGAATATTGCTATCGCGCCGCATCTTCAGGGTAAAGGCTATGGTCAAAAACTTTTGGATGCGTTTTTAGAACATTGTGAGCAATCAAAAGCGGAGAGTGCTTGGCTTGAGGTGCGAGAGAGTAATAAGCCTGCTATTTATATTTATGAACAAGCTGGATTCAATGAAGTTGATCGACGTCATAACTATTACCCTGCGAAAACTGGCACGGGAAAAGAAGATGCGATCATCATGAGTTATCTCTTCTTTCACTAACGTTAACGCATCCCATAAGGGAGGTCGCCCCTAAAGCGATCAGTTGCCCCTGAGGCAATAATAAGCGAGAATACCGCGCAATATTGAATCTAAAAAGCGTGTTTGCTTTTCGAGCAAGCATTCAGACATCAAAGAAGACCAGTTTCATGTCAAATACACCTTTTCTAAGCGAAGTGTCTAAACGTAGAACGTTCGCTATTATTTCTCACCCGGATGCGGGTAAAACCACCATTACTGAAAAAGTCCTTTTATTCGGAAACGCGATTCAAAAAGCAGGTACGGTTAAAGGTCGTGGTAATGCACAGCACGCAAAATCAGACTGGATGGAAATGGAAAAGGAACGTGGTATCTCGGTAACCACGTCTGTGATGCAGTTCCCTTACAATGATTGCCTGGTAAACCTACTTGATACTCCTGGACACGAAGACTTCTCGGAAGATACATATCGTACTCTAACGGCAGTCGACTCGTGTTTGATGGTTATCGATGCTGCGAAAGGTGTCGAGGATCGTACTCGTAAGCTGATGGAAGTAACCCGTCTACGCGATACGCCAATCGTGACCTTTATGAACAAACTTGACCGTGACGTTCGTGATCCAATGGAAGTATTGGACGAAGTAGAAAACGAATTGGGCATGATGTGTGCGCCTATCACGTGGCCAATCGGCTGTGGTAAAGAGTTTAAAGGTGTGTATCACATTCACCGTGATGAAACGATTTTATACGAATCTGGTCACGGTCATGAGATTCAAGAAGTTCGAATCATCAAAGGTCTAGATAACCCAGAGCTTGATGAAAAAGTCGGTGCAGGCCTTGCGGAAAGTGTTCGAGAAGAGCTTGAGCTTGTTATGGGTGCTTGCCCTGAGTTTGATTTGGAAATGTTCTTAACAGGTGACCTGACGCCAGTTTACTTCGGTACCGCATTAGGTAACTTCGGTGTAGACCACATGCTAGATGGTCTAACAGAGTGGGCGCCAGCACCGAAAACGCGTCAGGCGGTTGAGCGTGAAGTTGAAGCGACAGAAGAGAAGTTCTCTGGTTTCGTATTCAAAATCCAAGCAAACATGGACCCGAAACACCGTGACCGTATCGCATTCATGCGTATTGTATCGGGTACTTACACGCAGGGTATGAAGATGAACCACGTTCGTCTTGGCAAGCAGGTGAGTATCTCTGATGCAGTAACCTTTATGGCTGGTGACCGTTCACGTGCAGAACACGCTTACGCGGGTGACATCATTGGGCTGCATAACCACGGCACTATTCAAATTGGTGATACTTTCACGCAAGGTGAGTCACTGAAGTTCTCTGGTATTCCAAACTTTGCGCCTGAATTGTTCCGTCGTATTCGTTTGAAAGATCCACTAAAGCAGAAACAGCTACTAAAAGGCTTGGTGCAACTATCAGAAGAAGGTGCGGTACAGGTATTCCGTCCACTACAAAACAACGATCTGATCGTTGGTGCCGTTGGTGTACTTCAGTTCGATGTTGTTGTGGCTCGTTTGAAGTCTGAATATAACGTTGAAGCGATTTATGAAGGCATTAACGTTGCAACTGCGCGTTGGGTTGAGTGTGATGATGCGAAGAAACTGGATGAGTTCCAACGTAAGAACCAAGCAAACTTAGCATTGGATGGTGGTGATAACCTAACGTATATTGCACCAACAATGGTTAACTTAAACTTGGCGAAAGAGCGTTTCCCTGATATTGATTTCCGTGCGACGCGTGAGCACTAATCAAAAAGCGGTTTGGGTAAGCTTTAACGCAAACTAGATTTTAAAACGCCCTTGGCTATAAACTTAGCCAAGGGCGTTTTTTATAAGGATGAGATATGAACTGGTTTAAACGAGGATTGAAGCGTTACGACGATTGGTGCAAGGAGATGGGGCTAACCCCCGATCAAAAACGCAGCTGCGTTCCGTATAGAAAAGATCCTGCCCATCAAAATGAAGAGAACAGTGAAGCTCTGCTATTTTCTGATTCTCAGCTTGTTTGTACAGATAAAAAGTCTCAAGATGAAGCTCTTTGATACCCATTGTCACTTTGACTTTGATGTATTCCAAGGTGACTTTGCACATCAACTTCAGCTAGCTCAAACGCAAGGCGTGACAAGAATTCTGATTCCGTCAGTGGGACCTCAAAACTGGGCTCGTATTCAAACCTTGGCAGATCAACATGCCAATTTGTATTATGCCCTTGGGTTTCATCCGTATTTTCTTGAAGATAACGTCGAGCAGCACTTTGCTGAATTGGAACATTATCTAAAACAAAATGCTCCCCAGTGCGTGGCAATAGGAGAGTGTGGGCTAGATTTTGCCATTGATGTTGACCCACAGTTGCAAGAAGAGACACTTGAAGTTCAATTTGAACTGGCTAGACGCTTCGAACTCCCAGTTATTTTACATAGCCGAAAAGCGCACAATCGCCTTATTCAAATAGTTAAAGCGGCGAAGCTCCCTCGGGGCGGTGTGCTACATGCTTTCTCTGGGAGTTATCAGCAAGCAATGGAGTGGGTCAAATTAGGTTTTTTTATCGGTGTAGGAGGAACCATCACCTACCCAAGAGCGAAGAAAACGCGCGACGCAATTCAAAAATTACCACTCAAACATCTCGTGATCGAAACAGATGCACCGGATATGCCTATACTTGGGTATCAAGGGGAGTCGAATCACCCAGCCAAACTCATCCACGTCTTTAATGAGCTCGTAGAGTTGCATAACGGCTCAAAGCAATCGATTGCTTCTCAGTTATGGAAAAATAGCAATTTTGCTTTCTCGATATGTGAATAAAATCTAAAGATGTGGTTTGAAATAGAAAACGTTTTCCTGCTTATTGTGAATTAACTCACAAAGCTGGCTGAATCAATCATGAATCTTATAGGAAAGTGTGAGGCTGGCATTACTTTAATTGATTCTGCATGAGTATAATTGCTCCCGCTTTATAGCTCCATTTTGTAACACGCCAATAAATAACTTATAAGGAAGTCATAAACTATGAGCCTGTTTATGAGCCTAATCGGTATGGTAGTGCTTCTTGCGATTGCAGTGGCATTTTCTAATAACCGAAAAGCTATCAATCTAAGAACTGTGGGTGGCGCATTCGCTATCCAATTCGCATTAGGTGCATTTGTTCTGTATGTACCTTGGGGCCGTGATCTACTAAACGGTTTCTCTTCAGGTGTTTCTAACGTTATCAACTACGGTAACGATGGTTCATCATTCCTGTTCGGTGGTCTTGTTTCTGACAAGATGTTCGAAGTATTCGGCGGCGGCGGTTTCATCTTCGCATTCCGTGTTCTTCCTACACTGATCTTCTTCTCTGCACTGATTTCAGTTCTTTACTACATTGGCGTTATGCAATGGGTTATCAAGATTCTTGGTGGCGCACTACAAAAAGCGCTGGGCACTTCACGTGCGGAATCAATGTCAGCAGCAGCAAACATTTTCGTAGGTCAAACAGAAGCACCTCTAGTTGTTCGTCCATTCGTTCCAAAAATGACTCAATCAGAGCTATTCGCGGTAATGTGTGGTGGTCTAGCTTCTGTTGCTGGTGGTGTACTAGCGGGCTACGCTTCAATGGGTGTTCCACTAGAGTACCTAGTAGCAGCATCATTCATGGCGGCACCAGGTGGTCTACTATTCGCTAAAATCCTTCACCCAGAGACTGACCAGCCTCACGAAAGTATCGAAGAAGCGATGGACGGCGGCGACGACAAACCAGTAAACGTAATCGACGCAGCAGCGGGCGGTGCGGCTTCTGGTCTACAACTTGCGCTTAACGTAGGTGCAATGCTAATCGCATTCGTTGGTCTAATCGCGCTGATCAACGGTATGCTAGGTGGCATCGGTGGTTGGTTCGGCATGCCAGAACTAACGCTAGAGCTAATCCTAGGTTACGCATTCTCTCCACTAGCATTCCTAATCGGTGTTCCATGGGCTGAAGCAGTAACTGCTGGTTCATTCATCGGTCAGAAAATCGTAGTGAACGAATTCGTTGCTTACTTGAACTTCACACCATACCTAGGTGAAAACGCTCAAGTAATCGCGGCAACTGGTGAAGTAATGTCTGAGAAGACAACAGCTATCATCTCATTCGCACTATGTGGTTTCGCGAACCTTTCTTCTATCGCGATTCTACTTGGTGGTCTAGGTAGCCTTGCACCAAACCGTCGTAGTGACATCGCTCGCATGGGTGTTAAAGCTGTTCTTGCAGGTACGTTGTCTAACCTTATGGCAGCGACAATTGCAGGCTTCTGCTTAAGCCTTGCAGCACTATAATTAGAATCGGTTCTTAATATATAGACGCCGTTTTACATCATGCCCTGTAGCAAGAGATTGCTGCGGGGCATTTTTCGTTTTTCGGGCTCCAAAATCTCACCGGGTGCCGGACTCAGTCTAGGAGTTACGCAGCCGATGGAATAGGGGCTAGGAAATTTTGAGATACAAACCGTTTGCGCTCTATTTGGTGCTACAGTTTTGCGGTGAAACTCTATAATGTATTAATCACAGGATAGTGGTTAAGGTTGATACTTAATCACGTAATGAATATTACATAATCGATGGGCAAATGACTTGCCCAGCAATATCAGATCTAATAGGCGTTTTGCTGTGTGATGTGATATTAAAGACACCGCAATCATAGATTGTTGTGCCATAGGCCAAACTGGTACTGTGCGGTGACAAGGATAGCAATTGGCATATGAAATTTTCGCTGTATATGCCGAGTCTTCAGGGAACCAAGTCCGTTCATTAATAGACTGTTTAGCCATTTACTCACATTGTCTCGACTTGTTGATTATAGTTAGAGACGTGATGTAAGGCTGAGTAGTGAATTTTTTGAATATTGATCGGAGATAGAAATGAGCGATTTAAAAGCAGCAGCGCTACGTGCACTTAAACTTATGGACCTAACTACGTTGAATGACGATGACACTGATGCAAAAGTGATCTCATTATGTCATGACGCGAAAACAGCAGTAGGCAACACAGCTGCAATTTGTATTTACCCTCGCTTTATTCCTATTGCTAAGAAGACACTTCGTGAGCAAGGTACGCCAGAGGTTCGTATTGCAACAGTAACGAACTTCCCACATGGTAACGACGACATTGAAATCGCAGTTGCTGAAACAAAAGCGGCGGTTGCTTACGGTGCAGACGAAGTTGACGTAGTTTTCCCTTACCGCGCGCTAATGGCGGGTGATGAGAAAGTAGGCTTCGAGCTAGTTAAGCAATGTAAAGAAGCTTGTGGTGACATTCTTCTTAAAGTGATCATCGAAACAGGTGAACTAAAAGAAGAAGCACTAATCAAGAAAGCATCTCAAATCTGTATTGAAGCAGGTGCTGACTTCATTAAAACTTCAACTGGTAAAGTGCCAGTAAACGCAACACCAGAATATGCACGCATGATGCTTGAAGTGATTCGCGACATGGGTGTTGCAGAAACTGTTGGTTTCAAACCAGCAGGTGGTGTGCGCACTGCTGAAGACGCAGCTGCATACCTAGCAATGGCTGACGAAATCCTAGGTGACAACTGGGTTGATGCCCGTCACTACCGTTTCGGTGCGTCTAGCCTGCTAACTAACCTACTAAATACATTAGAAGTGACAGACGAAACCGCTGATCCAGCAGCGTACTAATCCCAATAATATGTCTGAACGGTAGCACCTAAACGGGTGCTACCAAACCTCTTCTATCCTACTTAACCATTGCTCACGAGAGCATGGGAGGCACTAATGTATTTACCACAAGAAATCATTCGTAAAAAACGTGACGGTGAAGTACTTACCGCAGACGAAATCAACTTCTTTATTCAAGGCGTAGCAAATAACACCGTATCTGAAGGTCAGATCGCGGCGTTTGCTATGACGATTTTCTTCAATGAAATGACCATGGACGAGCGCATCGCCTTAACGTGTGCAATGCGTGATTCGGGCATGGTTATCGACTGGAGCCACATGAACTTTGGTGGCCCAATTGTCGACAAACACTCTACCGGCGGTGTGGGTGACGTAACGTCTTTGATGCTTGGCCCTATGGTGGCAGCATGCGGCGGTTTCGTACCAATGATCTCTGGCCGTGGTCTTGGCCACACAGGTGGTACGCTAGATAAGCTTGAGTCTATTCCAGGCTACAACATCACACCAAGCAACGATGTGTTTGGGCAAGTAACTAAAGATGCAGGCGTGGCGATCATCGGTCAAACTGGTGACCTTGCTCCAGCGGATAAGCGTGTTTACGCGACTCGTGATATTACCGCAACCGTAGACAACATTTCTCTGATCACGGCTTCCATTCTTTCTAAGAAATTGGCGGCGGGTCTGGAGTCGCTAGTGATGGACGTTAAAGTCGGCTCTGGTGCATTCATGCCAACTTACGAAGCGTCTGAAGAGCTAGCGAAATCAATCGTTGCAGTAGCAAACGGTGCGGGTACTAAGACCACTGCAATCCTGACAGACATGAACCAAGTATTGGCCTCTTCGGCAGGTAATGCGGTGGAAGTTCGTGAAGCGGTTCGTTTCCTAACTGGTGAATACCGTAACCCACGCCTACTTGAAGTTACCATGGCTTCTTGTGCAGAAATGCTGGTACTTGGCAAACTGGCTGAGAACACAGAAGACGCACGTGCGAAATTGATGGAAGCACTAGACAACGGCAAAGCAGCAGCATGCTTCGGCAAGATGGTTGCTGGTCTTGGCGGCCCAGCAGACTTCGTAGAAAACTACGATAACTACCTAGAAAAAGCGGAAATCATCAAGCCAGTTTACGCGACGGAAACGGGCATTGTTTCAGCAATGGACACGCGTGCGATTGGCATGGCTGTCGTTGCTATGGGTGGTGGTCGCCGTGTTGCTACTGATGAAATCGACTATGCCGTAGGTTTCGACGAGTTCATCCGCTTGGGTGAAGTTGCAGATAGCGATAAACCTCTTGCCGTTATCCACGCTCGCAGCGAAGAGCAGTGGGAAGAAGCGGCAAAAGCACTGCGCAGTGCAATCAAAGTAGGTGGTGAGTACACACCAACTCCAGAGGTTTACCGCCAAATTCGTGCAGAAGATATTTAATAGAACAAGTAATTACACAAGGCCTACTCAACCATAATAAAAAGCCGAGTGGGCCTAAGGAACGAGCAATGAAAAGAGCATTTATTTTAGTACTAGACTCATTCGGTATTGGTGCAACCGCTGACGCTGAGAAATTTGGTGATGTAGGTTCAGACACACTAGGCCACATCGCAGAACAATGCGAAAAAGGCTTAGCAGATAACGACCAACGTCAAGGCGCACTTCGCCTTCCAAACCTATCTAAGTTAGGTTTGGCAATGGCACATAAAGAGTCAACAGGTCGCTTCGCACCTGGCCTAGACGCAGATGCCGAAATCATTGGTGCGTACGGTCACGCAGCAGAGCTTTCTTCTGGTAAAGATACGCCGTCTGGTCACTGGGAAATCGCAGGTGTTCCTGTTCTGTTTGACTGGGGTTACTTCACAGACAAATCAAACAGCTTCCCTAAAGAGCTGACGGATCGCATCCTTGAGCGCGCGGGTCTTGACGGTTTCCTAGGTAACTGCCACGCATCTGGTACTCAAGTTCTTGATGACTTGGGTGAAGAGCATATGAAGACTGGGCAGCCAATCTTCTACACCTCTGCGGACTCTGTATTCCAAATCGCCTGTCACGAAGAGACATTCGGTCTAGACCGTTTACTAGAGCTTTGCCAAATTGCGCGTGAAGAACTAGAAGATTACAACATCGGCCGTGTAATCGCGCGCCCATTCATTGGCCCGGGTAAAGGTCAATTTGAGCGTACGGGTAACCGTCGTGACCTATCTGTAGAGCCACCATCAGCGACTATCTTACAAAAGTTAGTTGATGAGAAGGGCGGTCAGGTTCATTCCATCGGTAAGATTTCAGATATTTATGCTGGTTGTGGGATCACTAAAAAAACCAAAGCAACAGGCATTCCAGCACTATTTGAAGCAACGAAAGAAGCGATCAAAGAAGCGGGTGATAACAGCATCGTATTCACTAACTTCGTCGACTTCGATTCAGCTTACGGTCACCGTCGTGATGTGGCGGGTTACGCTGCAGCGCTTGAGTACTTTGATGGTCGCATCAATGAAGTGCTAGAACTGATGGGTGAAGATGACGTGCTTATCCTAACAGCAGATCACGGCTGTGACCCAACATGGCCAGGTACTGACCATACTCGTGAGCACATCCCAGTATTGGTTTACGGTCAAAAAGTGCCAGCGGGCTCTCTTGGCCGCCGCGAAACATTCGCAGACATCGGCCAAACATTGGCGAGCTACTTCGGTACTTCTCCAATGGATTACGGTAAGAATTTCCTATAATTAGGATATTGAAAACTAGGAGCTGAATGCTCCTAGTTTTATGTTTGCAGTATGCAAGTACTGCTTGTCGGAAATGAGAATACTCTGGCTTATATCGCCTTAAGCGCGGAGCGCTAGAGAAAGGTTAAGGAAAAGAAAATGGCAACTCCACATATCAATGCTGAAATGGGTGCATTCGCAGACGTCGTACTGATGCCGGGTGACCCGCTACGTGCAAAATACATCGCAGAAACCTTCCTTGAAGACGTTGTGCAAGTGTGTGATGTGCGTAATATGTTCGGTTACACAGGCACATACAAAGGCCGTAAGATCTCGGTTATGGGCCACGGTATGGGTATCCCATCATGCTCGATTTACGCAACGGAGCTAATTAAAGACTTCGGCGTGAAGAAAATCATCCGTGTTGGTAGCTGTGGCGCAGTAAACGAAGACATCAAAGTGCGTGATGTTGTGATCGGTATGGGCGCGTGTACGGATTCTAAAGTGAACCGTATCCGTTTTAAAGGTCATGACTTTGCAGCAATCGCAGACTACAAAATGGTTCGCGCGGCAGAAGACGCAGCAAAAGCACGTGGCATTGATGTGAAAGTCGGTAACCTATTTTCAGCGGAGCTTTTCTACACGCCAGATCCAGAAATGTTCGACGTAATGGACAAGTACGGCATTGTTGGTGTTGAAATGGAAGCGGCGGGCATTTACGGCGTAGCGGCAGAATACGGTGCAAAAGCTCTGACAATCTGTACGGTTTCAGATCACATCAAAACGGGTGAGCAAACAACTTCTGATGAGCGTCAAACAACATTCAACGACATGATGCTAATCGCACTAGATTCAGTATTGCTAGGCGACGAAGAATAAGCGACAAAGAGTCATCTTAGTTTCTTGACATTAAGAACTAAAAGAACAGCCCGCACAATGCGGGCTGTTTTTGTATTAGATGTTGATTACCGACTGACTATTTGGTTAGCAGTAGGTTTTGCGCTTTTTTACGGCGGATAGGCTGTCTACGTAAAATCATAATGAATAACATGCCGCACACAAAACTCATTAGCACCATCATGTACATGTAGCGATCACTCTTACGATAGTGGTGGTCAGAAATCGCGGTTACACGACCTGTCTCAAAGGTAACGCGAACAAAACCGATGAGTGCTTCATCGGCAAATACTGGTTCAACCAACTGCTGGCGGCCAATGGAAGCTGTTGCCAAAGGCGTGTCTAAGCCTAAAACTTCGCGTACCGATAGCGCATCTTCACTAGACGCTAAACGTACGCCTTGTGCATCATATATTGTCGCATCAAACACCAAACGGTCTTGTGCTAGCTGGTTTGTCAGCTTAAGTAAGCGTTCTTGATCTTTGGTCAAAATCATTTCACTGGCAGAAAGAGACGCCTGTGAAATCAAAACTTTGGTGAGTGTCTCAAGCTGCTGTGCTTGAATTTTCTCGTTGCCCTTACTGATCACAACACTGTTTTTGATCGTGATAAACAACATCACACACAGTAGGATTAGTGCCAGAATTCTTAGGGCATTCCTTACTGAGAACAAGGATTCACTCATGCTCTTTACTCATCCATTTAAAATAAAACAAAGACTTGCCTTTTTAGTTTGTTGAGGTAACGTTTTAGCAAAGTCATAAGGGATTATATACATGGACGCGTCAAAAAGCTTGCCTATCAGAAAACATACGACACTTTTAAAACGATTACCCGAGACTCGATTTGCCTCCCAACTAGATAAAGCAAAAGCAAACTGGATAGTGTTTGCAGAATACCTTTCGCCACGTCATTTTGAAGACATTGATTTCTTCACAGGTGTCTACAACCCCGTGTTAGAAACGTGGAAAGTTGGCCAATATGAAGTCGCCTTGATGGCAGGAGAGTTGACCCCTCAACACGAAACGATCTTACAAAGCCTCAACTTGGATTACGCCTCGCTTAATGAAGTTCCAGATCTCTCAACCCAAGGTTTGATTGTATTTGACATGGACTCAACGGCAATCCAGATAGAGTGTATTGATGAAATCGCAAAATTGGCCGGAGTCGGGGATGAGGTTGCAGAAGTTACTGAACGTGCGATGCAAGGTGAACTGGATTTTGAGCAAAGTTTGCGTCAACGCGTAGGCAAGCTCAAAGGTGCTGATGAATCAATTCTTGAACAAGTTCGTTCCCAATTGCCATTTATGCCGGACTTTGAAGCGTTAATCGCAACGTTAAAAGCACTAGGTTGGAAAACAGCGATTGCTTCCGGTGGTTTTACTTACTTCTCGGATTACATCAAAGATAAAGTCGATTTAGATTTTGCTCGCTCTAATCAGTTAGAAATCATTGATGGTAAGCTCACGGGGAACGTACTTGGCGATGTGGTTACCGCGCAGATGAAGTCAGATATCCTGGTGGAGTTGGCGGATGAATACGAAATTGAGCAGCACAACACGGTTGCTGTCGGTGATGGCGCTAACGATCTTGTGATGATGTCGGTCGCTGGTTTAGGTATCGCGTACCACGCAAAACCTAAAGTGGAAGCTCAAGCGCAATCTGCGATTCGCTTTGCAGGCTTAGGCGGTGTGCTCTGTATTTTATCTGGTGCACTGGTGAAGCAGCAAAAGGTCAGCTGGAAAGCAAAACCTTAATTTATCCATTCAAAAACACCGCCTTTCTGGCGGTGTTTTTCGTTGACTTAGTATGGCTCTAAATTTACTCGGTTAACTCCAATCTAATTACAACCTCTTCCGTAATGTCTTCAAACTCACTGTAACCGACCAAAGCGGTCAGCTCCTTTTCTAATTTGCTCGCTTGATGTACACCAAATTGGGTTAAGTCACTTAAATCTTGTTGCAGCAACGATGTCATCGGATCGAAAATTGGGGCTGTAGATAAGCGAATCACGTAGAAGTCACCCATCATTCGCGCTTTCTTTATAAATTGAATCCGTTCTTTTACGCTGTTGAACTCTTGATGAAGCTTAGACTCAATGCCTGTAATTTTATTGCCGACTTTGGCTGCGCTAATGTAAATATCCTGATGCCTTGCTTTAGCTCCCTCTACACGCTTTATCGGCTCTGCGATTAATGTGCTTGTTCGACCTTTAAAGATAGGTTCAAGTGACAACAATTGATCGTGCCCAAGGCGTGCAAAAAGCTCAATGTGCTTAGGTAGCGGCAAATTCACCCCAATAATGGGGGTTTTGATTGAAGACGACGCTGTTTTACTGATAAAAATGGGTGTGCTCAGAGTTCGAGAGAGCAACATGCTGTGCAGTCTTTCAAGTAACGCATTACTCGGTAGCATCTCTTTTTGCGGGATCAACTTATCTTGATTGTGTTCGATAATGCTGTTGAAAAAGGCGATCACTTTAATGGTGTGGCTGCTTTCATCAATAACTAACTGTACGCTACAGCCATCTGGGCTAACACGAATTACCCGGTATGGCACCGACGTTAAAGGCAGCTTTTTGTCGTAGAGTTGTAACTCTCGAAAGTTGACCTGAACCTCTTGCCCAGAGCGCAACATGGTAGGTTCGTCCAGTTTAATGCCGAGCCCTCGCTTTGAAATATCGACGGTGCTGCCGATCGCTGTGACGGGCCCAGAACGCAGTTCTATTGGGGTCTTAAATCGGTAACGTGGCTCTTTACGACGAGACTTGGCATCAAAATAAATGCCTTTCGGGTTGCCTATAATTCTTCTCGGATGGCGAAATGCATTTAACGTATTTGCGGGTAAGCGCGGCTTTTCAGTGAGCAGATAATCCTGCCCTGATTTTTCGTCAGCAATTTCTTGCAAGATGCCAATGTGAGTCAATGATTGGGACGTTTCAGCTAACTCCGGAGAGAAAGCGGCTAAGTCTTCCTGTTCTTGCTCTGACAGTTCAAATATCGAAATTCTAAACGCGCGCCAACTTTCACGTTTAGCACCTAAATGCCAAAATAGCTGGCGTTGTTCACGAGTGGCCTCAGGACGAAGCATCGAATAGAAATAGGTTCGGTTTTCGTGCTCGTGAGTAAATGAATAAAGGACGTTTGTGGTGCCTTTAACGCCAGGTTTAATGAGTGACGCGACTCGCTTCTCATTAAATAAGGACCCAAACATTTGCTGGTTCCTTTCATCATGCCAGTACTGCCAAAGCTTTTGATTGTTTGGCGTCAACATAGCGAGTTTCAGCTCACTGCCATCAAAGAATAGGGGTAAGCTGCTGGTGTGCTTAAGCGCGATGTGCTCATAACCACGAGTTCGAGCTCGAATGATCTTATCTTGATTATCGTGACGAGCTCTTTTCGCTGCGCTGTTGAGCGCTTCATCGATCACTCGAGTAACGACATTGGTTTCAGTTAAACGTATGGTTCTGAGGTATCGAACTGAGTCATTCTCGTAACAGTCATCAACCGCAAGTATGCGGTACGCCAGCGGTTTCTCTATTCCGGCAACCTGAGATTTGCTGGCAAATTCAGTAAACGTGACCTGAATAATCTCCCCAAGGTTATATTTAAACGCACTTGGGACTTTGAACTTTGCGCCAGAGCAGGATAAGTCAATGCTTAACCCATGCAGAAGTTGCCCTTTAGAGCGGCAAATCTCGACTTGAGATTGGACTTTCAAGCGCTTTTCTTGGCGCTTTAAGTCATAGCCGAGGTGAACAGGCTCCGCTAAGAAAGGGCTTTTAGGATCCGTTAACGATTGCGTTTTTTGTTGAGTAAGACGTTTGCTCATTACGCGAAAGTTATTCCGCGTGTTGACCAAAGCTTCCCACATTCCCTCAGTGTAGCCGCCAAACTTTTTGATGTTTTTATGGTAAGCGTTGAAAGCAACGTCATCTAACCAATGTGGAATACCATCCAAAATATACTCGCGACATTCACCTTGGACGCGACCGCGCAGATCGATGCTTTTTGTGCACGGAGCCATCAAGCGGTTAAGTTCCATTTTCACTAAGATTTTGGCCGAAGGCGGCTCTTCCTCGGTCAATTGGCCAAGGACAAAGTCAAAGTCATCCGAACCGTAAACGGGAATGAGTCGTTCTGCGATCGAGAGAATTTCAGATTGCTGCATTATTTCTGTTAGAGTATGTCGTTACTTTAAATTGTATCGGCTAAGCGAAGTAAAACTTAAGTATATCAATAGTTCATTTCAGTTAAGGTCTGACTTGGCTGTGCTTAGTCACATTTGTAGAAAAAATCGAGGCATCATGGCGAAAGCAAAACGAGCGTATGTTTGTAATGATTGTGGCGCGGATTTTCCCCGTTGGCAGGGGCAGTGTAACGCATGTGGTTCGTGGAATACGATAACAGAAGTCCGTATCGCTGCATCGCCAACGGTTGCTCGTAATGAACGTTTATCCGGCTACGCGGGCTCCGCAACAGAAGCTACAGTTCAAACGTTATCCGAAATTGATCTGCAGGAAGTGCCACGCTTCACCAGTGGGTTTAAAGAACTTGACCGCGTATTAGGTGGGGGCGTTGTACCCGGCGCCGCTATTTTGATTGGTGGTAACCCTGGCGCGGGTAAATCCACCTTGCTGCTGCAAACCATGTGTAGTTTGTCTGCGCAAATGCCAACGCTCTATGTAACCGGTGAAGAATCGTTGCAGCAGGTAGCAATGCGAGCTTCTCGACTAGGCTTGCCAAAAGATCATTTAAAAATGCTATCGGAAACGAACGTCGACAAAATTTGCCAAATTGCCGAAAAAGAGCAACCTCGCATTATGGTGATTGACTCGATTCAGGTAATGCACGTTTCAGATGTCCAATCGTCACCGGGCAGTGTTGCTCAAGTACGTGAATCTGCGACTGCTCTGACACGATACGCAAAACAGAATAACGTCGCGGTATTTATTGTTGGTCACGTAACAAAAGATGGTACCCTTGCGGGCCCTAAAGTTCTTGAGCACATTATAGACTGTTCAGTGCTGCTTGATGGTGGTACTGATAGCCGCTTTCGCACATTGCGTAGTCATAAAAACCGCTTTGGCGCTGTGAATGAGCTCGGTGTTTTTGCAATGACAGGCCAAGGGTTGAAAGAAGTGAGTAACCCATCCGCGATTTTCCTTTCTCGTGGTGAAGAAGAAACATCTGGTTCTTCTGTTATGGTGGTTTGGGAAGGTACGCGTCCTCTATTAGTAGAGATTCAAGCGTTGGTGGATTACTCGCAATTGGCAAACCCTCGCCGTGTTGCGGTCGGTTTGGAGCAGAACCGCTTATCACTTTTGCTCGCTGTGTTGCATAAGCATGGTGGCTTACAAATGGCAGACCAAGATGTCTTTGTTAATGTGGTTGGCGGTGTTAAGGTGACGGAGACGAGTGCCGATCTTGCGTTAGTTATGGCGCTTTTATCGAGTTTTCGTGACCGTCCACTTCCCAAAGATGTGGTTATTTTTGGTGAGGTCGGGCTTGCAGGCGAAATCCGTCCTGTGCCAAGTGGGCAAGAACGTTTGAATGAAGCGTTCAAACATGGTTTCAAGAAAGCCATTGTGCCTGCAGCCAACATGCCGAAAGGCGGCATTCCTGGCATGCAAATTCACGGCGTTAAGAAATTGTCGGAAGCTATAGAGGCTTTTGACGAGCTGTAATGCTCATAAGAATGGTATTTGTGTAATCACAAACTGTTCTATCCGTCCTCAATAAAATGCGAATAAAGTACATAAATTGCTGTGTTTGACTATGCTTTGGGGACGGAAATTTCACGTTAAAATTTTTTTTCTTCCATCCGCACGCAAGGGTATCAGTATTGACAGAATGTGATATACTCTGCGCGCACTTTATACCTTATTAACAGAGTAAGACAATGACTGATTTATCAAAATACAGAAACATTGGTATTTTTGCTCACGTAGACGCGGGTAAAACTACCTCTACAGAGCGTATCCTAAAGCTAACTGGTAAGATCCATAAGATCGGTGATACACACGACGGTTCAACTACAACTGACTTCATGGAGCAGGAAGCTGAACGTGGTATCACAATCCAGTCTGCAGCAACAACTTGTTTCTGGAACGATCACCGTCTAAACATCATCGATACTCCTGGACACGTTGACTTCACTATCGAAGTTTACCGTTCTCTAAAAGTACTTGACGGTGGTATCGGTGTATTCTGTGGTTCTGGTGGTGTTGAGCCTCAGTCAGAAACTAACTGGCGTTACGCTGACGAATCACACGTATCACGTCTGATCTTCGTTAACAAACTAGACCGTATGGGCGCAGATTTCTACAAAGTTGTAGATCAAGTACAAAACGTACTAGGTGCTACACCTCTAGTTATGACTCTACCTATCGGTATCGAAGAAGATTTCGTAGGTGTTGTAGACGTACTAAGCCAACAAGCTTACGTATGGGATGAGTCTGGCCAGCCAGAGAACTACGAAGTTCAAGATATTCCAGCAGACATGGTAGAAAAAGCTGCTGAATACCGTGAAATGCTAATCGAAACTGCTCTAGAGCAAGACGAAGATCTAATGATGGCTTACCTAGAAGAAGGCGAAGAGCCATCTCTAGAAGACATCAAACGTTGTATCCGTAAAGGTACTCGTGATCTAGCATTCTTCCCAACTTACTGTGGTTCAGCGTACAAGAACAAAGGTATCCAACTTATTCTTGACGCGGTAATTGATTACCTACCATCTCCAACAGAAGTTGATCCACAGCCTCTAACTGATTCAGAGACTGGTGAGCCAACTGGTGAAGTTGCGACTGTATCTGCAGACGAGCCACTACGTGCGCTTGCATTTAAGATCATGGACGACCGTTTTGGTGCTCTAACCTTTATCCGCATCTACTCTGGTAAGATGAAGAAAGGTGACACAGTACTTAACTCTGCAACTGGTAAAACAGAGCGTATCGGCCGTATGGTTGAGATGCACGCAGACGAGCGTAACGAGATCGATTCAGCACAAGCTGGTGACATCATCGCTGTAGTTGGTATGAAGAACGTTCAAACTGGTCACACTCTATGTGATCCTAAGCACGAATGTACTCTTGAGCCAATGATCTTCCCAGATCCAGTAATCTCTATCGCAGTTAAGCCTAAAGATAAAGGCGGTTCTGAGAAGATGGGTATCGCGATCGGTAAAATGGTTGCAGAAGATCCATCATTCCAAGTTGAGACTGATGAAGATTCAGGCGAAACTATCCTGAAAGGTATGGGTGAACTTCACCTAGACATCAAGGTAGATATCCTTAAGCGTACTTACGGCGTTGAGCTAGAAGTTGGTGCTCCACAGGTTGCTTACCGTGAAACTATCACTCAAGCAATCGAAGACAGCTACACGCACAAGAAACAGTCTGGTGGTTCTGGTCAGTTCGGTAAGATCGATTACCGCATCAAACCAGGTGAGCCAAACTCTGGCTTCACGTTCAAGTCAACAGTTGTTGGTGGTAACGTACCTAAAGAATTCTGGCCTGCAGTTGAGAAAGGCTTTGCGTCAATGATGGAGCACGGTGTTCTAGCTGGCTTCCCAACTCTAGACGTTGAAGTTGAACTATTCGACGGTGGTTTCCACGCAGTTGACTCTTCAGCAATCGCTTACGAAATCGCTGCTAAAGGCGCATTCCGTCAGTCTATGCCTAAAGCTGGCGCGCAACTTCTTGAACCAATCATGAAAGTTGACGTGTTCACTCCAGAAGATCACGTTGGTGACGTAATCGGTGACCTTAACCGTCGTCGTGGTATGATCAAAGACCAACAAGCTGCGTCTACTGGCGTACGTATCAAGGGTGATGTACCTCTATCAGAAATGTTTGGTTACATCGGTACTCTACGTACAATGACTTCTGGTCGTGGTCAGTTCTCTATGGAGTTCTCACACTACGCACCATGTCCAGCAAACGTTGCTGAGCAAGTAATTGCTGACGTTAAAGAGCGTAACGCTAAGAAGTAATTCTTAAGTTAACTCTATAACTTGAAAGCCCCGCCTAGTGCGGGGCTTTTTGTATCTAACCGCTTACACACAGCGCGTTTTTGTTTCGCTGATATACGCCTTTGGTATTGTTTACCGACTATTCTGAAGCTGAGCCAGTATTATTAACATTGAGGTCGATGGTTTTAAAATCTGGTATCACTGATTTTTCAAATGTTTCTATTTCTTCTCTCAACCATTGTGCAAACAATTGGGCTTTAGGTCGCTTTAAGTAGCCTTTTGGAGCGCACAGGTAATACGCAAATTTGGGTTTAATGGCTATATCACCAATTCGGACCAGTTTGCCTGAACGGAAATATTGATGAGCTAAACTGTGTTTGACGAGCGCTACGCCTTGTAGTGATAACGCCGCTTCTAACACTAAGTGTGAGCCACTGTATTTTAAAGCAGGCTTTGCCGCTGAATGACCAAGTCTCGCTAACCACATGTTCCAGTCCAGATCTGGCCAAACGTCTTCGATGAGCTCTGCTTTGCTTAAATCTTCAATGCGATAGATGCCGTGCTCTTTCTGATATACCGGGTGACAGGCAGGATAAAAAGCTTCATCCATTAGCCATTGTGATTCTAAATTAGGGTATTTTCCTAAACCGTAACGGACACACAAATCGATCTGACTATCTTGAAAAGACACCAAATCATTGGTTGGTTCTAATAGTAAGGCGATATCAGGGTGACGCTGACGAAAAGCCGTAATTTTCGGGACTAACCAATGGTGAGCGAAAGAGGGGAGTGTTGATATCGAAAGGTGGTTAGGATTAGGATCTTGATTAACTGATCTCACCCCTTGCTGCAAATGAGCAAACCCTCTTTCTGCCTGAGTAAACAGCAGCTCTCCCTCAGGTGTGAGCACGATTTTTCTGTGCTGGCGAACAAATAAGTCCGTTCCTAAAAACTCTTCAAGATGACGAATTTGCTGACTAATGGCAGCTGGCGTAACAAACAATTCTTTTGCCGCTGTTTTAAAGCTTCCTTCCTTTGCTGCAATGAAGAAGTAATACAAGCCCTGTAAGGGAGGCATTCGATCTTTCACATTAGTTTTCCTTAACTCAATGGCAGATTCTATCGTTTGAGGATATCAGCCTAGTCGCTGATTATTAAGTGGTCAACATTGTTATAGGAGCTGGTTACATGGAAAACATGACACACACTTGTGAGCGCACTTTATCAGCTGACCATCAGACCGGATTACAGTTAATTTATTCTAAACTTGCTAGTTGGAGAAGAAACTACAAGACACGTCGTCACTTGAGAGAGTTACCAGAACATCTTTGGGACGATATAGGATTAGATGAAAAGGAGATTAATAGTGAAGTGAGGAAGCCTTTTTGGAGAGAGTAGTTTATGAGTTTGATTCAAGCTCAGAATTAAACTGCACTCCCCAATGATATTGAGGAGTGCAGACAAGGCTATAAGTCTTCTTCCCACACAACCAATTCACCTTTCGGCCAGTTGTGACCAATTTCATGATACTTTTGCTCAAGCACATGACGTTTAATTTTGAGTGTTGGCGTCAATACGCCATTTTCAATGCTCCAAGGCTCTTTAATCATTAATACGCCTTTGATTTGCTCATGAGAGGCGAGTTCTTGGTTCATTTTTGCAATGACTTTGCGGGTGGTTCGTGCGTACCGTTCCCGATCAAAGTTAGGGAAATCATGTGGCACAACCAAAAGAATCGGAGCTGGTAGCCCTAAACCGATTAGACACATCATCTCTACGCGACTGTATTCGAAAAGTTTTTTCTCGATAGGAACTGGAGAGACAAACTTACCTTTGGCGGTTTTAAAGTTATCTTTTTTACGGCCTTGAATGGTTAGGTAACCATCTGAGTCGATAGAGCCGATATCGCCTGTGTGTAGCCAGCCCTCTGAATCAAAAGACTCTTGGGTGGCAATGTCATTTTTGTAGTAGCCAGAAAATAGCCCTTTGCCACGCACCATGATTTCATCATCGTCAGCGATTTTTAACTCAATACCTGGTCCAGCATTACCGACACTACCAATTTTGTCAGCTCTAAATGGGTAGTTGAGCGTGCTATAGGCAAATGATTCTGTCATGCCCCAAGCTTCAGTAATATTGAGTCCTACAGAGTGGTACCATTCCAGCAGTGCTGGTGATACCGGGGCAGAGCCACAGCCTAATACTCGAGCCTGATCCAACCCCAATCCTTCTGCGAGCTTTTTCTTGATCAGAGAATTGACGAATGGGATTTTCAATAGAATGTTGAGCTTCTTCTGTGGAAGTTTGTCTTGAATACGTTGTTGGAATAGCGTCCATAATCGCGGGACTGAGATAAACAGAGTCGGGCGGTGCATTTTTACATCTTCGATAAAGGTATCCAATGATTCTGGAAATGCTGTTGGTACACCACCCATGATGGATGAACCAAAAATGTAGACGCGCTCTGTAATATGAGCCAAAGGTAAGTAAGAAAATAGACGATCATTTTCTTGAATACCGATATGGTTTATCAGTTGTTGTACG
The DNA here is from genome assembly GCF_024181785.1 of Vibrio sp. Y42_MX_L11. Classification (NCBI taxonomy): domain Bacteria; kingdom Pseudomonadati; phylum Pseudomonadota; class Gammaproteobacteria; order Vibrionales; family Vibrionaceae; genus Vibrio; species Vibrio sp. Y42_MX_L11. The sequence goes on from NZ_JAMZAP010000002.1 coordinate 143,902, forward strand.
GACCAGTTAAACGCTCCGTAGGTCAGCATCGCACCTTTCGGTAATCCTGACGTCCCAGAGGTATACACCAAAGACATTAGCTTATCGTCGTAGTGCTGTGGACGCTCTTCACTTGGCATTGCATCGGCAATGAGTGCTTGGTATTCATACTGACATTTTGGCGCAGTATCGTAGGGGAGCGAGATACTAATAAGCTCCGGCATTGCATCAATGACTTGCTGGGTTGCTTTAGGATCATCGAGTTTTCCGCCAATGAGCGCTTTACTTTCACTATGAGTCACACAGTATTCGATGGTGTCCGCGCCGGCGGTAGGAAAGATTGGCACACTGACATAATCGCCAAGCATCATCGCAAGATCGCAAATAAACCACTCTGCACAGTTTTTAGATACTAATGCTACTTTGTCACCAGGCTGTACTCCGAGGTTGCGTAGTGCACTGACGAGTTTTAAGGCTTGATCGGCAACATCAGCGAACGTGTATTCAACAAATTGTCGGTTAATAATTTGTTTTAGATAGACCTCATTTGGACGCTCTTGAGCCCATTTGAGAATCATTTCATTTGGTGGTGGGAGAGCGCAACCAGCAGCGCTGTTTAGATTCGGCTGATTCATTTTTAGTGACTCCATGTCTTCTCGTTGTATTTATAATTGTTAACGCATTGTTAACTTTAGCATGTTAAATAACGACACGGGAATGCATTTTGATGAAATATGTGGGGAGGATAGCGTTAGTTACCCCTAAAGTCGGTACTAATAGCGCCTAAAACTGTTGCCGATAATTCGCTGGGGACAGGCCTGTTTTTTTCTTAAAAATTCGAGAAAAGTAAGAGACATCTCGGTATCCACATTGATAAGCAATATAGGCAATTTTCATGGATTCATTTTCAACGAGCATTTTCTTTGCTAATGAAATGCGTTTCGCAGTGACATAATCACGAAAGCACATACCAACTTTGCGATGGAATACTTTGGAAAAGTAGTTCGGTGAGTAGTGACAAAGCGCAGCAGCTTCCTCTTCTCTTAGGTCTTTATGGACGTTATTGGCGATGTAATGAACCACGTCAGAAAAATTCGACTTTCCGCTTCGAGAAAAGAGTTTATCGACCGAAATTTGTTCTTCGTCGACCTTGCTGTGCAAAAAGTATTTCAATTTTATCTGTGATAGCCAAATCGGGAGGGTGATTTCATTCAACGTATAATATTCCGCACAAATATGCTTTGGCGGTAAGTGAGGCTCGATATCGGTTGGATGTATAACGATCAGTTTTTTGTCGAGATTTTCACAGAGCGTGATGACGCCTTTCAGGTGCTCTCGATGATCGCAAGTCATGTAGTAGAAGAAATAGCTGTGTTCTTTATCGCTAAGCACAGAGATATCTTTGCTACAGTCCATAATCTCAAAGCTCTTATCAAACTCACAGCGAAGTGATTCCGGCAGCGAGCAAAGAGTCTCTCCAATCCAATAAGCTTTGGTCAGTCTATCCATATGAATCCCGCTCAGTACGTACTACACCAACGTTAGTATGTATTGAGGTCAGTCGAGCCTCATTCCTTGAGCTTCAGACCTCACCCTTTCGTTTATTAAGCTTAGGCTTATATAGTCATACTGCAAGTGTGAAAGGTGTCACATAGTTGGTGGTGATGTGTCTCGTTATTGATACATTTTGATTCTGAAGCGCAGGTAGGCAAGAAAGTACCAACCTTTGGCAAAAAAGTCCTAACCCCCCTAATTCTCGGTGACTAATGTTTAAGCATGATTCAGGTGCACATGAGACCTGTATCATTAATCGCGAGATACGTTAAAGGGGATAATCATATGGATAACTTTCGCAATCTAATCAAGGACTTCATGGAAGATGAAGAGGGGCTAACACTTTTAGAGTACATTCTAGGTGCGGCGTTAATTGTTACAGCGTTCTTGACTTCAGGCTTCTGGACGACTTTGTCTAACAAGTTTACTTCAGTAGCTGGTCGTATCAGCAGCTCGTAATGGTTAGCGAGTTAGTTATTTGGTCATTGCTTATTGCTATTGGAGTATCAGACGCTCAGAAACACAGAATACCAAACAAAGCGGTGCTTATGCTTTTGGTTGCTGTTACTGCAAACGTAATTTACAACCCAGCAACAAGTGGCTTGGATCATTTATATGGTGGGTTGGTTGCGTTTGCAGTGTGTTTCGCGCTGTATCTGTTCAAAGTAATGGCTGGAGGAGACGTTAAGTTGCTCGCCGTCATAGGGGCATGGCTGGGTCTGAGTAACCTTGGGGAAGCGTCTACTGGAATAATACTTGCTGGAGGCATCGTGGGCATTTTTTATCTAATGTTACACGTGTCATCGACTAGTGTTGCTCTATCACACCAGATAAAAGGGTATTGCTTAGAAAAAGTAACACCAGGCTTTAGGTCTAATAAGCCGTTAGTCATTCCTTTCGCGCCGATAATCGTAATTGGATTAGCTTATTTCTCCTACACCCATTAAATAATAATAAAAAATGGCATGCAGCATCAGTTGACTAGGCAACTTCAAGAGGGGAAGTGTGATGGGCTCTGTGTATTGGGAAAAACTCGTGCCACAAATAAATCCACCAAAGGTGCCTTCGTCTGTCGAGGGTCTTGGCGTGCCGTCTTCAGTTGTTGAAAACCTAGTGTTGAAACATCTGTCTGCCTATCCCAAATGTGACTTAATCGAATTAACGCAACGGCTTTGTATTGTTTCGAATATTGTCGAGCTTGCTTTGGCGCAGTTAAGAAAGCGAAGTTGGGTAGAAGTTTATCAGCCAGCATCAGATAAGTTGAGTACATCGTATTCCAACGTACGCTACAGTTTAACTGAGCTTGGGCTTGCAGAAGCAGACATTGCGTATAGAAAAGATCCGTATATCGGTCCTGTTCCCGTCTCTTTGGAAGAATATTGGACGGTTGTTGAGGGACAAGATCTTCGCAAGCATCCTATTAATCGCAATGATGTTGAGCGAGCGCTGTCTGACGTGTTTGGTTCGGATCATTTGATACCCGTTTTAGGGCCGGCCATTAACTCGGGTCGTGCTTTGTTGCTGTATGGTCATGCGGGTACCGGTAAAAGTTACGTCGCATCAAGAGTGCTCAATGCAATGAACACTTCGGTATTCATTCCTTATGCCGTATATGCCGATGGCAACATCATCAAAGTGTTCTCAGAGCATCATCACCGTCGTTTAGACAACTCCCATTCTCAGGTTTTCGTTAAGTTGGAAACGCATTACGACAAACGCTGGGTTCTTTGTGAAAGACCAAACATTCAAGTGGGCGGTGAGCTGACATTGGATATGCTTGAGGTAAACCACAGCGAGCATAATCGTGTATGGATTGCGCCACTGCAAATGATGGCTAACAACGGAATCTTGGTGATTGATGACCTTGGTCGTCAGTCAATGCCTGTTGATGCCCTGCTAAACAGATGGATCGTTCCTATGGAGTACTTATTTGACCACCTAGCTTTGCCAAATGGTCAACAAGTCACGGTGCCGTTTATGCTCACTCTAGCATTCTCCTCCAACTTTGCACCAAGCAAAATTGCAGACCCCGCTTTTTTACGTCGTTTGGGTTACAAGATCGAGTTTACACCGCTTGGTTTGACAGATTATCAAGCGCTTTGGGTTTCGCTTGCTAAAGATTACCAAATGACGCTTGTGCCTGAGTTTTTCGATACGTTAAGTCAGTTACATCGCGACAATGATGTCGCCAACTACCCTTGTCTACCAAAAGACTTACTCGGTATTAGCCGCGATATTTTGGTGTTCGAAGGGAAAGAGAAGGTCGTCTCATCAGACATTTTAACCCGTGCCTGGGGACTGTACTTCACAGTGGATGAATAGGGAGATCTAAATTATGAGTCGGACTCAAGTCATCATGTTGCTGTTGCTCTCCATTGTTTTCGGCCTTGCTGCCGTGCTGATCGCTAAACAATGGATGGATGGCAGAAACCAACCAACTGTCGAGTTAGAAGAGGTCGAAAGACACCCAGTTTTAGTTGCCGCCATGGAACTAGAGCCAGGGACGATTCTATCTGAGAAACATTTGTCTACTAAGCTCATGGAAGTGGATTGGATAGACGATGAAACGCTAAAAGTACAAGAACAGGCATTGGGAAGAATTGTTGCCAATACCATTTATGCGGGCGAGCTGGTTAACTCGAATCGTCTTGCATTGCCCGGTGAGGGCGCGACACTTGCTGCTTTAATCCCTGAAAACAAACGAGCAATCACCATTCGTGTCAATGACGTTATCGGTGTGGCTGGGTTCTTGTTACCGGGCAATAAGGTCGATGTATTGAATACCGTGAGTTATGGACAAGGTAAAAACGCCACAACAAAAACGGTGCTTAAAAACATCAACGTCCTTGCGGTCGACCAAACAGCCAAAACCAATGATAACAAACCCGTTATTGTGCGTGCGGTGACTTTAGAAGTAACACCGAAAGAGGCTGAAAAGCTCCTATCGGCGAACAGCAAAGGCGACATTCAACTTGCTCTACGCAACCCTCATGAAGTGGATAAACCTGTTGTAGCAAGAAAATACACGCCACGACCTAGTGTGACCATTATTAAGGGATCTCAGGCATCCAGTGTCCGAGTCAGCAATTAGGTGAATTATGAAAACAATAATATTACTCGTTAGCCAGTTACTTTTTGTCAGCTTGTCTGTTAACGCAGCCACGGTGCAGTCAGGAAAAGTCGTGACCGTTGCGCATCACCAATCAACCCAATTGATGATATCCGGCCAAGCGAAGAAAGTGACGTTAGGGGATCCAGAAGTCTTGGATATTTTAGTGCTCAGATCGAACGAGCTGTTTCTTATTGGTAAGAAGTTAGGTACCACGAATGTGTCGGTGTGGGATCGCCGAGGCCGGTTAATTGAGCAGTTTAACGTGGAAGTCACGCATGATCTAAACACGCTTAAGTCGAAGCTTTATCAGTTCTTGCCGGATGAAAATATCGAAGTGCACAGTGCGCAAGAAAAAGTGGTACTTAGAGGCTTGGTCAGCAGTCAGCAAAACATGGACACTGCGGTCAAAATTGCTGAAACCTTCGCTTTGGGTGAAGCGGCAGATGAAGAAGATGACAGCTCTAAAGATGATGACAGCATGGTGATCAATCTACTTTCTATTGGCGGGGCTCAACAGGTGACGCTAGAAGTGACCGTTGCCGAAGTGCAGCGCACACTAGTAAGACGCTTTGACTCAAACTTCCACTTTTTCCAAAGAAGTGGAGACTTTACCTGGGGTGGTACGACTGCTGGTGGCGGTATTGATGGCATTGGACCGATTTTGAACGTTCCAACAGTCGAAGATTTCGGTTTTCTTGGGTCGTTTATCGACAGTAATACCTTGTTTACCTTCGCGCTTGATGTGGCGAAACAAAATGGCGTGGCGAAAGTGTTAGCAGAGCCTAGCCTTACCGCATTAAGTGGTACGCAAGCCGAGTTTGTCGCTGGTGGTGAATTCCCAATTCCAGTACCAAATGAAGATGGTATTACCATCGATTATAAAGAGTACGGTGTTCAACTCGACTTCGTTCCGTTTATTTTGAGTGATAAGAGAATCAACCTCAAATTGAACGTCAATGTGAGTGAAATCTCCAACTCAGGTGTGCTGACGTTTAATCCAAACGAAGTGAATGCCACGTTCTTTATTCCGCCAATCACCAAACGAAGTGCTGGCACCACGATTGAGCTGGCTGATGGCCAAACCATTGGTATTGCAGGCTTATTGAGTGAAAACGCACGTAATGTCGCGGATGGCATACCTGGAGCGAGTGATTTACCTGTTTTGGGGCGCTTGTTCAAGAGTGAAGAGTTTACCTCAGGGGAAACAGAACTTGTCATTCTGGTCACCCCTCGATTAGCAACCCCAATCGATCGACGTCGAATCACACTGCCAACGGATGGCTTTGTGGCTCCGAACGATGTGGAGTTCTATTTGCTTGGTAAAGGTGCTGAGTTGGATTTCGATAGATACCAGCTAAACGACATCAGCGAAGAAGATACTAACAACAACTTTATTCAATACGGTTCGTCAGAAGGTGGCTCTGAGGGCAAGTTTGGGCACAGTCTATAAGTGGGAGAGCAAGATGAAAAGCATAATGATAATGACCATTTGTTTCACATCATTCGGCTTGTTTGGCTGTGCGAATGACCCCGAGCTTGGTATCTCGGTTAGCCAGTTGCGCGCTGAACAAACTCTTAATCCAGAAGCGTGGTATGAGAATTTGGGTTATTTACCGGAAGGTAGTGGTGAGCGTACACAAGTTAGCTTAGAGGTATATAACAACAACGGGGTAGCCAAAGATGAGTAAGTGATGTGTTCACTTAGGAGGGGCTATGCGAAGGAATATGCATATAGCACCAAGGCGAACCCAGAAAGGGATTACCTTAGTGTTGATAAGCTTGGTTTTGTTGATTCTACTGGGCGTTGCGGCGTTTGGTATTGATTTAAACCACCAAGTTCTTAATAAAACACGTTTACAGAATGCGGTCGATACTGCGGCCCTTGCAGGTGCTGTCGTTGCTGATAAGACAGAGGATGTGAATCAGGCTGAAACCGCAGTGAGAACAACGCTTAGTGGAATATCAACCGAGCCTGGAAATTCTGAGCTGACGTTTAGTGACAGTAATACAGCGGTGACATTCTCGCATGATATGCAGACGTTTGTAAGTGCAGCAAGTTTTACACCGCCATTGGGGGAGTACGATATTTATGTCCGCGTAGCGGTCACCGATATTAGCCTAACGCAGTATCTGAGTGGTTTGTTTGGGATTGATAAAGAGGTCTCTGCGAGTGCGGTTGCAGGGCGGAGTGCGGCTATTGCATATACGTGTAATTTAACGCCAATCGCCATGTGTGGTGATCCTGCTGGTGATGTGAGTGATGCATGGGGGTATCGTCCGCCGGGTTACGACCCTAATGTAGATATGGATCCTTCTCTAGTGCATGAGCTGAAAGTCGGGGATCAGAATAACACCGATATGGGGCCCGGGAACTTTCAGTTACTCGATTTTGGGCAAGGAACGGGTAATAGTGGTGCAGCCTTAGTTCGTGATGCATTGTCTGGTGCTTACAACGGTTGCGCCTCAATTGGCGATACCGTTACGACTAAACCAGGTAATAGTGCAGGTCCAGTTGCACAGGGACTGAATGTGAGGCTCAACGACTTTTCGGGACCGATTAAAAATGACGGAACGGTTTTACCAGACAAATACGTGAGAGAGCCCGATGTTTTGGCTGAGACCGATGCGGAGTACGCAGGCGACCTGTATTACGCCAACTATCGTCAGGAGCTAAGCTCTTGTGAAAGCGGTGGTGCTTGTGATGGCAGTAGTTATACAGGTGATGGTGGTCTGAACGGACGCCGGATTTTGCGTATCCCTATCGTAGATTGTACGGCTTCTACAGGTAAGTCTGATTTTGATGTTTTGGGCTTTGGTTGCTTCTTTTTACTACAAAAAGTCAGTAACTCAGGTCAATCATCAGTGTTTGGGCAATTTCTTTATGATTGTTTAATTAATAACGGTTCGACTGGCACGGATCCGACAGATAAAGGCTTCTACCGTATCCAGCTGTACAAAGATCCGTTTAGCGGGGCCTCTTGATATGTTGTATTCAAATAGAAAGCATCAAAGGCCAAATATTTGCAGTCAACAAGGGCTGGCAATCATAGAGTTTATTCTCGCCTTGCCAGTGCTATTGATGCTCACCGTTTTAGTGATCGATGTGAGCCGGGCTTTTATTCAGTATACCGAGGTCAATAAAGCGCTGCAGAATGGGGCAAGGTATGCGGTCGTTGATACGTACGGCACGTTGAACTTTGAGTCAATTGCTGACGAAACCAGTATCAAGAATGTCGTTGTGTATGGAAGCCCAATTGCCTCTACTACACCTGTGATAGACCATATCAGTGTGGACGATATTGTCATTACCCAACCAACGAGTACCAATAAGGTGGTCACTCTATCGGCGACTTACAATTACGTGCCGATATTCTCGACCTTACCTTTTTCGACCACTTCTTTGCAATTTAGCATTGGGGCGACCACGTCTATGAGGACAGGCCCATGAAACGATTGATAACGAAACAAAAAGGAGTGACGCAGCTTGAGTTCTCGGTAATCGCTTTGGCCGTTATATTAGTCCTGTTTTTGATCATCGAGTTTGCGATCTATTTCTTTTCGGTGCAAATGGTCAATGAGGTAACACGAAGAGCTGCGAGGCTTGCTACCGTGTGCTATATCGCTGATAGGGATGACATTCCTAACTTACCAGCTGTATCAGATCTCTATCCATCAGGCTTTTCTGCGAGTAATTTACAGATAGATTATCTTGATGAAGCTGGTGCAAGTGTTGATGTATCAGGCTTTCTTTCTACCCCTCCAGCGTCTAATGACGTATTAAATGCGCAGTTTTCTCAAATTAAATATGTTCGAGCAAGAGCGGTGAATTATACTTTTCAGTTTTTTGTTTTAGCTGCTTTAATTAATGCAGTAGGGAGTACTCCAGCTTTTGAAACTATATTGCCTGCAGAGAGTTTAGGAATACTTAGACCCGAAGGGACCAATGTCATTACGGATTGCTAATGGAGTAGCTTTATGTTGAAACCAGTTAAAATAAATGAAGAAACATATAAAAGTTTAAAAACTAACTTGATTGTTTGGATAGTTTATTCTACGTCAAACTTTAAAATTCATATTGCTGATGAATTATCCGGATGTGTCAATCTAAATATTGATTGGATAGAGCTAGAGTCTTTTAATTTAGACTTTGTTAAAAATAAGCAAATTCCCGATCTTATTTATATTGAAACCGGTGAAAGTTGGGCGCAGAAAGTGGCTCATGTGTACTCTAGTGACAGTAGCTTACAGCATAATCACACCGCTTTGATTGTCTTTGGTGATGAAAACGATACTGCATCTCTCAAAATGGCATTGAGGCTTGGCGCAACAGACTATTTGTCGCGTTCTGTTGATCTTGGTGAGCTTTATCCGCTATTAAAATCGACCGCGGATGAAAAGATTGCCAATAAACAAATGGGCGACTTAACTTTATTTATCAATACAAAAGGTGGTTCGGGTGCAACAACACTGGCGATCAACACCGCGATAGAACTGTCAAGTTACGCGAAGAGTAAAGTATTGCTCATTGACTTAGATATGCAGTTTAGTGATGCGGCCGATTATTTAAACTGTAAGCCAAAATACAATATTAATGATGTGATTGATTCTGTTAATGATTTGGATGAGTTATCACTAGAAGGTCTCGTATATCAACATCCTTCAGGTTTGAATTATTTGTGCTTTAACCAAAATGATACCAAGGATAATCATAAACACGCAGTTCAAGTCAGTAAGTTATTACCTATTCTGAGGCAGTTTTACTCACATATTATTGTGGATTTGTCTCATGGTGTTGAGCATGTTTATCAACAAATTGTTTCTCCGGCTACGCATATCTTTTTAATTATGCAGCAGAATGTTACTTCGGTTAAGCATGCTGTCAGCTACATACGTTCTTTAGAATTAGACTATGGTTTAAGTAGTCATCAGGTTGAACTGATTGTTAATCGTTTTGAAAAGAAATCAACAATATCTTTGAAAGACATTGAAAATGCAGTTAGTGGACATGCGATACATTTAGTACCTAATAATTTTGCTATTGCTATCGAGAGCGCTAATTTGGGTAACCCAATTGTTCAATCTAAGAAAAATAGTGCGCTGAAAGCTTCTTTGGCTGAAATATCGCACTTATTAGAAAGTCCGACCAAAGAGAATCAAAGTTGGATCAAAAAACTATTTTCTTAGTAAGGGGGAGTTATGTTTTTCAAACGGAAAGGCGTCGGGAGTTCTTTCAATTCCGTAGATGAAACAAAAGAATCCAAAGTTGTGAATGTCGAGTTGGCAAAATCTGACGAAGATACGTCAGATGAGCAAAGGGCTTTATCGCCTGTTGAAGCCAAGATGAAAGCGATCGAGGAGCAGAAAAAACAGCTAGAACAAGATCTCTCGATCAAACACTACTATCACAAAAAGCTACTGGATACCTTGGATCTCGGGCTTCTATCGCACTTGCAAGAAGATCGCGCGAAAGAGGAGTTACGCGAAGCGGTCGTTCAGCTCATTGCTGAAGATCAAACACACCCGTTGAGCTCTGAAGCTCGCAATCGCGTGATACATCAAATTGAAGATGAAGTGTTTGGTCTAGGGCCGCTGGAACCGCTGCTTGAAGACCCAACGATTTCAGATATCTTGGTCAATGGTCCGAAAAATATCTTTGTCGAACGTTTTGGTAAGCTCGAGAAAACGCCACATACCTTCTTAGATGAGCGCCATCTGCGCAACATCATTGATCGCATTGTTAGCCAGGTTGGACGAAGAATCGATGAAGCATCACCAATGGTGGATGCTCGACTCAAAGACGGTTCGCGTTTCAATGCGATTATTCCTCCTCTTGCCATTGATGGCCCTTCCGTTTCTATTCGACGTTTTGCGGTTGAACGTTTGAATATGGATAACCTATTAGAGCTTGGTTCGTTATCTCCAGAGATGGCGAAGTTTCTCAATGCTGCGGTTGTGGGGGAAATGAATATCCTGATATCTGGTGGTACAGGCTCTGGTAAAACAACCACGCTGAATATTTTGTCGGGCTTCATTCCAAGTGATCAACGTATTGTGACCATTGAGGATTCGGCAGAGTTACAACTCCAACAACCACATATTATTCGCTTAGAAACACGTCCTTCTAACATCGAGGGTAAAGGCGAAATATCTCAGCGCGATTTAGTGAAAAACTCGCTACGTATGCGTCCTGACCGGATAGTTGTTGGTGAGGTTCGTGGCTCAGAAGCGGTGGATATGTTATCGGCAATGAACACGGGTCATGATGGGTCGCTGGCCACCATTCACGCGAACACACCAAGGGATGCGTTGAGCCGTATTGAGAATATGTTCTCGATGGCGGGTTGGAATGTGTCGACCAAAAACTTGAGAGCGCAGATTGCCTCCGCCATCAATATTGTCGTGCAAATGGATCGCCAAGAAGATGGTAAACGCCGCATGGTCAGCGTACAAGAAATCAATGGCATGGAAGGCGACGTTATCACCATGTCGGAGATCTTCACCTTCCAAAGAAGAGGGGTCGATCAAGAAGGCAATGTATTAGGTGATTACATGGCAACAGGGATTGTACCAAGCTGTCATGACCAATTAGTAAAACGAGGCTTAGACGTACCATTTGAAATATTCAATGAAAAAGCCCGTTAGGAGATTGCTATGGATAGTCAATTCCCCCTTTTTCTTGTGCTGCTTTTTTTGTCCGTATTCTTTATTAGCCAGGCGTTAATTCTGCCTTCTGCGGGTAAAAAGGTTAAGCATAAGCAGTTAATTAAGCGGATACACGAAAGTCATAAACACATCGATCAAGAGAGTATTTCCCTACTAAGGGAAAACTCGCTCAAAAACCTTTCTCCATTAGAGCGATGGCTTGTGAGGTTCAGCCTATTCGATAACTTTAAGAAGAAGTTGGAATTGGCTGGGATACACATGGGGTTCAGTCGGTTTATTTTTCTCACCTTCCTCGGTGGGGTTGCGGTTGGGCTATTTCTGTTCTTATTCGGGCAAGTTTGGTACCTCTGTGCCGGTGTTGCTGTCGCTTGTTGGGTGTCGGTTTACTTCTACCTACAGAAAAGAATTGCAGATCGTTTAATGAAGTTCGAAGAGCAACTACCAGAGGCGCTCGATATCATTAAGCGAGTACTACAGGCCGGTCAGCCAATTACACAAGCGTTTGGGGAAGTAGGCAGAGAGGTCAGTGCGCCGCTTGGCCCTGAGTTCATGAATACCTTTAACTTACTCAACTATGGTTATGACCTCCGCTTGGCGATTATGCAAATGTCGGAAAGAACCCCTACGGTATCCATGCTTGCTTTCTCGAGTGCGGTGTTACTGCAAAAAGAAACGGGTGGTAACTTAGTCGAAAACATTGAAAAGCTCTCTCATATCCTACGTGCTCGTTTCAAACTCGCTCGAAAAATCAAAACCATTTCTGCGGAATCTCGAATGTCGGCATGGGTATTAGTATTAGCGCCTTTTGGGTTGTACGTCATCATTTCACTCGTTCGGCCTGAGTATATTGAGCTGCTTCATACGCACCCAATGGGGATCAAAATGGTGATTGGTGGGATGGTGGCCTTATTTATCGGGACGCTGTGGATTCGTAAAATCGTCAATATTGAGGTGTAGCTATGGAAAGCATTCAAGGATGGTTAAACGGTTTTGCTGTCGGCCAAGAGACGTTACTCATGGGGTTGATCCTCATCACCACCGTGTTAGTGGTGATGACGCTGGGCTCGATAATTATCGGGGTCAACTCGCCAATTAAAAGAAAGTTAGCCGAACTGTCTGGTGATAAAAAGGAAGTCTCTCACCACAACAAAAAAATGGCTGACACATTGGAGTCGTTAGCGCCTTTAACTTCGCCAACCAGTGAAAAAGAGCGCCAAACGACACGCAATAAACTGATGCATGCTGGGTTTCATGAAAGCAATGCATTGTCGATGTTTTATGCCATTAAATCGGTCACAACAATACTAGGTGTGATGGTGGCAGCACTGGTGTATTTCTCGATTCCGGAATCTAAATATCTGTACACCTACATGGCGTTATCCGTATTTATTGGGCTTCTGATTCCTGATTTTATTTTGCGCCGAATGGTCAACAAGCGTCAGCAAGCGATTCGTGCAGGTGTGCCCGACATGCTCGATTTGCTGGTGGTTTGTACCGAATCAGGGCTTGGCTTTAATGCGGCTTTGCGTCGCGTTGCAGATGAGCTGGTTATCTCTCACCCAGAGCTTGCCGATGAAATCGACACGGTGTGCAACAAAATTAAAGCGGGTAAACCAATGCCTGAAGCCTTAAGGGAGCTAGTATTAAGGACAGGGTTAGAAGAATTGATGGGGCTGGTGAGCATGCTTAGCCACGCCTCTCGAATAGGTGGGAGCTTAGTCAACTCCTTGCGTGAGTATACCGAAGACTATAGGGATAAGCGTCAACAAGCAGCAGAAGAAATTGCTGCAAAAATCCCAGTCAAAATGATGTTTCCAATGGTGCTGTTTATTTGGCCATGTTTTTTCATCGTGGCTATTGGACCTGCGTTAATTTCATTGGCTGAGGCATTTTCTAATTAAAAAGCAAAATAGGGATCGTTATGTGGATTAAGAAATACGTCATCATCTCGTTGTTGGTGCTTACCGCATGTTCAACAACTGAACAGTCATCAGACTTCGATTCAACGCTGTACTCAGGTAAGCCCGTTGAGTCACTCACCAATGATGAACCTCCAAAAACAGAGGAGGAGGCAATCTCTCGAGGGGATATTGCATTAAGCAATAAAAATGTCGACTTAGCGTTGTATGAATACATTCGCTCGCTCTCTTTTCCTAACGCGGTCCATAAAGACAAAACCTTATACACCGTGGGGCGTATCCATTTGGCAAGAGAGAATTCAGAACTTGCGGATAAATCATTTCGAGCATCTTTAGCAGAGAACCCTGATCACATTGGTTCCCTCACAGAACTTGGCACTCTGTATACGAAACGTGGCGAAAAGGACGTCGGGAAGAGTTACTACATCCGCGCTTTGAACGCTGACCAAATTCGTATGGATGGCGATCCTATTATCACCAAAGACAACATTACAGCTGAGAGCGTTGCAACGTATCGCTATGATGATAAATCACCGGTTTCTGCTTACTCTGGTCTAGGTGTACTTTACGACATTCGTGGCGACCACGATATTGCGCAGGCATTAATTCGAAAAGCGTTGGATATTGATTCAAGAAACGTCAACGCTTTAGTCAGTCTAGGCTATTCCTACTACATGGAAAAAGCTTATTCAAAAGCGGCGCACTTTACTCAAGCTGCGCTGAGCATTAAGCCGGGGGATGAAAAGGGAATCAATAACTTGGGTCTCATTGCACTGGCAAAAGATCAACCACGACAAGCTCTGAGTATTTTTAGTCGACACATGACAGAGCCGGAAGCGCTCAACAATGTTGGTTATTTCTTGATCCTTCAAGGCAAACCAGGAGAGGCGATTCCTTATTTACAACAGGCTATTGATAAGAACCCTGCCTACTATGAACTGGCAAATAAAAACTTAGAGCGAGCATTAGCAATGGTCAGAGAGCGAGGGGATACCTCTACCGCGCTTCTCCAATAGATTCGAAGACTCTTTTAAAAGAAAGCCACTCTGTAAGATAGAGTGGCTTTTTCATTTTTGGGGACTTTTTCATTTCTGGGGAGTAGTGCCGTTGTAAAATTGTTTGTTCAATTAGCCGTTCATTCGCTTCTTTCAGGGTAAGAAGCATAGCGCCGCAAAGCCCAACCAACTATCTTCCATAACATCACCGTCAAGAGTGTTGCGAGGTAGCCATCAATCGCATAATGCCAGGCTAAATGTACCGAACCGATTTGAATGATGACTGCGAAAGCGTAAGCAAAGTAGCCGATGGTTTTGTTGAGTCTATAAATTGATAGCGCCATCAAAACAGCAATGGAGACGTGCAAACTCGGCATTGCCGAAATACCAGAACCAATACCATTGGCATTGGCGATGTACTCATCCCAAAGATATTGCTGTGTAGGCAATGCCCACAATTGCCCAGCGTCCACATTGGTAAGATATTGGCTTTGGGCTTCGAGCGTTTTCATCAGAGGAACAAACTGTTCATCTCCAGTGATAAGCTCCACGTAGCAAGGACCTGCTGAAGAGAGTAACGTGGCGAAGAAGACACCAAGAATCATCCAAGACAATGCGAACGTGAGTAAAAATTGTTGCCTTACCAACGGGTATTTTTTGTAGATAAGGAAAAAGATGAGTATACCCCACATACAAAAAAACCATGCGTTGTAGGCAACGTTTAGCGCCAGTGAGGCCCAAGCATTGGAGAACAATGCATGGGTCAATTCCCAAGGTGCAAAGCCGAAGTGCAACAGCGTATCAATATTCGCAAAGGTTAGATCCCATTTAAAAGGATTGATGATTGGAATAAGCGATTTCAAAAACGTGTGGTTAGAGAAAATCAGGTTAAGTGCCATCATCGAAACAAACATTGATACAGGGCGGTGCAGTGGAAAAATAAGATGCTTCAGTTTTCGTATGAAGCGCTTTGCAGGCTGTTTTTCTTTGCGCAGTATGAGATAGAAATAATAATAGATACACCAGCTTAAACCTGTGACATACAAAGCTTGCATGAGCGTTTCAAGGTAAGTGGTAAAAGAGTAATCAATAGGGAAATCGAGATATAAAGAACAAAGATAAATGACAGCAGTCGAGATAAAGCAATAGGTGTAGAAAATCTTATCGATCAATAACTCGTTCTTCATAGACTGGAGCCAAGTCGCTGCTTTTTGCTGCCAACTTACGTTGATCTGGTAATTGTTGTCTTGTTCCATCGACGATCCATCATCTCTATCCTTCCAATGTCATTAAGCTTAGTTGAGAAAACGGGCGCTTGTATTTAAGTGCCCGCTAAGAGTTTGTCGTTTAAGATTTTTACATCATGCCCGTGACAAGGCCTGCCACCACAAAAAACACGATCATCCACAGCACCGAAAGGTTGAGCTTTTTGTGTAGATAGAAACCCGCAATCACTAACGCCATGTCGATGGGAGCAACAACTGCGCTGCTAAATACTGGCTGGTAAAGTGCCGCGAGTAGCAACCCTACAACTGAGGCATTTACACCGTTGATGGCGCCGGAGACCAGCGGTTTGCCTGCCAGTGCTTGCCAGTTTTTAAGAACGCCAAGCAGTAAAAGAAACCCTGGGAGGAATACGCCAAGCGTTGCGATCAGCGCACCTAAAATTGGCGTATCCGAAAGCTCATAACCGATAAAAGTCGCAAAGGTGAACATTGGCCCCGGTACAGCTTGTGCAGCGGCGTAGCCTGTTAAAAATGCATCTTGGCTGAGCTGGTCGCCAACAATGTTTTGTAGAAGCGGCAGCACCACATGACCGCCACCAAACACTAAACTACCAGCTTGGAAAAAATCACTAAACAGTCCAAGCAAAGGTAACGTATGAGCCACTAACGGTAAGCCGAGCAAAAGCACCGTAAATAGAGCCAATGGTGCGATAGACGGTTTAAACGGCTCGGCTGATGGCGCGGAGTCTTTCTTCAGATATCGCATGCCGACAAAACCTGCTGCGAGCAACACGAGCATTTGCGTCATGATGCTTGGTGCCACCAGCAACGCAATCGCAGTCGCGACGCACAAACCCGCGGTCAGTTTGCCTTGGCAGAAGTTTTTGTACATGCCCCAAGCCGCATCCGCCACGACGACGACTGCGAGCAGTTTTAGGCCGTGAACGATGTTTTGGAACACTGCTGTGTCGGTGATTTGGCTGCTCACCATTGCCAGCGCCAACATGATTATCACCGAAGGAAGCGTGAATCCGACAAATGCTGCGCATGCGCCACCTAAACCGCCACGTTTATAGCCTAAAGCAAAGCCAACTTGGCTTGAGCCCGGTCCCGGCAAAAACTGACTGAGCGCGACAATTTGCGCGTACTCGCTGTCATCAAGCCATTTCAGTTTCTCAACAAAGGTTTGGCGAAAATAACCAATATGAGCCGCAGGGCCGCCGAAGCTGAACCAACCTAGCCAGAAAAAAGTTTTGAAGATGGTGAACATGTCGAGCCTGTTTATCTAAAAAGCATTGTTGCTAATTTATCGAATGCTCTAAAATGACTCAAATTGATAAATTTAATTTCATCTATGAATGAAATGGGATAAAGGTGTTGAGGTGAAAGAGGACATTCAGTGGCGCAACATTGACTTGAACTTATTGGTGACGTTTTCCTACTTGTATCGACATCGAAGCGTTAGCGTCGCGGCAGAGAAAAGTTACGTTAGCCAGTCGGCGATGAGTCATAGTTTGTCTCGTTTAAGGTTGTTGTTTGACGACCCGCTTTTTGAGCGAAAAGGACACAAGATGGAGCCCACCGAGCACGCTCACCACATCGCGCCAACCGTGCATCATTTGCTGGACTCTATCGCCAAAGACTTGCTCACTAAGTCTGCTTTCCAACCTGAAAATTACGCGGGTGTATGTCGCATCGGATTAACGGATTATGCCGAGTTTATCTTTGCTCCTCGGCTTTATGACGAAATACGCCAGCGCGCACCAGAGGCGCAGATCAGTTTTATTAACGTCAATCGTAGCAACTACGTGGCATTAACTGAGCACGAAAAGCTCGACGTCATTATTGGCAGTATGCCGGTGTTGGATGACAACTTTGAGAGCTTGTACTTGTACACGGAAAAACACGTGTGTATGTGTGATAAACAGGTATTGAAAGGGGAAACACAGCTGTCTCTGGAAGCGTTCGCGAACATAGAGCAAGCTCTGGTAAGTCCCGATGGGAGCTTAAAGACACAAGTAGACCAAAAGCTCGCAGAACATGGCTTGAGCCGTAAAGTCACCGTGGCGTCGCGCAACTTTCTCACTATTCGGCATTTATTGAAAAAGCGCGATCTCATTGCCATCGTGCCAGAAAAAATGGCGTTGGCGGAGGGCTTTTCGGACGATCTCATTACTGTTAAGCCGCCGCTCGCTGTTGCGGATTTTGATATTGCCATGCTGTGGCATTCCAGCCGAAACAATGAAGAAAAAGGGATTTGGCTACGCGAGTTGGTTTCTTCGACCATCACCTCTCACATATAAAAAGGGCACCAAAGGGTGCCCAGAATGTTTGTCATTGAGAGTCTGTGTTATACCGCTTGCGAAGCTGGCGCGGCCTCTTTTATACGCTCTTCCTGATTCAATGATTTTTCGTATTGGCTGTACTTCCACCAAGCAAAGCCAAGGAAAATCACGATACCGCCAACGTTGTAGAAAATGATGGTCATGATGTCGGCCCCAGTAGGGAAGGTCGATGCTAAGAAACCAACTGTAAAGATAGCGATCAGTACCGATACGGTAGCGATGCCCATTTTGCGTGAGCCCATTTTGAAATCACGCTCGACGTGATCCAGTTTCAAGCGCAGATTCAGGTAAGCCAGCATGATGAACAGCGGTGGCAGCATGGATGCCGCCGCGGTCATGTTGATCACGGTGTTCATCAGATCTTGAGCGGTGTTAGAACCTAATGTTGGGATGATCATCAATGGGATAACGATAAGGAACTGATACCAAGCTGCGCGAGCTGGCACGCCGTTTTCGTTCAGCTCTACGGTTTTCTTACCAAAAATGCCTTCTGGAATCTCAGAGAAGAAGATTTTCACTGGCGTTGCTGTCCACATCAGTAGAGAGCCAAACATAGCGGTAAAGGATACCAAGCCTACGAAGCGGTTCATCAATATTTCTGGCAAACCAAAGTACGCAGCCAAACCTTCAAATACTTGTACCGAGCCGCCCGTGTATTTTAGGGTTTCGCTAGGAACAAATACGTTAATCAAAACAGACGCAACTGAGTAAAGCACGCCGATAAAGATACCTGCGATGATGATGACTTTAACGAACGATTTCGAGCCGCCTTTCACATCGTTTACGTAAACCGCGACCGATTCCGCACCGCCTGCCGCCATAAAGATCCATGTAGTAATGCCTAAAAATGCCCAGCTGAAATCAGGGATCATCGCTTCTACAGTAATTGGGTCAGCTGGTTCTACGCCGCCGATCAACGCTGCGCCAGCCAGTAAAATGTACGACATTGTCAGTAGCAGCATGAGGGAGGAGGTCACCGACGTAATTGGCCCCAACATTTTCGCGCCGTTCGTCGATACGTAGGTCGCAAACGCAAACAAAATCATACTGAGCACGGTAGTGGTGAATGGCGTCAGAATGTATTCATAGCCCAAGAACGCGTAAGACGCATAAGCGATAACACGCGGCAGCAAGGACGTGAAGAAGAATAGGTTAACGAACCAGTAAGTGTAGGCAGAGATAAACGCCCAGCGACCGCCGAGTGAGCTTTTTACCCATGCGTAGACCCCCGCCTCAGAATCTTTATTCAGAGATACGAATTCTGCGATGATCAAACAGAAAGGGATGAAATAAAAAATGGTCGCCAGAAAGAACATTGGCGCAGAAGCTAGACCGATCTCGATGTTGTTATTGATTACGTTATTAAAGCTAAATACTGCGGCAAAGGTGAGGGATAACAACCCGAATTTACCTATCGTATTACGTTTGGATTCAGACATGTTCTATCTCCGGTGAATCACGTTGGAATTGTAGGGAGGAAGGGCTTGTAATGCTGTGACCACAGCCCTTCTCTTGTTTTATTTATTTAGGAAGTAGCCATCTTCGATGGTCACTTTGAGCACCACTTTTCTTACGCGGTTGTCTCCATGGAAGCGGTACGCTTCACTGTTTTCAAAAATCGCCACTTGGCCTTCGCAAAGCTCACGTGTTTCACCCTGACCAGAAAAAAATTCGCGGTCAGTTTCATCACGATAAGTTTGTTCTCGTGTCAACGCGGTTTTATCCGCGAACTCAACGGTTTCTCGGCCTTCGAGGTAGTAATGCACATCGAAGTAACGACGGTTACCGATGAACATTTCGGTTTGTTTCGCGATGCCATCTTCAACCATGTACACCAGTGAATCGCCAATCGAGTGCATCACGCCATCTTTGATGTTGCCGATGTTGCCAATGGCTTCCACACAGCGGTTCCATTTACGACCGTTGCGATATACCTGTTTGAATTGCTCTAAGCTGTCTAACACGATCATGGATTACGCCTCGTTGACTGATTGAGTATTGGTTTGAGTGAAAAATGCGTTGTCGAAATCATGGTTTGCCATCACTTGTGCGTTGCAATCGCCTGCTTGCAGTGGCATCAGCGTCAAACCGTAACGGAACTCGTCCATGTACACGCGGTAAGAGTCGAGCACTTCACTGCCCCATGAGTTCGAGCCTAACCCCATCACTTGATGGTCAAGATTAAGGGTGATGTAGCCACTCTTTTCTAGCTCGATCGTATGTTGCGCTTCATGCAGATTTTGGTTGGTGTAGAACCACGCGCTGAAGTTGATTTCTTGCTGAGGTTTCACCAATAACCCTGTGCCATGACGGTTGGTGAGCGATGCCCAGCGCACGTGTTGGCGGTTGCCGTTGTTTTGCGGGAACGGGTAGTTCTCGAACATGTCCGCCACATTGGTGTGGTAAACATCAATGAGGTTAGCTTGGCGACTGTCTTGGTAGTTTTCTTCTGGGCCGCGACCGTAGTAACTCACTTGATCAAAGCTGCCGTTGATGCCCAAATCCAAGCCGATGACCGGAATCACGTGAGGGTAGTCGCCGTAGCGTTCGCCACTCAGTTCCACGTTCAAATGGCCTTGAGCATTGATTTGATAGCGATAGGTACAACGCATGCCAAAATCAAAGACCGGCGGCGCAATGATGCTGGTGGTCGTAATCAAGACGGAATCATTGGTTGCTTCCACAGCAAGTGTGCGGAAGTGCTCCTGCATGATTTGCAGATGCGCTGGATGCCACAAACCTTCATACTCTTGTTTGTGGTTATCAATCATCGGTTTGAAGAAGTTCAGTCTAGGCTCTGATTGAATGATCTCTTCGCCATTTACGCGCCAAGAAGTCAGCTTGCCGTTTACTTTCGAGAAAGTAAGCGCGAAGTTATGACCTGTGATCACGTGCTCTAGGCGGCTTTCTTCAAGCGCCAAGGGTTGAATATTGTGGTTGACCAGCGCAGGCAACGTCGCGGTGTTTTCTTTCAGTTGGAACTGATACACCGCAATTTCATGGTTGGCTTCGCTGTAAAGCGTGCGACTGTCTTTGCGTACGGTGAAGTTAACAAAGGCTTCGCGCTCATCCAATTCTGGCAAGTCGATGGTCACTTCACGTTCGCTGTTGGCGACCAAAGCTTCGACTTTGAATTGCACGCTACGCAGGGTTTCACCTTCGGCACGCACGTCAGCAGTAATGGTGTAATCATCGAGGCTGGTGAACCACAATTTGTTCTCAACGATAAAGCGGTCATAGCAACCTTCAACGGCGCGGATTTTCACCGGTGCAATGACTTGTTTGTATTCTTTGAGACCTGGGCCTGGGGTTTGATCTGGGTAAATCAGACCATCCATGCAGAAGTTGTAGTTGTTTGGGTAGTCGCCGTAATCGCCGCCATATTTGTAGAACTCTTGGCCGTGTTCATCACGCGCTAGAATGCCGTGATCACACCATTCCCAAACGTAGTGACCTTGAATGTGGTCGTGCGCATAGAACACGTTTTGGTATTCGGTTAAACCACCCGGCCCGTTACCCATCGCGTGTGCGTATTCGCAGATAATGCGTGGCTTCTCGTGTGGGTGTTCGCCAAAGTAATTCATCAGTTGAGCGCGTGAGTACATAGTGGAAATCACATCCACCACTTCAGCATCGCGGTCTTCTTCGTAGTGAACCAAACGGGTGTCATCAAGGGCTTTGGTTGCGGCGTACATGGCGCGGATGTTACAGCCATAACCCGATTCGTTACCGAGTGACCACATGATGATAGAAGGGTGGTTCTTTTGCGCATGAACATGACGCACTGCGCGATCGACAAACACCGCTTCCCAAGCAGGATCATTGGTGATACGGCTCAGGTCGCCAACGTTGGCAAAACCGTGGGTTTCCACATCGGTTTCTGCCATCACAAACAGGCCGTAAATATCACACAGCTCGTAGAAGCGTGGGTCGTTCGGGTAGTGTGCGGTGCGAACCGAGTTGATGTTGTGTTGCTTCATCAAAATCAGATCTTTTTCCACGCGGTCCATGCCCACTGCGCGACCTTTTAGGTGGTCGTTGTCATGACGGTTTACACCATGCAGCATCATGTATTGATTGTTGATGTAAAACAGGCCATCGCGCACTTTGATGTCACGGAACCCCACGCGTTGTGGGATCACTTCCACTACGTTGCCTTGGTGATCTTTTAAGGTAATGAACAAGTGGTAAAGGTAAGGATTTTCAGCCGTCCAATGTGTTGGGCTCACCATATCAATCGCAAAGCTTGTTGAGTGGTGGTTTTGGATGGTCAGTGAATCGCATTGACCACTGGCTACGACAGTGCCTTTGTCATGCAGCGCGTATTCCAGCGTGTAGCCAGACGCGATAGCGGTGGAAAGGTTTTCCAATTCGACTTGAGCACTGAGCGTCGCACTTTGGTAATCGTCGGCGAAATCGGTGCGAATTGTTAGGTCTTGGACGTGAACCTGCTCTTTGCCCACAAGGTAAACATCGCGGAAGATCCCCGCCGTCCACCACATGTCTTGGTCTTCAATGTAAGTGGAATCGGCCCACAGCATCACGCGTACAGAGAGCAAGTTTTCGCCTTGGTGTGCGTAGGCAGAAATGTCGAACTCCGCAGTAAGACGGCTGCCTTTGCTAAAGCCGACGTACTCGCCGTTTACGTACACTTCAAAGTAGGTTTCCACGCCATCGAACTTGATGATGGTTTGTTGGTTATCCCACTGTGGACCAAGTGTAAATGTGCGTTGATAAGCGCCCGTTGGGTTGTCGGTTGGTACAAACGGGACGTCGATCGGGAATGGGAAGCCTTCATCGGTGTATTGCAGATCGCCGTGGCCTTCCATTTGCCACATGTTTGGGACGGTAATGTGTCCTCAGTCGTTCATTGTTTGTGAGTAAAACGCATCAGGCACCAACATTGGGTTGGTGAAATAACGGAATGTCCATTGGCCGCTGAGCAACATAAAGCGGCGACTCAGTTCACGTTGAAAGGTTTGTGCGCTCTGAACAGAGTCGTAGGAGAAAAAGTACGCACGTGGTGCCATACGATTCTCGTGTAAGTGTTGGAAGTTTTCCCAATTGTTCACGTTTTGATCTCCCCTCGGCTTGGTGCGCTTATGTTGGAGTGCGGATTGGTTTCATCGCGGCTCAACATCAGTGCAAAAATAACGGCCGATGTATTGTGAAAAATGCTTATGAATAATCTGAGAAAGATATTAGTAAAAGTTTTACTAAAATAAATCAGTGAAAACGTTTTACTTTAACTTGGTCACGTTTTAAATGACCAATGTTGAGCAAGATGTGATCAGCGTAAAGGAATGAGATCTAGATTGTTTTGGAAAGTAAAAACAGTAAAAATTCGGTAGAAAATAAAAGAAGAAATAAAAAAGCACTGAAAATTCAGTGCTTTATTTGAACAGTTTTGAGGGTGTTTTTATCGAGTTGTGCCGCGTAGCTTGAGCTTGCTTGGAACGTGCACTTGAAGGGGCAGTGCGCGTCCGTCACGGTATTTTTCTACTAACAAGTTCACGCCTTGAATCCCCATCATTTCAGAATGAATACGAACGGTAGATAGAGGTGGGAAGGTAAAGCGCGCGGTAGGGATGTCGTTCACGCTGATCAGCGCAATATCATCAGGAATGTTTAAACCAAACTCATGCACTGCTCGTAACACACCAATCGCAATGGAGTCCGAAGCAATGAACATCGCTTTTGGGAAATCGCCTTTGGCCAGCATCTCTTTCGCTAAGTCATAACCGGACAAGCTAGAGAAATCGCCACGATAAATGTCGTCTTCAGAAACCACACCTTTTAGGCTGCCGTAGTCCACAAACGCATTTTCACGAATGTCTGCGGTGTTGGGCTCGTCTTGTCCACCAATAAATCCGATGCGCTCGTAGCCTTGTTGTACAAAGAAATCAACCACTTGCTTGCTGATTCTTACAAGATCGATATCAACGCAATCGTAAGGACTAGTTGGATCTGAAAAGTCGATGTAACAGATGCTATCGGCTAAGCGTTTAGGTAACTTATTGACCACTTTTTGGTCGACTTTTCCGACTAAAAGGACACCCGTGATCTTTTGCGTTTCAACATCAATTTCGCTGTTGTAGCAATTGGTTAGCGTAATGCCGAGTTTGTCGCACTGAGTTTCAATCCCATGACGAATCGACAAGTAGTACGGGTCATTCACTTCTGCTTCTTGTTTGTAATTGTACAAGGCCAAAAAGTGATGTTTTTGCTTGGCTTCTTTGGTGGCTTTCTTCGAACTGCTGGTGCGGTACTCCAGCTTTTCTGCGATTTCTAAAATGCGGCGTTTGGTTTCTTCTTTAACGCTCAACGTCGGATCGTCATTCAAAACTCGCGATACAGTTGCAAGTGAGACGCCCGCTTCAGTGGCGATATCTTTTAGTGTTGCCATGTACATTTCCCGTTGGCATTGCTCACAGTCCAAGTGAGAACTCAATAATCTGGCTATTGTAAACAGCTACTTAGGGATGCACAAACTTTTAGTAAAATCGTGCGATCCATGAAAGAGAGCGGTATCTGTTCGACTCATCTTCACTGCTCATCATCTTCCCGGTTTAATTTAACTAAAGTCTGCATCTAAAATAAGGCTTTCGTGTAATTTTGTGGAAACGTTTACACAATTTGAATTCGATCACGGATCTGGATCGAGATTGGTTGCTAGACTTTTAGCCAGTTAAGAAATGGGCGTACCGATTCGATGCAATGGCGATTGGCTTTTAGCGCATCAGAGTGAGGTATGAACAGAAAGCAGCAAACGTGGAGAAGCAAAAGTGAAAGTTCTTGTCACAGGCGGTATGGGATACATCGGTACTCACACTTGCGTTCAGATGATTGAAGCGGGAATGGAACCTATCATCGTCGACAACTTGTGTAACGCCAAACTGGACGTGTTAAACCGTATTGAAGCGCTGACTGGCAAACAGCCTGCGTTCCACCAAGGTGACATCCGTGACGAAGCCTTTTTGGATACGGTATTCGCGCAGCACGACATCCAAGCCGTGATCCACTTTGCTGGCCTCAAAGCAGTTGGCGAATCGGTGGCAAAACCACTTGAGTACTACGACAACAACGTCAATGGCTCATTGGTGTTAGCGCGCAGTATGCGTAAAGCGGGCGTGAAAAGCATCGTATTCAGTTCATCGGCAACGGTTTACGGTGACCCTGAAATAGTGCCGATTACGGAAGACTCACCAACAGGCGCAACCACCAATCCATACGGACGCAGCAAATATATGGTGGAGCAGTGCTTAAGCGATCTGTTCCATGCTGAAAACGACTGGAGCATCACCTTACTGCGTTACTTCAACCCAGTTGGCGCGCACCCATCGGGCAGCATGGGGGAAGACCCACAAGGCATTCCCAATAACCTGATGCCATTTATCGCCCAAGTCGCTGTTGGTCGCCGAGAAAAACTCGCGGTATTCGGTAGCGACTACCCAACCCCTGACGGCACTGGCGTACGTGATTACATCCATGTGATGGATCTGGCCGACGGCCACATCGCCGCATTGAAATCGGTGGGTGAGAAATCGGGTTTGCACATTTACAACTTAGGTACAGGTAAAGGCTCGAGCGTACTTGAGATGGTGGATGCGTTCGCGGCCGCTTGCGGTAAACCTGTGCCTTACGAGTTATGCCCGCGTCGTCCTGGGGATATTGCTGAATGTTGGGCAAGCACGGAAAAAGCTGAGCGTGAACTAGGCTGGAAAGCAACACGCACGGTAGCTGAAATGACTGTCGATACGTGGAACTGGCAGTCAAATAACCCTAGTGGCTATTCCCCTGCGTAGTTTATGTCACCGCATTGTTGTCTGCACTTTCCAATTCCATTGAGAAATGCAGATGAAAGAGTTCTTAAAAGTTGAGTAAGTAACATGTCGAATGTCGAATTTAACCCAGTGGATCATCCACACCGCCGTTACAACCCTCTGACTGGGCAATGGATTTTGGTTTCACCTCACCGTGCAAAACGCCCTTGGAGCGGCGCAGATGAAAAGCCCGCATTGGATGAGCTACCAAGCTATGACGGTAAATGTTTCCTTTGTCCAACCAACGAACGTATCTCTGGCGATGTCAATCCAGACTACCAAGGCACCTATGTGTTCAATAACGATTTTGCTGCGCTGATGGTGGATTCACCAGATGCACCAGAGTCAAACAACCCGCTATTCAAAACGCAAGGTGTGCGTGGTTTGAGCCGAGTGATTTGCTTCTCGCCAGATCACAGCAAAACCTTACCGGAGCTGCCAGTGGATAATATTCGTGGCGTGATTGATACATGGAATGAGCAAATTGAAGAGCTAGGCAAAGAGTACGTTTGGGTTCAGGCGTTCGAAAACAAAGGCGAAACCATGGGCTGTTCTCAGCCGCATCCACACGGTCAAATCTGGGCGAACAGCTTCTTACCAAATGAGATCGAGCGCAAAGAGCACAACCTAAAAGCCTACTACCAAGAACACGGCAGCAACTTGCTGGTGGATTACGTACAAGCGGAACTCAAAGACGGCTCACGCATCGTGGTGGAAACCGAACACTGGCTGGCGGTGGTGCCTTACTGGGCTGCTTGGCCGTTCGAAACCATGTTGTTGCCGAAAACGCACATTCGTCGCATGAGCGAACTCAGCGATGAGCAACGAGACGATTTAGCGCGAGCGATTAAGAAGCTGACCAGCCGTTACGACAATTTATTCCAATGCTCTTTCCCTTACTCAATGGGCTGGCACTACGCACCGTTTTTTGACCAAGGCACAGACATCGACCATTGGCAGCTTCATGCACTTTTTTATCCGCCACTACTGCGCAGTGCCACGGTTCGTAAGTTCATGGTGGGCTACGAAATGCTGGCAGAAAGCCAACGTGACCTCACCGCAGAGCAAGCGGCGCAGCGTCTGCGTGATGTGAGTGATGTCCATTACAAAGAATGCTAAGTCTTTAAATTGGACTGATTACGAATAACGGGATAGCGCGACTTTCCAGATAGAAAGTTAGGCTCAACGCGCTATCCCACACAAATTACTATTTTAAGAGAACGTCCCTATGTCTGAACTTATCCAAAATGTGAAAGCGTCATTTGAGCAAGTGTTGGGCTACGCACCTAGCCATATTATCCAAGCGCCTGGTCGTGTGAACTTGATTGGTGAGCACACCGATTACAACGATGGTTTTGTCCTACCGTGTGCCATTAACTACCAAACGGTCGTGGCGGCGGCAAAGCGTGAAGACAATATCGTGCGTGTGGTGTCGGTCGATTACGGTAACGCAATGGACGAATTCGATATCACGCAAGCCATTACTTTCCAGCAAGACAAAGTGTGGGCGAACTACATTCGCGGCGTGGTGAAGTGCCTTCTTGCACGCGGTTACGCGTTCACGGGAGCGGATATTTCAGTCAGCGGCAACGTGCCTCAAGGTGCGGGTTTGAGCTCATCGGCGGCGTTGGAAGTGGTGATTGGCCAGACGTTCAAAGTGCTGTTCAATCTTGAGATCAGCCAAGCGGAAATCGCCTTAAACGGTCAGCAAGCCGAGAACGAATTCGTTGGTTGTAACTGCGGCATCATGGACCAAATGATTTCAGCGGAAGGGCGTGAAAATCACGCGATGCTATTGGATTGCCGTAGCTTAGAAACTGAAGCTGTCTCTATGCCAGAAGAGATGGCTGTCGTGATCATCAACTCGAATAAAAAGCGTGGTTTGGTCGACAGTGAATACAACACTCGTCGTCAGCAATGTGAAGAAGCGGCGCGCATTTTCGGTGTGAAAGCGCTGCGCGATGTGACGATTGAGCAGTTCAACGAGAAAGTTGCTGAGCTGGATGAAATGGTGGCAAAACGTGCCCGTCACGTCATCACAGAAAACGATCGTACTGTGGAAGCGGCGCAAGCGCTGCGAGCACACGACATGAAGCGTATGGGCGAGCTGATGGCCGAGTCTCATGCCTCGATGCGCGATGATTTCGAAATTACGGTAAAAGAAATCGATACGCTGGTGGAGATAGTCAAAGAGGTGATCGGCGATCAAGGCGGCGTGCGCATGACTGGCGGTGGCTTTGGTGGCTGCATCGTGGCAATTGTACCGCCAGCACTGGTTGATGACGTGAAAGCGGCAGTTGAAGCGAAGTACCAAGCCGCTACGGGCTTAAAAGAGTCGATTTATGTTTGCCAAGCCAAAAATGGTGCGGGTTTGGTTGAAGTGCTGTAAGGAATGATGATGAAAGCCTATTTTCAACAACTAGAACAAGCGATGGCGCAAACGCCGTCGTTTGATGGCCAAACTGCGAATCTGATTCATTTGACCAACGCGAATGGTATGACAGCGTCGTTTATGGATATCGGTGCGACGTGGTTGAGTTGCACATTACCGGTAAATGGTGAAAACCGTGAAGTGTTGTTGCGCTCACCAAATATGGCTGAACACATGAAGCAAGACGCTTACTTCGGTTCCATTGTTGGCCGCTTTGCTAACCGAATTGCGAAAGGGCAGTTTGAGATAGACGGAGAGAAGTATCAACTTGGTATCAATAACGGTGAAAACTCACTGCACGGTGGGCTGGAAGGGTTTGATAAACGCCGCTGGAAGGTTGAAAAGCAAAATGATCAACAGGTCACATTTTCACTTCGCTCCCCGGACGGTGACCAAGGCTATCCGGGAAACCTCGATGTGAAGGTGATGTACACGCTCACTGACGAGAATGAACTAGCTATCGCCTATGATGCTAAGACCGACAAAACATCTCCAGTGAATTTAACCAATCACGCTTACTTTAACTTGGCTGGTGAGGCGAGCCGCGCGAAAAGTTTGGATCATACTTTACAGCTCAATGCTGGGCATTACTTGCCAACGGATGCGGGGTTAATTCCTACCGGTGAACAAAAGCCAGTTTCGGGCACCAGTTTCGACTTCACCGAGCCAAAATCGATTGGCCAAGAATTTCTTGCCGAGCAAGATCAGAAAACTGCTGGTGGCTACGATCACGCCTTTGTATTCACGCCTGAAGTGACCGATGGCGTGTCTGTCACTGCGGTTTTAATTGCACCAAAAGAAGATGTGGTGATGAAGGTGAAAACCACCAAACCTGCCATCCAGTTCTATTCAGGTAATTTCTTAGCCGGTACGCCAGGTGCAAGTAAAACTTACGAACGCTATGACGGCCTAGCATTGGAAACGCAGTACTTTCCAGACGGGCCAAACAAACCAGAATGGGGACTCAACAATGGGGTGTTGAGCTCTGGGGATTGCTATCAGCCTCAAACTACTTATCAGTTTGAATTTTAGATAGCACTTCTGCCCTTTGAACTTGCAGCGGCAGCGATGCAACTCCAACGACTTTGGGTGTTATGGTGGGCTACATGCCCACCTTTTTTGTTTTTGTCGAAGAGGTTCGAACGATGAGCTCACCCTCTACTTTGCGTTTGTTAGAAAGCAACGGTTGCCCTTCAATCAGTGCCATCAACGATTCGATTGCGAGTTTACCCATGTCTGAGTAGGGCAGTTCAACCGACGTTAATGCTGGGAAGCTTTCAGAGGCAATTTGCTGATTATCGTAACCGACAACGGCAACATCCTGAGGAATCTTCAACCCCAACTCCGCTATCGCTTGGTAGCACCCCATTGCCATATAGTCGCTGCCACAGAAAATCGCTTCTGGCGGCTGCTCCATATTCAGTAGTGCCAGTGTTTGCTGGTGCGCTTCTTTTAGCGACCAGTTTGCATCGACTAAATACTCTGAGTTAGGAATGATGTCTGCATCAATGAGAGCCTGACGATAACCATCGGCACGTTGCTTACTGGCTAGCATCCAACTTTCACCAGACAGCATGGCAATGCGACGATAGCCTTGCGCTGTGAGGTGTGAAACTGCTTTGTAAGCTCCAATCATATCGGCCGGCAAAATACTTGGCGTTTCGGTGTGTTCTTCGTTGGTGCAGTTCAGCAGCACAGTCGGTAAGGAAGTTGTGACGCGTTGCTGCTCCAACTCTCGCGTCATACTGGATGCATAAACCAAACCTGCGTAATCACCGCCGTTGATCTCCGACTCAATCTTGCTTGCCAACACTTCATCATGGCTGTAATTGAACGTCACCAATATGTAGTCGTTCGACCACGCTTCTTCTCTCGCTGCATTGATGGCATCGATAAAAGGGTCATAACTGGTTAAGCCGTTGATCACCAATGCGATCTTTTTAGGGCGTCCCAAAGCATGGGCAACCTTTTTGTTTTTGTAGCCAAGTGATTCTGCGGTTTCGAGCACTTTACGTTTGGTCGCTTCCGCGATTTTTACGGAAGTTGAGCCATTCAATACCAGCGATACGGTCGACTGAGAGACGCCAGCCGCCGCCGCAATGTCACTCATGGTGATTTTTTTAGCCATTCTGCTCTTTTACGTAATTTCGTTAGCTAAAGATATTAGCTAAAGATTAAGTTCGGATCATCCTTTAAAGATAAAGATCACAAAAGTAAGTCAGAGCAACTTAAAAGCTGTGATTTTCACCACGTTTATTCTTTGAGCACCTAGTCATTAAATTATTAATTAATATATTAGCTAATATTATTAGTTAATAATTTAGTTTTAAGGTGAGTTAAGATGAAAAGATGGTCGGAAGAGAAAGCGTGGCAATGGCAAAAAGAGCATGGCTGGCTACGTGGCTTTAACTATTTACCGCGCACAGCGGTTAACTGGAATGAGATGTGGCAAGCGGAATCTTTTGCACCTGAGGTGTTGGAACAAGAGTTAGCTTGGGCGCATGATGTGGGTTACAACACTTTACGTACCAACTTACCATTTATAGTTTGGCAAGCGGATCGCGATGGTTTACATGCGCGAATTGAGCGCTTTCTGGATATTTGCGAACGCAATCAAATCAAAGTGATGCTCACGCCGATGGATGACTGCGGTTTTTCGGGCGACCATCCTTATCTTGGTGAACAAAAAGCGCCCGTACCGGATTTGCACAACAGCCAAGCAGCAGCAAGTCCTGGTCGCAATGTGGTGATGGACAAATCTATGTGGGGTGAGGTCGAAGCGTATATTCGCGACATCATCTCTACCTACAAAAATGACCCTCGAATCGTTATTTGGGATCTCTATAACGAGCCAACCAACCGCATGATTTTCACCACCACGGGTGAGATCGCTTATGACGAAGAAATGGAAATCTTTAGCCATGAGCTGATGGAAAAAGCGTTTGAGTGGGCACGTGAAGAAAACCCAACTCAGCCTCTCACCGTTGGCGCTTGGCATGCGCCAAGCATTCTTGACCGAAGCCTACCGATTTATGAACACCCAACCGATCGCAAAGCGATGGAGCTATCGGACATCATTACTTTCCACGCTTACTTACCACTCGATCTGTTCCATAAAGCCGTTGAAATTGTAGAAAGCTACAACCGACCAATGATGTGTACTGAGTGGCTTGCTCGTCATGCGCAATCGTACATGCACGAACAGCTTCCGGTCTTTAAACAGAAAAACATTGGTTGCTACCAGTGGGGATTAGTGAAAGGAAAAACACAAACGCATCTGCCTTGGCCAGAGATAAAACGTAGCGATGCAAACTATGCGAGTCAATGGTTCCACGATCTGCTTGATGAGCAAGGACAGCCGTATGACGCAAGCGAAGTGCAATTGATCAAAACACTCGCAGAAGTGGATTAATTGCCTGTGAGCCGACTCTGAGAAATGGGTCGGTTTCTTATTTACAATAAAATCAATTGAGACGTGAACAATGACTACTCTACAAAACAAACTCACTAATAAGGAGCTGATGTCTTACTTCGGCTATGGGGTAGGCCAGTGCTTTAGCTTTGGTCTAGTCGGCTCTTTTATTCTTTATTTCTATACCGATATTTTGGGCATTTCTCCAATTGCGGCGAGTACGATTTTTTTGATTGCTCGTGTGTGGGATGCGGTGAACGATCCGCTCATTGCCGGATACATGGACACGCTAGACTCTCGCTTTGGTAAATTCCGCCCTTACATGCTGTTTACGCCGATTCTGATTGTTCTGGTCACGGTGGCCGCGTTCTATAACATTGATGCTGATACGTCGACAAAAGTGATGTATGCCGGTATCACTTACATTCTTTGGGGTACGCTTTACACCATTTCTGATGTGCCGTTTTGGTCTATGTCTTCTGTTATGACGGATGAACCGCAAGAGCGAGCAAAAGCGGCAACTTGTGCCATGTTAGGGGTGAATGCAGGTATTGGTGCAACTTTGGTTGTGTTCCCGAAACTGAGCGCTTACTTCGCTGATGGCCGAGCAGATCAGGGTTACTTACCAGCTGTGATTGTGTTGATGATCGCGGGTTTGTTCTTCATGCTGAACGGTTTTTATAACACCAAAGAACGCATCTCGACGAAGAGCTGTGAAAAAGTCACCCTAAAACAAACCTTTCAAGCCGTTCGTAAAAACAAGCCGTTGTTTTTTATTCTGGCAGCGTTTTTCATGAATGTGTTTTTCAATCTAGTGAATGGCCTGTACATTTTCTTCTTCACATACAACATGGGGGACGCAGGATTAGTCTCTCTGATTGGTACCATCACTTTGGTAAGTGCGATTGCGTGTTTGGCTACGCCAGTGCTGACGAAGCGTTTCAAAAAACGTGACATCTTTATTGCGCTGTGCGTTTTAGAGATCATCGCTCGCATTGGGTTCTATTTTACTGGCTATGATAATCCAACGGTCGTGATGGCGTGGTTAGCGGTGATCACAGGCATCTTTATGATGACTAACCCTCTTATCTCGGCCATGATTGCAGATACAGTTGAGTACTCTTACTACCACAGCGGCAAACGTACCGCGGCGATCACGTTCTCGGGACAGACCTTTACAGGCAAACTCTCTGTTGCGGTAGCGGGTGGCTTAACGGGGGTTATCTTGACGATGATTGGCTATGTACCAAATGCGGTGCAAACGGAAACCGCGCTCAGTGGCATGTTCTTCTGTATTGCGTTGCTACCCGCATTGGGAGCTTTAGTGCGCATCTTTATTATGTCTCGCTACACATTTACCGAAGACCAACACGCGATTTTACGAGAAAAATTACAGCGTGGTGAGTTTGCGCAAGGCGTTGACGTGAAGTCTGCAAAACCGAACGAAGCCTTGAGCTAGAGTCCATATCGTCTCGACAAGTGCTCAAAGAAAAAGCCCGCTCAATAACCTGAGCGGGCTTTTCGTTTTCAAATTACAGATTATTCACCATCAACAACGCTCGACAGAGTTTCTTCGTACTAAAGTTGGGCTAAAAATAATGGTTTCGTCTTCAATTTTTTCGTCACGAGATAGCGCCAAAGCCAAACGGGCGGCGCGTTCTGCCATCATCTCGATTGGGTAGCGAATAGTAGTCAAGCTAGGGTGAACAAAGCGGGCGATTAAGCCATCATCGAACCCGACCATAGAAACCTTACTTGGTACGTCAATGCCATTTTGATCTAACGCTGCCAGTGCGCCAGCGGCCATGTAGTCGTTGTAGGCCACCACTCCAGTAATCTCCAAAGATTTGGTTAACAGGTTGGTCATCGCAACTTCGCCACCATCACTGTTGGGTTCACCGTATTCGATGTAGCTTTTGGAGAGTTCAATACCATGTTCTTTCAATGCTGCTTGGTAACCTTGCAATCGCTCATCGGTATCTTCGATATCGTGGGATGAGGCAATGCAAGCAATTTTGCGATGCCCGTGACGAATCAAATATTCTGTCGCGAGGAATGCCCCCTTGCGGTTATCAAGGGAAATACAGCGTTCGGCTAGCTCTGGGATATGTCGATTGATAAGCACCATACCTTTCACTTCTTGGGCATAGCCAATTAGCTCCTCATCAGATAAGCCTTTCGAGTGGATGACTATTGCATCGCAACGGCTGTTGATCAGCAATTCTAGGGCTTGACGCTCATCATCTGGATTGTGATACCCGTTGCCAATCAAGATATGTTTGCCATTTTCGCGCGCGATATTATCGACGGATTTGACCAGCGTGCCGAAGAAAGGATCGGACACATCACTCACCAACACACCCATGGTATTTGTGCTTTGACTCACCAATGCACGAGCTGCGGCATTGGGTCTGTAACCCAATTTGCTCATTGCTTTGGTGACCGACTCTACCGATGATTGACTGGCTTTTGGGGACTTGTTGATCACGCGAGAAACCGTTGCGACCGAAACACCGGCTTCTTTCGCGACATCCTTGATCGTTGCCATATAGAACCTTTAGTGGCTAAAAATTTTGACTGGAAGTATTAAACACCCATTGTGTAATAAGTGCAATTTGATAGGGGATTTGCTTTCGGAAATGAGATCTTTACCACTTGTATTTATTAAGCTTACTGATAGTGTAAACGTTATCTTTTTAGTAAAACTTTACTGAGGTTTTAATTATGGAAACTATCGCTTACTCAGATTTTGCCAAACTGGAAATTCGTACCGGAAAAATCATTGAAGTGGCTCGTCATCAAAATGCAGACAAGCTGTACATTGTGCAAATTGATATTGGTGAAAAAACACTGCAAACCGTAACCAGCTTAGTGCCTTATTACACCGAGGAAGAGTTGATGGGCAAACAAGTGGTCGTGTTGTGTAATCTTGCCAAAGCCAAAATGCGCGGCGAAACCTCAGAATGTATGTTGTTGTGCGCAGAAACGGATGATGAATCCGAAAGTGTGTTGCTTACGCCAGAAAGAGCGATGCCGACTGGGGTGAGAATTGTTTAATCAGTTCACTGGTCGCTCTATTGTAAAAACAGCTCTTAGTTTAGAGCTGTTTTTACAGATGGGATTGAGCTACGAATTTTGGGCAATCAGATTATCAATCAACTCGTAATGATGCTTTTGCACGCCTGCAAGGTTGCCATATTTAGGTTGGTGGCGGTCATTTTCTCTTGCGTGTTGCCAGCCAATAGTGTGACGCACAAAATGCTCTGCAAACGCATGAGATACTTCTAAGCAACCTGCTAGCACGGTATCGACATAGCTTTGCATGATTGGGCTTTTTACGCACGGTGGTAATGGCTCGTCTTTTACGTAAACCCAGATGCTATGTTCTTGGTTAAAGTTCGCGTCCGTTTCTATTTGATCTGGCTGAATTTGAATACGATGATAACCACGCTCACGGCGATCGAATTCTGCGAGAGCTTCTTCATTCACTTCGAGTAAAACGCCGTTGACCTGCCCATCGCCTTGGTTCACAACCAGAGGAGACAGAGTATAGCTGTCATCAATCTTTCCCCAGTAGCGCACCAGTCCATGAGCAATGACGGGAATGGCTTCTCCCGTTTGTCCGGTTAACTTACGTGACGCAGAATTAATCAAACTGCCATAGCCAAATATGTACATCTTCGTTGCATCCCTTAACTGATGGTTGTGTCTCTCACCGTTTATACCTAACCCGCCTCTGAAGCACAACTTTACCTCTTAAGTATAATCCTAACTATTAACATGTATTTTTTATGCATGTTTATGGTAGCATCAATATTGTAGTTGAGTTAACCAGCATCGAGAGACGCTTGAGGGCAAGATAATGCTGAATATCACCGATAAAAAAGTGGAAGAAAAAATCCCCGCATGGCTGCGATTAGGCTTTCGGCCGTTTTTCCTGTTTGGGTCGATTTACGCCATTGTTGCGATCGCGTTGTGGGTGTGGATGTTCCAGAGCGGACAGCCAAACGCATTAGCTGTACCGGCATTATGGTGGCACGTACATGAAATGTTGTTCGGCTTTTCGATGGCGATTGTGGTTGGTTTTGTACTGACCGCGGTACAAAACTGGACTGGCATTAATGGCACCAAGCATTACACGCTTTTGATCTTATTTGGCTTGTGTTTGGCACCTAGAATATTGCTCTGGACGCCAGCGCCGTTATGGTTAACCAGCAGCATTGAAGCGGTATTTTTGTTGTTTGTTGCCTATGAGGTAGGCATTCGTGTTTATCGAGCCAAAGGTTGGCGTAATCTGTTTTTTGTACCGCTGTTTCTTTTGGCCATTTTTGCGAACTTTGCAAGCTACGCAACAATAAAAGGCATGCCGCCGTTTAGCTCTTCTGCTGTATGGCAGGCGATGTTGTGGTGGTTTACGTTGTTACTGTCGGTCATGGGCGGACGTGTGATTCCATTCTTTACTGCGCGTCGATTTAATTTCGAAAAAGCGCAACCACTGGCTTGGTTAGAATGGTTCGCGAACTTGCCGTTGGTAATGCTATTTGTGCTGAGCTTTTTCCCTGTGACGTTTGCAGAATTAGGCAATCCGTTGATGCTGTTTGCAGGAGTTGCTCAGTTGGTGCGTTTTGTTCGTTGGAAACCTTGGTTAACCCTGAGCGAGCCTTTAGTGTGGTCGCTGCATGCTGCGTATTTGTGTTTGCCACTAAGCTTAATTTTGCGAGGCACTTGGGGAGATGCATTTGCCAGCCATAACCTGATTCACCTGTTTGCGATAGGTGCATTAGGCGGCTTGATTTTAGCGATGATCGCACGCGTGACGATGGGACATACTGGTCGCATGATCTACAAAGGTCCGAACATGAGCCTTGCGTTTGCGGCGATTACCGCGGCAGCTTTGGTTCGCAGTTTTGCCGTGATATTTGATCCTGCCAATATGATGCTGTGGATTAATATCAGTGGCGGATTGTGGATTGTCGCATTTGGCCTGTTTGTTTGGCGCTTTGGCGTGATGCTTATTACCCCTCGCGTTGATGGTCATCCCGGATAGGGCGCTAATGTGAGTAGAGAAAGAGGAGCCGCGCGCTCCTCTTTTGATTTTTGTTCTTTATAGGATTAGCGCTTATTCGTCTTCGTCGTCCGTTTTATTCGTGAACCCCAAGCGTTTGAATAGCCACCACTCTAGAGCAAAGATGACAATTAAAGCGATACAGAACCAGGTGAACGCCATGGCGGATTCCACGCCTGGCATACCGCCAATGTTGATGCCAAGCAAACCTGTTAGGAAGCTGGTTGGCAAGAAAATAGTCGCCACCAAGGTAAATAGATAACTGTTTTTATTAGTTTTCTCGTCACGATGATGTTTGATTTCTTCTTGAAAGAGTGCGACTTCTCCAAGATAAAACTCAAGTGTTTCATTTATGCGCGTAATATTATTGTGGGCGAAGCGATATTGATGGGGCCTTAAAGCCACCAACTCGGACTCTGATTCAACGAGATCACGAATAGCATATTGCTGAGGGCGAATAAAACGTTTGATGGAAATAAGCGCTTTTTGAGTCGCCATATGCTTGTACGTCGATTCATCATTCACATCAAACTGGTTTAACGTCTCTTCAATCGTATCGAGGTAAACGTCTATTTTGCTATTTAATCCTTCAATAATCTGATGAAGTAAACCAGCAAGGCTTTTCGGACCTTTGTGTTCCGCCAAGGCTTGACGAATTTCCATGATGGCACGCGATGGGATCTTACGTGTTGAAATCAGTGCGCCTTGAAAATAGAGAATTCGAATACTGAGCATGTCTTCTGGTGAAGCATCGCCATTCATATTGACGCCTCGTAAAATCAACATGAAGTTCTCTTCATCCAAAGGGTGGAAAGACGGTCGGCTCTCGTCGGCTAACAGGTGATCAACAGTGGCACGTGGTACTTGGTTTTGCTCTAGCCAGCCACGAATATCGGGATGCAGCCGCTCACAATGGTACCAATGTTTGGCTTGAATCTGCTCCGCCGTTGTGGATTGCTGAGTTGCTTCTGGGGTTGAAAAATCCCAATGTTCAATCATAAAACCCATTTTCTTTTCCTTGTCTGAGCCTTTCCCCAAATAACTCGGAAAGAGCCTGTTCTTCCACTGCATTATTTTCCGGGAAGTGCATCAGTGATAACGTTCTGAACCTAGCGCCATGAAGTGATTCAGGGGTAATTATTTAAATGAGTATGATTGCATTTAACGCTAAATGTCTATGAATAGTTGCTCTTATTTGTAATCAAGCGAAGCAAGCCAAAGTGTGGTGTAAAAACAGCAAAATAAAAAAGCCTGCAACGAGGCAGGCTTTCTAGTGGGGAGGGGAGGAGCAGTTAGCCAACTTGAGAAAGATTAACCACTTTCTGCTGTAGCTTTTCTTTTAAATAGTCCGATAAAGCCAGCTTTTCTTCGTCGTTCATGTACAGACCAAGCTTGGTACGACGCCACAAAATGTCTTCATCGGTCATTGCCATTTCATGGTTCATTAAGTAGTCGATCTCACGTTGGTAAACACCGCCGGCTTGCGATGAGAACGCGTGTCCAAGGTCAGCTTCGCTTGCTGTGCCTTCCATTAAGTTCCACGTTTGGGTACCAAATTGTGTTACGTAACGAAGAATCAATGCTTCTGGCGCCCACGCGTATTTAGCATGAATTTGTTTAGCTAATTGTTCACGACTACAGCTGAAGTTACCACCAGGTAGGGTTTGATTTGCCGTCCAGTCGCTTCCCATCTCTGGTAGGAAAGGAGCCAGCTTTTTCATTGCCGCTTCACCCAGCTTACGGTAGGTCGTCAGCTTACCACCAAAGACAGAAAGCAGAGGTGCATGGTCGTATTCCGCATCGAGTTCTAACGTGTAGTCTCGTGTGATCGCTTGCGGAGAGTCAGATTCATCGTCACATAAAGGACGAACACCGCTGTATGTCCAAACCACATCTTCGCGAGTCAGCTGGTGGACAAAGTGTTGGTTTACGATGTCGATGAGGTAATCGACTTCGTCATCTGAGATTGCCACTTCGCGTGGGTCACCTTTGTATTCCACATCTGTTGTACCAATGATTGAGAACTTATCTAAGTAAGGAATCATAAATACGATGCGGTTGTCTTTGTTTTGAAGAATGTAGGCTTGCGGTTCGTTGTGGATACGAGGAACAACGATGTGCGAGCCTTTGATTAAGCGAATGTTACGAGGAGAGGCTTGCTCTAATCCATCATCAAAGAACTGTTTTACCCAAGGGCCAGCTGCGTTTACTAGTGCTTTTGCTTTGCGTTCGAAACGTTGGTCTGTCATCACGTCATGAATTGTGACATGCCAGATACCACCTTCACGGTGTGCTTTTTCTACGCGGCAGTAGTTACGTACTTCTGCATGGTTTTCACGAGCAGCCAGAACGTTAAGTAATACTAAACGCGCGTCATCAACCCAACAGTCAGAGTATTCGAAACCGGTTTTCATTTCTGGTTTTAGCAAGCCCGATTTCGCTAAGTTGACGGTTTTGCTGCCTGGCAGAGTCGTACGTTTACCCAAGTTATCGTAAAGGAACAGACCACAGCGAATCATCCAAGCTGGACGCAGGAATGGGCGATGAGGCAAACGGAAACGCATTGGTAGGGCAACGTGTGGCGCTTTGCGAAGAATAACTTCACGTTCTGCGAGCGCTTCCGAAACCAAACGAAACTCGTAGTGTTCAAGGTAGCGTAAACCACCGTGGATCAGTTTAGAACTTGCCGAAGAAGTAGCGGAGGCGAAGTCACTTGCTTCGTATAAGCCAACACTCAAACCGCGGCCAGCTGCGTCTGCCGCAATACCAGCCCCGTTAATGCCGCCACCAATTACGATCAAGTCTAAGGTAGTGGATGAGCTAGTAGTGGAAGCATTTTTTTGTATACTCATAAATTTGACCTCTTGGTGAGCGAACGAGCATTTTAGAACATGATCTAATCCTAGCTTAGGTTTCGTTTGTGATCATCTATTATTTTCGTTTGTGAGCGTTTTGTGTGATTTAGGCACAAAAAAACCTCTGCCCAATTAAGACAGAGGTCATTTGAGAGGCAAATTAATGATTGGAACTACTCGTTTTCGAAGTTTGTCTCGTTCGCTTCAACGACTTCAAGCGGAATTGAAGCTTCTTTTAAAATCGACAAGATTTCTTCTGGTGGCTGCTTGTTGGTAAAGATCATGTTGAGCTGAGCGATATTGCCTAGCTTCACCATGGCATTCCGCCCAAATTTGGTGTGGTCGACGGCGAGAAATACACTGCGGCTGTTGTCGATGATCGCTTGTTTGACCCTGACTTCGTGGTAATCAAAGTCTAATAGCGAGCCATCAAAGTCGATACCACTGATGCCAAGAATGCCAAAGTCGAGACGGAACTGTTTAACGAAGTCGAGAGTGGCTTCTCCAACAATGCCGCCATCGCGACTTCGAACTTCACCGCCTGCTAAGATGACTTTGATCTCTGGGTTGGGGAAGAGAATGGTTGCCACGTTGATATTGTTGGTAACCACGCGTAGCTGTTTATGGTTTTTATTGAGCGCTCGCGCAACCGCTTCTGGTGTGGTGCCGATATCAATAAATAGAGTCGCGCCATCAGGAATGTGCTTGACCACCTCGTCTGCAATGACATCTTTTTCATTGAAGTTGAGCGCTTTACGCGTGTTGTAAGATGTGTTTTCAGAACTGAGAGGGATGGTTGCACCACCGTGATAACGACGAATTTTGTTGTCGTCGGCGAGTTCATTAAGATCGCGTCGGATGGTTTGTGGGCTGACATTGAATCTTTCTACCAACTCATCCGTGCTGACATAGCCTTGTTTTTTCACCAACTCAACAATCTGTTGGTGTCGAGGTATTTGCTTCACTTACCACTCCCTTGTGCATTGGTAACGGCCAATGCTTCAAATTCGAAGCTCTATTGTGCTCGAATTTGCGCGTTGTGAGAAGTAAGCGAGTTCAGGAATCAGGGGCAAAGCGCAAAAAAGAGCGCACAAATGGCGCTCTTTTTTCGTATGGAGGTGAGATTAATCTTCTTCGTCGTGAAGCTCAGACCAGGTTTGCGCACATTTCACTGCGCGTTTCCAACCCTTGTAACGACGATTGCGCTTTTCTTCATCATCGTGCGGCTCAAAGGTGCGATCAAGCACCGCTTTATTCTGCAACTCGTCAATGCTGTCCCAGTAACCCACGGCAAGGCCTGCAAGGTAGGCTGCACCAAGAGCGGTAACCTCTGTTACTTGAGGGCGGTGTACTTCTGTATTCAATACATCGGATTGGAACTGCATTAGGAAGTTGTTCGCTACCGCACCGCCATCGACGCGAAGATTCGCAAGTTTAATACCTGAGTCGGCTTGCATAGCATCCAGTACGTCACGAGTTTGGTAAGCGATGCCTTCCAAAGTCGCACGGATAATGTGGTTTGAGTTCACACCGCGAGTAAGGCCGACAATCGTGCCACGTGCGTAGGCATCCCAGTATGGTGCGCCTAAACCAGTAAAGGCAGGCACGACATA
Source organism: Vibrio sp. Y42_MX_L11 (assembly GCF_024181785.1). Taxonomy (NCBI): domain Bacteria; kingdom Pseudomonadati; phylum Pseudomonadota; class Gammaproteobacteria; order Vibrionales; family Vibrionaceae; genus Vibrio; species Vibrio sp. Y42_MX_L11. The sequence continues at coordinate 184,894 of NZ_JAMZAP010000002.1, forward strand.
AACGCCGTTTGAGGTATCCACTTTGGTTGCGAAGTATTCAGAGTCTTCCGCACCGTTTAGGATTTTTAATTCATCACGTAGCCATTGGATAGAAGCACCACCCATGAATACGGCACCTTCAAGCGCATAAGCAGGCTCACCTTTCGGACCACAAGCCAAAGTTGTCAGTAGGCCGTGCGTCGAAGTGACTTTTTCTTGGCCCGTATTCATTAGCAAGAAACAACCCGTGCCGTAAGTGTTTTTCGCCTGACCCGCTTCAACACACATTTGGCCGTAAAGCGCAGCTTGTTGGTCACCAGCAATACCAGAAATAGGAATACGAGTACCGCCTTTACCACCAATGTTAGTCTTACCGTAAACTTCCGATGAACGTTTTACTTCTGGCATCATAGATGCTGGGATACCAAGCTCATCTAACATTTTCTGATCCCAACATAGATCGTTGATGTTAAATAGCATGGTACGCGATGCGTTAGTGTAGTCGGTCACGTGAACGCGGCCTTGAGTCATCTTCCAAACTAACCAAGTATCGACGGTACCGAACAACAGCTTGCCTGCTTCTGCGTCTTCGCGCGCGCCTTCAACGTTGTCCAGAATCCATTTCACTTTGGTACCTGAGAAGTAAGGGTCAAGTACCAAACCTGTGTTGTCACGTACGTAGTTTTCTAGACCACGCGCTTTTAAATCTTCACAGATGTCAGCAGTACGGCGACATTGCCATACGATCGCATTGTAAACGGGTTTGCCTGTTTCTTTATTCCAGACGATGGTGGTTTCACGCTGGTTAGTAATACCGATAGCCGCCAATTGGTCGCTACGGATGCCAGACTTAGCTAGAGCTTCTACCAACGTAGAGCTTTGTGTTGCCCAGATTTCCATTGGGTCATGTTCTACCCAACCTGCCTCTGGATAAATCTGAGTAAATTCGCGCTGTGCGACGCTTACGATGTTCGCGTCATGATCAAGAATTACTGCGCGAGAGCTTGTCGTACCTTGGTCTAGGGCAACAATGTATTTTTGCTCAGTCATGGTAAGAATCCTTTTGTTTCGTTATTTATATTTTAGTAAATGTTCGAGTTGCGTCAGTTTTAAGCTCTAGCTTCTTCTGTTTCTTCTTCCGTCTCACATTGGTTTGGAATTGTACAGCCGTGGCCTTGTTGTGGAAGGTAAGCCGCAATCGCTTTTGGATACAACCAACCACCAAAACACGCACCTGCAATCGGAGCAAGTAAAGGCACGATAAAGTAAGGAATGTCTTTAGCACCTGTCAGAGCGTAATCCCAGCCTGCGAAGTAAGCGAACAGTTTCGGTCCAAAGTCGCGCGCAGGGTTCATCGCGAAGCCAGTTAGTGGACCAAGAGAACCACCGATCACGGCAATCAAAATACCGATTAACAGCGGGTTCATTGCACCTCGTGCAGCGCCGTTATTTTCATCGCCCAAAGCCAAAATCGCAAACATCAGCACGGCAGTGATAACGAATTCCACAGCAAAAGCGCCAAAGAAAGAGAGGGAAGCATGTGGATAGGTTGAGAAGATACCAGCGGTTGCTAGTGCATCTTGGCTACTGCGGACGAAGTTATGTGCGATTTCGTAGTCGGTGAAAAGGTTGCTGTATAAGCTGTAAACCAACGCAGCAGAGCAGAATGCGCCAAGCATTTGGGCGATGATGTATGGCACCACTTTCGCCTTATCAAAACCATGGAACATAGCGAGTGCGATGGTTACCGCTGGGTTGATGTGCGCGCCTGAAACGCCGGCAGTACAGTAAATAGCGATGGCGACACCTAGGCCCCATACAATACTGATTTCCCATTGTCCAAATGATGCGCCTGTTAGAACTAAGGCTGCGACACAGCCTACGCCGAAGAAGATAAGTAGTCCTGTACCGATAAACTCGGCCAAACATTCTCCGAGCAGAGAGGGGTGTTTGTTCGTTGTCATGTTAAAAGTCCTTTGATCATTTTTGCCTGTCTAGCACGATACTATTGTGCACATATAAACGTTTGCGAAAACAAACGCGCGTTAAAAATGAGCGTTTGAGCATAAAATTGTTAATCAAAGTCTTCGTTTTTGTTAAATGGCGCATCTTTTAATCGAAAAAGAAAACAACGAAAAGAACTTCTTTGCTACGAAGTGTGTTTTGGAAGCGCTCAAATTACCGATGTGAAAAAGAATGCACAACTGGTAAGAGGAGTTTTGTGAAGCTGCTACGTGCTTGGGGATTTATTACTCAGATTTTGCGTAGTAATTAACCCTAAAGAGGTAAGGCGAGGTCAAGTACATCAAGGACTAGCGGTGATATAAGAAAATGCGTTGCTATGTTTATATCTCGAGAGGAACTTGTTATCCAAATTAGTGTTAATTATGAAAATGGAGAGGAAAATAAACGCGGTTTATGTCTTGTGTTCGTGAATCACTGTCTAGGTTTGAGTTCAGATAACATTAGTTTTGTTATTTCGTTTGATACTAAGCGCGAACATTTTTCATCTTTTTAGTTATTTAGTGGTGTCGCGTAACAAGGATGGATGTGAAACACCCTTTTTACGGTTAATTTGTGTTCTTATTCGAGCCTTTGTTTCATTGGTTTCGAATTGGAATGCTCAAATGAGAGGTTGAAACATCAGTTTCATATTAACTAATTATGAGTAAAGTTGAACGATGGTCTAATTAATACGCTCTAATTTACTGTATTTACTTATATTTAATTCATGTGCAACATTTGTCACAGAAATAAAATCCTAACTCAATACAATTCATGAACTTTCGAACGAAGATTTTTTTGTTTCGTTCGCTCCTTTTGTGTTTTTTACCATCGCATACAAAATAATGAGGTTCCTATGTTTGGAATATTCAAACCTAAGGCGCACATTGATCGTCTGTCCCCAGGCAGTATCGATAGCACCTACTCTCGCCTCCGTTGGCAACTCTTTATCGGTATATTTGTTGGCTACGCCGGTTACTATTTGGTTCGTAAAAACTTCAGTTTGGCGATGCCTTATCTTATCGAGCAAGGCTTTAGCCGCGGTGACTTAGGTGTCGCGCTGGCAGCTGTTTCCATTGCATATGGTCTCTCTAAATTTCTAATGGGCAGCGTATCTGACCGTTCCAACCCTCGCTACTTCCTAAGTGGCGGCCTGTTGATGTCTGCATTAGTGATGTTTTGCTTTGGCTTTATGCCATGGGCGACTGGCAGCGTCACTGCGATGTTCATTTTGCTTTTCTTGAACGGTTGGTTCCAAGGCATGGGGTGGCCCGCATGTGGACGAACCATGGTGCACTGGTGGTCACGTAAAGAGCGTGGTGAGATCGTTTCGGTTTGGAACGTGGCACACAACGTGGGTGGCGGTTTGATTGGTCCACTATTTATTCTTGGCCTGTGGGCATTTAACGATGATTGGCGCACTGCATTTTATGTTCCTGCATTTTTCGCCACGTTGGTTGCTGTGTTTGTTTGGATGACGGTTCGCGATACGCCTCAATCTTGTGGTTTGCCACCGATCGAAGAGTATAAAGACGATTATCCTGATGACTATGACAAGTCGCACGAACAAGAAATGACAGCCAAGGAAATCTTCTTTAAGTATGTATTCAACAACAAGCTGCTTTGGTCGATTGCAATTGCAAACGCATTTGTTTACCTAATTCGCTACGGCGTACTGGACTGGGCACCTGTTTACCTAAAAGAAGCGAAGGATTTCTCGGTAGATAAATCTTCATGGGCTTACTTCTTATACGAATGGGCCGGCATTCCAGGCACGTTATTGTGTGGTTGGATTTCAGACAAACTGTTTAAAGGTCGTCGCGCACCTGCTGGCATCTTATTTATGGTGCTAGTGACCGTTGCAGTGATGGTTTACTGGTTTAACCCTGCTGGTAACCCAATGGTGGACATGATGGCGCTGATTGCAATTGGCTTCCTAATCTATGGTCCGGTTATGCTGATTGGCTTGTACGCACTTGAACTCGCTCCGAAGAAAGCCGCTGGTACTGCTGCTGGTCTTACTGGTTTATTTGGATACTTAGGTGGGGCAGTTGCCGCAAACGCGATTCTGGGCTACACGGTAGACCACTTTGGCTGGGATGGTGGCTTTATCATCTTAGTGGGTTCTTGTATTACTTCTATTGTGTGTTTGATGTACGCCTTCTTAGGTGAGCGTGCGCACCACGAGCAAAAAGAGCGCGAAAAGGAAGCGCTAGCGTAATATTTATTTAAAGAGGCAGTGGAATACTGCCTCTTCGCTTTATCAAGGAAATAACAATGAAAACAAAGTCAGTATGTCTTACTTTTTTAGCACTTAGCCTCTCAGCTGGTGCGATTGCAAAACCACTTGTAATTGCACACCGTGGCGCATCGGGTTACTTGCCTGAACACACGCTAGAAGCCAAAGCGCTTGCTTACGCAATGAAACCTGACTACATAGAGCAAGATGTGGTAATGACGAAAGACGACCAGTTGGTCGTGTTGCATGACCATTATCTCGATCGTGTAACGGATGTTGCGGAGCGTTTTCCTGATCGTGCGCGCAAAGACGGCCGTTATTACGCGATTGATTTCACACTGGCGGAAATCAAATCCTTGCGAGTAACTGAAGGCTTTAATATCGATGACAAAGGTAATAAGGTCGCTGGTTATCCGACACGATTCCCAATGTGGAAATCGGATTTTACCGTGCCGACGTTTGCTGAAGAGATTGAGCTAATCCAAGGACTTAACAAGACGTTGGGTTACGATATCGGTATTTACCCAGAAATTAAAGCGCCTTGGTTCCATCGTCATGAAGGTAAGGACATTTCTAAAGCGGTGCTTAAAGTCTTGAAGCAGTACGGTTACGACTCGCAAGACGACAAAGTTTACCTGCAGTGTTTTGATGCGAACGAACTGCAACGCATTAACAGTGAGTTGATGCCCGCAATGGACATGGATTTAAAGCTCGTTCAGCTCATGGCTTACACAGATTGGAACGAAACTATGGTGTACAAAGGCGATACAGCAACGCCATACAGCTATGATTGGATGTTCGAAGCCGACGGCATGAAGAAAGTGGCGAGTTACGCCGAAGGTATTGGACCTTGGAAGCCGATGCTGGTGGATGATAAGTCAACCAAAGACAATATCATCATCAAGCCGTTGATGAAGTCTGCAAAAGACGCTGGTTTACAAGTTCATCCATACACGTTCCGTGCCGATCCAGGACGCATTCCAGCGTACACGGACAGTTTTGAGGGCATGATGGATGTGTACTACAACCAAGTGAAGGTGGATGGTTTGTTTACTGACTTCCCAGATAAAGCGGTCAGCTTTTTAAATCAGTAACCAGCACCCACACATTTTGCTTTAAGCTAAAAAATCCCCCAACAGTTTTCTGCTGGGGGATTTTTCGTAGGGCTAATTCACTGCAATACCTAAATGACTTCAAGATGCTCAGTTCAGAGCGTGGTCACTGATACGAGTTCAAGGAAAATGACGAAGTGAAATAGCTCGCTATTTTCAAGTTATTTGACGCGGGAATCGTGATAGTGACACGCTCCCAAAGGGCGAGTTGTCTTGGCTTTCATGCTTTGTTAACGAGCTTTGATTTAGATTAACTAGATCTTCAACTCGTTGCCGCGCCTGCAAGCCAAGTCAGCCTCGCTGAATCAAGCATCTCGAGGTTATTTAGGTATTCTTATTAGTTGTTTTTATGCAGTTCGCTGTTCAGTTCAACCGCGCTCTTGTTTGCAAGACACTCGATTTGACCTGTCACAGAGTTACGACGGAACAGTAGGTCAGAAACACCAGCAAGGTCGCGTGCTTTCACCACTTCGACTTCTTGACCTTCAGAATCTAGCATGCGTACTTTAGAGCCAGCGGTTACGTACAGACCTGATTCGATAGTACAACGGTCACCCATTGGGAAGCCAAGACCTGCGTTTGCGCCTAGTAGAGAGTTTTCACCGATGGAAACCACCACTTTACCGCCGCCAGATAGTGTACCCATGATAGATGCACCGCCACCGATGTCTGAACCGTTACCAACAACCACACCCGCAGAGATACGACCTTCAACCATGCTCACGCCAGTAGTACCCGCGTTGAAGTTGATGAAGCCTTCGTGCATTACCGTTGTGCCTTCGCCAACGTGTGCACCAAGACGTACGCGAGAAGTATCTGCGATACGAACGCCAGTTGGAACCACGTAGTCCACCATTTTAGGGAACTTGTCTACGCAATCTACGCTTAGCGTACGGCCAGCTAGGCGAGCTTCGATTTGACGCTCAGCCAGCTCAGGTAGGTCGATTGGGCCTTCGTTAGTCCATGCGATGTTGTGTAGTAGACCGAAGATGCCATCCAGTACTGTGCCGTGTGGCTTAACTAGACGGTTAGAGATAAGTTGAAGTTTTAGGAAGCCTTCAGCAACAGATTGTGGCTGTTCATCCGTAGCTAGAATAACCAGTACAAGCGGCTGTGCTGATTCTGCTGCTTTGGTTGCGAAAGATGCGTTTGCTGCATCGCCGTTTGCTTCGAAAGCCGCCGCAAGTTCTGCGCTTTGTGCAGCAGAGATCTCGATAGCTTGGTTGCCTTGTTCGTAACCGGCTACTGCTGCTAGTGCGTTAACAAGCTCTTCATTTGGGTTAAGAACTGGGTTTGGAAAAAACGCTTCAATGATTTTGCCATCGCGGTTTTTAGTCGCTGTACCAAAGGCTAGAGAAAAGAAAGCCATAGTTGATCTCCATGTGTTGAGTCTTGTGTCTCGTCTGTTCACTGACAAGAAATAATTAAGTTGTCAGCCATCATAATGAGAGTGCTAGGGAGTTTAAAGAGGGGAAATAGATAAAGTCTGTAGATGGATACCTTTTGTCTTTTGGGAGATATGTCTGTCTGATGAGAAATGTGGTTGTGAGGTGGTCAATTAGCGGGTGTTTGTTGAAATGAAAGAAGGCGATTTGTCGTATCTGTGCTCGAAAGAAAGGGCGATCTTTCCATGATGATGTGTGCCTTCAGATACAAAAAACGCCACATGATGCGGCGTTTCTTTAACAAATGAGAGGCTTATGCAGCGTCTTCTTGCTTATCTTCTTCTACAGATTCAAGCTTTTTTGCTTTCTTTGGTGCCGGTTTGCGTTTTGCACCCAGTGCGTAAAGCACTTCTTCTTTGTTTTGAGCGAGGTACATCGCAAGATCTTCTTGCTTACCTTCGTCTTCTAGAAGTTCACTTTTACCTAGCAGCGTGAATAGTTCGTCTGCCATGTCTAGCATTTTATCGTATGCGTCAGCTTCCGCTTTAGAGGTAAAAGTCATTTTCTCTTCTCCATTGCGTTCTACCACGTACTTGACGATTACAGCCATGGTTGGTCCCCTAACTTGGTGTATTGATACTGGCTTTTTATACAGTTTTTGACCAGTTAAGTCTAGCGACAAGCCTAAGAATGAGAGACACGTACAACTAACTGACCAGCATTTAAACTATCTCCGTTTTACTTGGAGGGCGTATTCTCTAGATAAAGGTTATTTGGTCGTTCCCAATCTTGGCAAAATTCGATAAACGTTCTGAGTAGTGGGCTTTGGTATTTCTCTTTATGAACCAGTAACCAGAAGCGACGTTTCATATCCAAAGGCATGTCGAGCAGTTGCACGCGACCGTCACGAATAGCAGGTTCAGCAGACAAGCGTGACAAGCAGCCCAAGCCTAACCCCGCCGATACTGAGTTGATCAACGCTTCGGTGGTATTGAGCTGAAAAGCTTCATGCCAATGTTCCAAGCGCGGCGCGACAACGCGCATAAAAAATTCGCGTGAACCAGATCCTGCCTCTCGCAATATCCATTCGCTGTTTTCTAGCTCGGTTAAGTTTATTGGCCCTTCGTGCGCGGCTGGGTAATCGGGCGCGCAAATCACGCACATTTCATCTTCGCTAAACTGGGTGGACTGCAATTCAGGGTGAAGTGTTTTGCCCTCAATGAGGGCGATGTCTAACTCGTAATCGGTCAGCATGTCGCAGATTTGTGCAGAGTTAGAAATGAACAGGCTTTGAGAACGATGGTTCGTTTGCTGACGAAATTCGCTAAGCAAATAGGGCGCAACTTGGTTGCCAATGGTGTCGCTGGCACCAATGCGAAGTTGGCCCGATAGCGCTTGGTCACCATCGAAAATGCTCTCGATGTCTTTGGCTCGGTTGAGTAATTCATCCGCCAGTGGCAGTAGTTTTTGACCTTCTTGGTTCAAAATCAATCGGTTATTAACACGATCAAACAAGTGATGGCCGATCTGCTTTTCTAATTCTGAGAGTGCCATGCTCACTGCGGCTTTCGATAAAAAGAGACTATCAGAAGCTGCTGTGAGCGTTTTGTGCTGCGTGATCGTCGTAAACACTTTCAGTTGTTTAAGAGAAATGTGACTTGCCATACCCCACCGTTAAGTAATTCTGAACGTTTGTTTTAAATAATTAGATATATCAGAACGAAGTGCAAGCGTATTATACGCTCCATCAAGAGTGAGTCTGGTTGAGGTCATCATGATTCAAAGAACAAAAGCAAAAGTAATGGGAGCACCAACTCCGATGGCGGGTTTGGCTCTTGGTATTGCAAGCTTAGGCTGGAGTTGGGAAAACTTCGCCGAATTACATGGCTACGGACAGTGGATTAGTGCGGGTATTGCGAGCGTATTGTTGGTTATATTGGCAACCAAGTTTTTGCTACATAACCATCTATTGAGACAAGATCTTGCTCATCCGGTTGTGGGCAGCGTGGTTCCGACATTTGCGATGGGCACTATGGTGGTATCGAACTCTCTCGGCCATTTTTACCCATTGGCTGGTGATGTGCTTTGGCTGATTGCAGTGGTTCTGCACATCGTGTTCTTGGTGAGCTTTGTTTACCATCGCGCCAAAGATTTTGAATTACATCACATGGTTCCTAGTTGGTTTGTACCGCCAGTGGGTATCATCGTTGCGGATGTGTCTTTCTCTGGCAACCCGATGTTAGCACCAGTGGCACAAGGCGCATTGATGTTTGGTATGGTGGCGTACGCGATCATGTTGCCGATGATGATTTACCGTTTCATGTTTACCCATGAAATTCCGGATGCAGCGAAACCAACAATGGCAATCATGGCAGCGCCAGCAAGTCTATCATTGGCAGGGTACTTAACGGTCACAGCGACACCATCACCAGTGATCATCGCTATGCTATTTGGTATCGCGGTATTGATGACAGCCATCATTTACCTCGCATTCTTTAAATTGCTTAGACTGCCATTTAGCCCAGGCTATGCGGCGTTCACTTTCCCGATGGTGATCGGTGCGACGGCGCTGTTTAAAATGGCGAATTGGATGGAGTTGCAAGGATTGGCTGCGCACTATGTTCAACAAGTGCGCGGCTTAGCTGGCCTTGAGTTGATTGTGGCAACATTTGTTGTCTCTTATGTGGCTTTACAATACATCAACAACTTATTGATTCAGCCACGCTTGATGCACGCGCATCACGCTTAAATAGCAGATAGGGAAAAGCCTCTTGGTCTTACAACCAAGAGGCTTTTTTATTTCAATCGGCGTCGATGTTGGACGCTAGCCTTTTTTGTAAAATCGCGACATCTCATCCAGAGAATGACGAATGATATCGACAGGAACTTTCTGTTCTTTCTCGACTTTTAACTGGCGATTCAGTTGCTGAGAGTGCCCGCCAGGGTTGACCACAAGCATCAGTTCTTTGCCGACCAATGCATAGTTGTAGTAGCTGCCAGCAATATACCAATCGCGAGGGGCAGAACTATCAAACAAGTTATGACCAACGCTGTATGAACTCGTTGTGCCTTGAACGTCAAACAGCGTATTCATCATGGTTGGCACGACGTCAAAATGGGTCGTGCGGTAATCAATTTGCTCTGGTTGACGATTTGGCATGTACACGTAAAGAGGCACATGCACTTGTACGTCACTGTAGTTACCCGTGTGGCCCCAATAGTTCATCTTATGGTCATTAAACTCTTCACCATGATCAGATGAAATCACCACAATGGTATTGTCTAAGTCGACGTTTTTCAGCACATCACCAATCAAGCTATCGATGTAGTACAACGAGTTCTTGTATCGATTGTGGTAAAGCGAAGCGTCAAAATCGTTGTTGAGCAAAATGTGGTCAACGCGTTCCCAGTATGGTTTGAATTTCGCAAATTCAGGTTCAGGAAACACCGTGCCGTGGGCGGCATCGTAGAACAGAAAACCAAAGTACGGCTTGTCGCTGTCCTGCTTTTGGAACTCGATGAACTTGTCTGTGATCTGCTGATCGCGCTCGACTGCTGTTTCCCCAGTTTGTTTCAAGGTCAAGTCCGACACTTTTTTGAATACTGTGCGAGAGAGTGGTGGGCTGGTGAGCGGTGCCGAGCCAAAAATGCCCATGCGGTAGCCTTCTGCTTGCAGCGTATCCATAAAAACAGGAGAGCGTTGGCTTGCGTAAAAGCTTTCCCAGTAGGTTGCTGGCAAGCTGTAAAACAGGCTGAAAATACCTGCTTGAGTTGAGTTGCCGCCGCTCATATGTTGTGTGAAATTCACTGTTTTTTCGGCGAATTTGCTGACATTTGGCATGACTTCCGGCGTCGCATCACTGTAGCGCCACGCGTCAACTAAGATAAACAAAACATTGGGTTGCTTCTCTTTGCTTTGCACTTGAATGGGCGCAAGTGGGTAGTTGAGTGAGCTACGTTCAATGTTGGTTAACTCTACGCGATTCTTCGATGCAATGTTCTCATCCACTAGGTCGTGTTTGTAAATAAATTTACGAGCCGTCAGCGGGTAGTAAAGTGGCCAGTTATTCGAAAACTGACTGACTTCATCGTCGTAAAGCGCGTTTTTGTACGCATGAATCATCTGCGTGCTAAGCAATACAGCAAACCAGACGCTGATCAAAACGAACTTAGCTCGGCTTTCTGCCAGTTGATTACTCATCCAAACGGTACAGGCGAGCCCGATCACCAGAACGGCAACTTCACTGATGAAGATTAGCCAACTCATCCAAGAAATATCGAAGACATCACCGCCACCTTCGAAAAACATACGGATTAATAGGGCGTTGATGTGAAGTTTGTATTGCTGAAAAACGAGGATATCGACTTTAAACATGACCAATAGACAGATCGCAATAGCGACCACGATGCCTTTGAATGCTCGAGTCGGTAGAAAAGAGAGCAATAAACTCAACAACATAAATGGAAGAGCGATCAAGCCCAGCCAGCCATATTGAGTCGAAACCAAATAGTAACCTTGCAACAAGGTTAGCGGTTCATTCTGATTGTTAGACAACACAAAAGGATAACAAGCGATCGACAGATACACTGCAAAGCAAGCAAAAAAAGCAATCAGCCAAGCGCTGTTGGAAGACAGTTTGCGAAACATACTTTTTGTTTGTTTATAAATTATGGGTAGAGAGAGTATAAAACAGTGTTTTTTATTATGGAATGGTTGCGACGAATGTCACATTTTGTATGGAAGTGTCAGACTTGATTGACATGTGAAAATTCAGAAGATTCATACTCTATTTGAGTGACATATAACCTTTTGTTTGTTCCGAACGCGAGATCACTGCGGGTTTAAATGGGGCTGTGCTAAGCTAGCTAACAGTTTCAATCGGCGCTCGGTATTCCCAATTTGTTTACTGTTTATCATTCCAACCAAGTTGACGTTCTCAAATCACTCCTTGTCGAACTGATTCGAATCAGTCCACTGGAAAACCCGTTCGAAAAAGAACAAATTCTGGTTCAAAGTCCGGGCATGTCCCAGTGGCTAAAAATGGAATTGGCCAAAGAGTTTGGTGTTGCCGCGAACATTGATTTTCCGCTCCCCGCTACCTTCATTTGGGAAATGTTTACGCAGGTGTTGCCAGACGTGCCCAAGCGCAGTGCGTTTAACAAAGAAGCGATGACGTGGAAGCTGATGCATCTGCTACCGGGGCTTCTCGACCAAGAGGTGTTTTCGCCGTTAGCGCAGTACCTCAAAGATGACAGTGACCACTCTAAGCTGTATCAGCTGGCTGAGAAAATTGCCGATATTTTCGATGGTTACTTGGTGTATCGTCCGGAATGGATCGCAAGTTGGGAAGCTGGGCTGAGTGTGCCAGAGCTGGAAGATGAGCATCCGTGGCAGCCGATCTTATGGCAAGCGTTGTATGATCACACTGTGTCGTTAGGGCAGTCTCCATATCACCGCGCCAACCTTTATGAGCATTTTATCGACACGTTAGCGAGTTTTAACGGCAATTTTGACCATTTACCTAAGCGTTTGTTTGTTTTTGGTATCTCCTCGTTACCGCCTCGCTATATGGATGCGCTAAAAGCAATTGGTGAGCATATCGACGTGCATCTGATGTTCACCAACCCGTGTCGCTATTACTGGGGTGAAGTTCGAGATCGCAAGTATCTGGCTCGTTTGGCGGCGAAACATCGTCAGCACGTTGTGTGGCAGGACGATCACTCGGAAGCGCAAGGTGAAACTGAGCAACTGAAAGGTTCACTGGAAGATAATGTGATCGATGAGCTGCACACCGATGTGGTCGGAAACAGTCTGTTGGCGTCCATGGGTAAACTCGGACGCGACAATATGTACCTCTTGTCTCAGCTGGAATCTCATGAAATTGAAGCGTTTGTTGATGTTGAGCGCGACAGTCTGCTCCATCAATTGCAAGCGGATATTCTCAATCTTGAAGAACATCAAGATGACCAACAGATTGAAAAAAGTCATCACAAACAAGTGGTTAGCTTGGGTGATAAATCACTGAGCCTACACGCTTGTCACAGCCCTATGCGTGAAGTGGAAGTGCTGCATGATCAACTATTGGCGATGTTCGATGCTGACCCAACGTTAAAACCGCGCGATATTATCGTGATGGTCGCGGACATCAACGCTTACAGCCCTGCGATTCAGGCGGTTTTTGGTAACGCACCGGGTGAGCGTTTTATTCCATATTCGATTTCTGACCGAACCGCCGATCAAGAGAGCCCAATTCTGGCCGCATTTATGCAGTTGGTGAACTTACCCAATACGCGCTGTTTGGCATCAGAACTACTCGAACTTCTGGAAAATCCGGCGATATTAAAGCGTTTTGAACTCAGCGAAGATGATTTCTTACAAGCCAAACAATGGGTTGAGGAATCGGGAATTCGCTGGGGGTTGGATGCCAATACCGGACGCGAATTTGAACTGCCGGAAACCCGTCAAAACACATGGCAATTTGGTATTCAACGCATGTTGCTCGGCTACGCGATGCCAGAATCCGCAGGTTTGTTTGAAACCGAGCAAGGCAGTTTGTCTCCGTACAACGAAGTGCAAGGCATGGGTGCAGAGCTTGCGGGTAAGTTGGCACACTTTATCCAACAAATTAGCACTTATCGCAGCAAACTTTCTTATGTTCAGACTATTGATGGTTGGCGAGAGACTTTGGTTTCACTGCTGGATGATTTCTTCTCAGTTGAGTTAGAAGGCGAAATGGCGCTCAAATCCATTCGCGATACGCTCAGCCAACTCAAAGAGCAATTAGCTGATGCCGCATTTGATGATGCGTTATCGCCGTCGATCATCAGCCAATACCTTCAAGACAAATTATCTGGCACACGAGTCAGCCAGCGCTTCCTGGCTGGTCAAGTGAACTTTTGTACTCTGATGCCGATGCGCTCTATTCCGTTTAGAACCGTTTGTCTACTGGGGATGAATGACGGCGTGTACCCGCGTTCCATGCCGCCGGAAGGTTTTGACTTGATGACGGGAAGAACCAAACCGGGCGATCGTTCGCGCCGAGATGATGACCGTTACCTATTCCTCGAAGCGATGTTGTCTGCACAGCAAACGCTCTACATCAGTTATGTTGGCCGTTCAATCCAAGACAACACCGAGCGAGTGCCTTCGGTTCTGGTTTCTGAGCTGATGGAATACTGTCACCAAAACTATTGTTTAAGTGGTGATGAAGCGTTGCCCGTTGATGAGTCTGGCGACAACTTATTAAATGCGTTGGTGAATACCCACGCCATGGTGCCGTTTAGCCCAAGTGCGTTCCAAGGCATGCACGCCAGCTACGCGAAAGAGTGGATTCCAGCGGCATTGACTCAAAGTAGTCAATCGCAAGGCTATGTTCGTCGTGATTTTAATCGGGCATTAGACGACTATCTGTTAGGAGCGACGTTCCCACTTGAGCTCGACTTAGTCGAGTTGCAACGTTTCTGGCGCTTACCGGTGCAGTATTTTTTCAATCGTCGTTTAAAAGTAACCTTTGAACCGCCACTGCCGGTGATGGAAGACGACGAACCCTTTGTTTTAGGTGGTTTGGAAAGCTATCAAATGCGTGATGAGCTGTTAGAAACCTTGCTTGAAACGACATTGATGCAGCCAGAGAAAAAAACAGAGGTGCTTAAACACTTTATGAGTCAACAGCGCGCGCAAGGCAAACTGCCGGTGGGGGCGTTTGGTGATATCGAATTTGAAACCAACCGAGTTCAGGCGGAAGAGCTGGTGGATAAACTGGCGTTTTTATCTGGTGCGCCTCAAGACGATTTGGAAATCGACCTGACGTTTGATTCCTTGTTTGAGCGAAATGAAGGCGAAGAGAAAAACGTTCGCCTGACTGGTTGGCTGACTCAATGCTACCAATCCGGTTTGATTCGCTACCGAAGCGGTAAGATTCGAGCGCAAGATTACCTTGCAGCGTGGATCGATCACCTTGCCATGTCGGCGTCGGGTTATGCCAAGAAAACTCATCTGATTGGCTACGATCGTAAAGAAGGCGCGCTGCATTTGATCTACCCAGACATTGCCGATGCGCAGTATGCCAAACAGCTACTGACTGAATTAGTTCGCTTGTTCTTCGAAGGCATGACTAAGCCTTTGCCTTACTTCCCGAAAACGGCGTTGGCTTGTGTTGAAGCGGGCTTTAGCCGTGGTCAGTGGGTCGATGACGAAGAGAAATCTTTGAAGAAAATGGCTGACGCATTCAATGATGGCTTCATGAGCCCGGGCGAAGGCAATAATGCGTACATCTCTCGAATTTGGCCTGCTTGGAATGATGAGTTGGCCTCAGAAGTTCGTTTGCTGACAGCATTAGTTTTGCAAGGTGCGCGCTTAGCGGTTCAAGACGCTGATGACGTAAAAGCGTAATAAAGACAGTTGGATAAAGAGAAGGAAGAGTAGAGTGGCCGCCAGAAAATCATTATTTTTTGTAGGGCGTTCGCTGTACGGCCACAAGGTCAGAGGGACCATGATACTTTTGTTTAATTCATTTGAGTTGTGCCGCCAAAAAGGTTTGGCTTATCTCGTGGGGCGCATACTAACGGTACGTCTTATGGATAACCGTGAGAAAGATCTCACAAAGCTCTAAATTATCCAACTTGTTAAACATATTAATAGAATTTTTAACTATAGATCACATTTATTAGGTGATACGTCCTAGTAAATAATCCGGAGAGATTCAGCGTTATGGAGCAAATGTCAGGTGCAGAGTGCCCTCTACATACGTTAGACCGCACAGAGCAGCCTCAACCAACGCCACTAGAACCGATGACGTTTCCTCTGCACGGTGCGAGGTTAATCGAGGCATCAGCAGGTACAGGTAAAACCTTCACTATTGCAGGTTTATATCTGCGTCTTTTGCTTGGTCATGGCAGCGCGGAAACTCGACATCGCGTACCGCTTACGGTCGACCAAATTCTGGTTGTAACCTTTACCGAAGCGGCAACTGCGGAATTGCGCGATCGTATCAGGGCAAGGATCCATGACGCACGAATCGCGTTTGCGCGTGGACAGAGTTCCGATCCGGTGATCCAACCTTTGCTTAATGAGTTTGACGATCACAAGCAAGCCGCAGAAATTTTATTGCAGGCAGAGCGTCAGATGGACGAGGCGGCGGTCTACACCATTCACGGTTTTTGCCAACGTATGCTAACGCAAAATGCGTTTGAATCTGGCAGCCGATTTAATAACGAGTTTGTGACCGATGAAAGTCACCTAAAATCGCAAGTTGTAGCCGATTACTGGCGCCGCAACTTTTACCCGTTGCCATTTACCTTGGCTGGAGAAATTCGCCAGCTATGGAGCTCTCCATCTGCGTTGTTGTCTGACATCAGCAATTACTTAACCGGTGCGCCGTTAAGCCTTTCTGTTCCTGCAATGAAAGGTAGTTTGGCTGATCTTCATACTGAAAATTTGAAAAAAATTGATGAATTAAAAGCACAGTGGCGAGAAAGCCAAGATGACTTCTTAACGCTGATTTCAGATTCAGATATTAACAAACGCAGCTACACCAAAAAGTCTCTGCCGACGTGGTTGGAGGCGGTAAACGCTTGGGCGGCAACGGAAACTACAGGTTACGATTATCCAGACAAGCTGGAGAAATTCGCGCAAAACGTCTTGTTGGAAAAAACACCGAAAGGCAGTGCGCCGCAGCATGCGGTATTTGAAGCCATTGAAACATTTCTTGCCAATCCAATCAGCTTAAAAGCGCCACTGCTTGCGCATGCGATTGAGCATTGTCGTGTGATGCTGGCCAACGCGAAAAATCAAAAACAGTGGCTCTCTTTCGATGATTTGCTGACACAACTTTCTGCTTCTATCGATACGGACGAAAGCGAGCTTTTAGCGGCGCGTATTCGTACTTTGTACCCTGTCGCAATGATTGACGAGTTCCAAGATACCGATCCGCTTCAATACAGTATTTTCAGCCGTATTTATCTGAACAACCCGGAATGTGGTTTGTTTATGATCGGTGACCCCAAGCAGGCGATTTATGGCTTTCGTGGCGCAGACATTTTCACTTATATCAAAGCACGTAACCAAGTAAGTGCCCACTACACGTTAGGAACCAACTGGCGTTCTAGCGCAGATATGGTGCAGGCGGTAAACCAAGTATTTGCTTTGCCAGACAGTCCATTTATCTATGATTCGGATATTCCGTTCTTACCCGTTAAGTACAGTCCCAATGCCGAAAAACGCATTTGGACTATGGGTGGCCAAAAGCAACCCGCGCTGACCTATTGGTTGCAAGAAGCGGACGATAAACCGCTACCCAAAGGCGAGTATTTGACTCGAATGGCAGAGGCGACCGCAAGCCAAATCCAAACTATTTTGACGCAGGCTCAACAGGGGCAAGCGTGTCTGGTGAATGGCGAAAAACAGAAAGCGGTTCAAGCGGGCGATATCGCGGTGTTGGTTCGAACAGGTAGTGAAGGTCGAATGATCAAACAAGCGTTGGCTGATCAAGGCATTGCCAGCGTGTACCTGTCTAACCGAGACAGTGTGTTTACCAGTTCGGTGGCGCAGGATTTACAGCGTTTGCTGCAAGCGGTGCTGACTCCAGAAAATGACCGTGCGCTGCGTGCAAGTCTTGCCTCTGAGCTATTTGCCCTCGACGCAGCAAGTTTGGATGCACTTAATAACGATGAAATTGTGTGGGAAAACGCCGTAAACGAATTCAAAGAATATCGCAAACTTTGGCTTCAACGTGGTGTGCTGCCGATGTTGCGCGCGGTGATCAGTAAACGCCATATTGCCGAGCGATTACTAGAAGAAGGTGCGAGTTCACAAGGTGAGAATGGTGAGCGAGTACTTACCGATTTAATGCACATCGGTGAACTGCTTCAACAAGCCAGTAATGAACTGGATAGCGACCACGGTCTGCTGCGTTGGCTCGCTCAGTCTATCAGTGATGCGGAAAACGGTTTGGGTGGCAGTGATGACCAAATCCAACGTTTAGAATCGGAACGTAACTTAGTGCAGATCGTAACTATTCACAAATCAAAAGGCTTGGAGTATGACCTCGTATTTCTGCCGTTTGTGTTCAGCTATCGAGAAGCCAGCGAAGCCAAATATTACGATGCAGCCAATGACCGCACGGTACTGGATATCACTGGCAACGATGCGTCCATGAAGCAAGCGGATAAAGAGCGTTTGGCGGAAGACTTACGCTTGATATACGTGGCACTAACGCGTGCTGTGTATGCGTGTTTTATTGGAGCCTCGCCTTTGCGCAATGGTCGTTCGACCAAAGAGCCAACTGGCGTACACCGCAGTGCGATTGGCTATTTGATTCAGAATGGTCAAGAAGGTGGCATTAACGATTTGCACCAAGGTTTAACACAGCAACAAGACGAGCTTGATTGTGTCGTTGTGGCCGATCCGCCGCAGCAACTCGAAGACAAGTACGTAGCGCCACAAGAAGAAATACACGATCTTAGCGCGAAAGAGCTGCAAAACCCTATCGACAGAAACTGGCGCATCACCAGTTATTCTGGCTTGGTCAAGCAAGGCTCTCATCACGCCGAGCATGATGCCACGATTGAGATTACGGGTTTTGATATCGACTCATCTGAAGAGCAAGACGAAGCGGATTTGGTGGAGCCAGAGCGTTCTATTTTTACCTTCCCTCGCGGTGCGCGTCCGGGTACGTTCCTGCACAGCCTGTTTGAGGAAATTGAATTTACTCAGCCAGCCACGACGGAAGAGAATACACAAATCATCCTTGGTTTGATGGAAAGCGAACAGCTCGATGAAGAGTGGTTGCCCATTTTACAACAATTGATTGATACCGTACTCGCAACGCCGTTGGATGGTAAGTCTTTGCTGCTGAATCAAAAAGCACCGTCGCAACGTTTGGTGGAGATGGAATTTTTGTTGCCGATTGAAGTGTTGTCTGCGCCGGCGTTAAACCGAGTCATTCAACGTCACGATCCGTTGTCGGCGAAAGCGGGGGATTTAGGTTTCCAAACCGTGCAAGGCATGCTCAAAGGTTTTATCGACTTGGTGTTTGAACATCAAGGTAAATACTACGTGCTTGACTGGAAATCGAATCATCTTGGCGACGATGTGACGCACTACCATGGTGAGGCTCTGCAATCGGCCATGGCGGATCACCGCTACGATCTGCAGTACCAGATTTATGCGTTAGCACTGCATCGTTTCCTACACAGCCGATTGGCGAATTATCAATATGAGCAGCACTTCGGTGGCGTGTATTACTTGTTCTTGCGCGGCATGGATGGGCAGAGTGACCACGGCATTTTTGCCGCGAAACCAACTTTCGAGTTCTTACAAGAGATGGATCGTTTGATTGATGGTCAAGCACTTGAAACGCGCTCAACTCAAGCCGGGCAGATGGAGCTACTTTAATGACGACAAATCACAATCTTCATTCTGACCAAGATAGCCTATTGGTAGTGCTAGAACGCTTGGCGCACAAAGGTGCTATTCGTCAGCTCGACTATCAATTTGCCTGTTTTATTGATTCTCAAACGCATGATGAACAGTCGGATAGTCAAGCACTGGCGTTTATCGCTGGTGTTGTCAGTAGTGAGCTTGGCAAAGGACATATCTGTCTGTCTCTGTTCGATGCACAAGGGCAATCTACGGATTTAGCCAGTAATCTAGGGCTGTTTGGTGAGTCGGCATTGGCGCTCAACACACAGTTGCAAGGCATAGACTGGATTGAAGTATTACAAAATTCCAGCGTGGTTGGCGCGCAAGGAGAAGCCTTGCCGCTGATGTTCGATGGTGAGCGTCTGTATCTGCACCGCTATTGGCATTATGAAGTGACACTGGCGGAAAAGCTCAATCAGTTGGGCGCTGTAGTGAACTTGCAGTCGCAAGAGTTAGCGCGATTATCGGACTTGCTCAACCATTTGTTTGCACGCCAATACCATTTTCTGTTTAACGCGTTGGGCAAAGCAGTAGAAGCGGGAAGCAGCAACCAAGTGTTGCGTCAACAATTGGTGTGTGACCACCTTGATGTGGTCGCAAGCGAATCGTTGGATTGGCACGCCATTGATTCCGTGCTTAGCAATGCGCGCAAGGTTCAAGATTTGCAAACACTGGATGAACTCGTACCACTCTCGGCTTGCGTGAACTGGCAAAAAGTCGCGGCGGCAGTTGCGTTAACCCGTCGATTTGCTGTGATTTCTGGTGGCCCAGGTACGGGTAAAACGACGACAGTAACCAAATTACTTGCTGCTTTGATTGAACAGGCAACGCACGAGAAAAATCTGACCATTAAGCTGGTGGCCCCGACGGGGAAAGCGGCGGCGCGATTAACCGAGTCCATTGGTAAAGCGGTGCAAGAGCTGCCAGTTTCTCCGGAGCTAAAAGCCAAAATTCCGACTGAATCGAGCACCTTGCATCGGTTGCTGGGCGCGATTCCTGATAGCGCAGAATTTCGTCACAACAAGCAAAATCCACTGCATTTGGATATTTTAGTTATCGACGAAGCGTCGATGGTCGATTTACCAATGATGTACAAAGTGGTTGATGCCTTACCGAAACATGCGCGGCTGATTTTGCTAGGTGATAAAGATCAACTTGCTTCAGTTGAAGCAGGGGCAGTGTTGGGTGATATCTGTTCGTTCCATGCATTGGGTTATGGCAAAGAGCAGGCGTCAGCCATTGCAAAACTGACGGGTTTCGATACTTTAGCCCATACGGGTAACAGTGCATCTAGCATTGCCGATAGTTTATGTATGCTGCAAAAGAGTTACCGATTTGACGCTCGCTCAGGCATTGGTCAGTTGGCAAAAGCGGTTAACTCCGGTTCTGCTGCGAGCGTAGATAACGTCTGGGCGCGTGACTTTTCCGATATCGAACATTTCGCACTAAGTAGTCAACATTACAACCAAATGATGCAGACGTTGGTACAGGAATACGGTCGTTATCTCAAACGCATTGGACAACAGGAAACTGATCCTAAAACCGGAGAGCCAGAGTCGCTAACGCACAAAGCCAAAGCGGTGTTAGATACCTTCAACCAATGCCGATTGCTGTGCGCGATCCGTGAGGGTGACTTCGGTGTGGCTGGGCTAAACCAACGCATCGAGAAAGCGCTCGCGGCGCGCAAGTTCATTCAAGTTCAGGATGAAATTTGGTATCACGGCAGACCCGTCATGGTTACGCGTAATGATCACGGTTTAGGTTTGTATAACGGTGATATTGGTATTTGCATGCGAGATGACACAGAAGAAGAACCGCGTTTGAAAGTCTTTTTCGAGTTACCTGACGGCAGTGTGAAATCGGTCTTGCCAAGCCGAGTACCTGAACATGAAACGGCTTACGCTATGACCATCCATAAATCGCAAGGCAGTGAATTTGATTACACCCTGATGATTTTGCCACCAGACTTTAGCCCGATATTAACCCGTGAGTTGATTTACACAGGCATTACCCGCGCGAAAAAGCGTTTAGCTCTTTACGCCGAACTTAATGTTCTGAAGCGAGGCATTAAGGTGAAAACCACTCGTGCGAGTGGATTAGTACAGCGGCTTACTAACTAAAACAAGAAGACCGAGCTTATGGCTCGGTCTTCTTTTATGCATGTTTTGCGAACGCGTTGGTAAAAGACACGCTGCGTATTTTGTATTGCTGTTGATAAGCAAGAATAAAATCTCGGATAGCATCATTGACGGGGAAAACACAGTGGACGTCTAGGCCTTCTAAAAACTGATTGTCAGCCATATCCCAGAAGCTTTGAAGCGAATTACAAATGATTGTTCTCATAACAGTGCTCGTCTCGGCTTATTTAAAGTCAGATTAACAACTGTCCTTGGTGTGCAATACGGAGCTAACTAGTTTTTCAATTGCCCAGTATTTTAGGGTGAAGGCTACATTACATCACCTAGATCCATTCGTATTGGTTAAAAACCAATCACTAGCGAGCAGAGTATAGCCAACCAAATGTATATTTAAAAGATAAAATTGGAACGAAAATCAAGCAATGGTTTGCGTATTTCTAAGTTGGTGTTTATATGATGACTCGCTAGCTCGAAGCAGGATTTATGTGAGGCCTTACTCCAAAACAAACTTGATGTCCGGGATTGAGCGTCAATGAGCTGAATCCCGCACCTTGAGGTGTTGGTATAGCGGAACCTTAAATTTCTCTTCCTGATTTAAGGTTAAGCTACAAATCTAGCGCTAAGATTTTTGACTTACGTTGGAAGTTATATAGCCCTTGTTTGGCTCCGGGCAAATAGTCGACACTGACTTCGTAAAAACCTTGCTCTCTGAACCAATGCAAACTGTGTGTCGTGAGGACAAAGATTTGATCAATGGTTTCGGATTTAGAACGGTGTTTCATGTAGTTGAGCAGTAACAAACCTCGGTTCCCATCACGATAGTCAGGGTGAATCGCTACGCAAGCCATCTCAGCTTTGCGCTCTTCTGGGTATGGATAAAGGGCAGCACAGCCAATAATCAAGCCGTCTTTCTCGATGATGGTAAATTTTCCAATCTCTTGCTCTAGCTGCTCTCGAGAGCGACGAACGAGTACGCCTTGTTCTTCTAGAGGACGAATGAGGTCTAAGATACCGCCAATATCGTCAATATTGGCTTGCCTCACTTGTTCAGCGCTCGCCATAACGACTTGGGTTCCGATACCGTCGAAAGAGAACAACTCCTGAATTAGGGCTCCATCTACTTTATAACTGATCAAGTGGCTACGAGGTACTCCGGCACGGCAAGCGGCAATAGAACCTTTAAGAAAGCGCAGTGTCCCAGTGTTGTAATCTAGGTCAGGAGACGTATTTTCAGAAAGCGTTTTGATGACATGCTCCGCCTCAATTGGCAGCAACTCGGCGACAGCATTACCGTTGTCATCAATGACACCTTGTTCTGAACAGAAACCAATCAGCTTATCCGCACCCAGCTTTATCGCTAGTTGGGTGGCGACTTCTTCCGATAATAAATTGAAGCACTCGCCAGTCACGGAGCTCGCAATGGGGCCAAGTAGCACAATAGAGCCTTGGTCTAGCGTGCGATTAATCGCGTCGGTGTCAATGCGGCGAATGCGTCCACTATGGCAATAGTCCACACCATCATCAACGCCGAGTGGCTGAGCAATGATGTAGTTTCCGCTAACGACATTGAGCTGGGTGCCTGCCATCGGAGTGTTGTTGAGGCTCATTGATAGGCGCGCAGTAATCGCAAGTTGAAGTTGTCCGGCAGCTTGCATAACAACAGATAAAGCCGATTCATCCGTAATGCGGATATTTTTGTGGTAAGGCGTAGTGAGGTCTTGTTTTTCTAGCAGCTGATTAATTTGAGGACGTGCACCATACACCACCACGACTTTGATTCCGAGGCTGTGCATGAGTGCGATATCATTAATAATATTGCCAAAATTTTTGTGTGCGACGGCTTCTCCGCCCAGCATGATCACCATGGTTTTTCCGCGGTGAGCATTGACATAAGGTGTTGATTGACGGAATCCTTTTACGAGAGCAGTACTACGAATTTTCACTACAGCCATCCATTTGTTTAATTATGTCAAAATAATGCCTTTTTATTCACTTGGTGGCAAGGTGAAATTTTGGAATAAAGCACAAACATATTAAGGTAGGTTCTTGGTCCCGTTGAAGGGGAGAGTTACAATGAGCGCGTCTTTTCTCAATACGTGAACCTCATGTCTTCTGCTGTTAATAAGAATGCTGCGATCACTGCTTCAAACCTGTCAAAAACGTCATCTAAATCAATGCTTCGTAAGTGGCTAGAGCGTTCTCTTATGCTTATAGCGATAGTTGGAACCGTTGTCGTGTGCATGCTGTATAGTGATTTGATTACTCGAACCATTAATCCGCCTATTCCTAAATCGACTATTTATGGCCGCTGGGTTGAGCAAGATGTTGCGCCTTATGCTCGTGAAGAATTTGTGTTGAGTGAGCGCGGTGTTACTGTAAATGGTTCTACAGTGGCGACCAGTTTTGAATTCGATGGGGATTCGTTTTCGTATCGAGTGGGTTCAAATGAGCGGCACTTCAATTTTGTGGGTAAGCAGCATGCAGAAATGAAGCTGGATGCCAATGCACATTATCTACCTGTATTCCGTTTAGAGGGGCGTGCAAGGATTGCGGTAAGATAGTCGTTTTTATCATTGTCTTTTAAGCAGAGATCTCTTGCGTCTGTGAGTCACATGGATGATCACAACTTCATCTCTCAATCAGTAAATCTTACTTTCAAACATAATCCGGACAATTCCGTAATTCTTCCGCTGCTATCATGTTGCATTAACTGAATGAATTCACAACGAGTAAACGGATTGGCTTAGCGTTGAAACATTTTGTCGTTGCTTTTCAATTGCACCGTATGCATTTGTTTGCCATCCTTTTGCTATTCTCTTTTACGGAAAAGACACGTGTTAAAAAAACTCCTTCCTATTATCTCTTTGAGCCTACTCTTTGGCTGTGCTCAACAAAATGATCGCGCTCAGCAATATCTTGATGGTGAGTTTCCTCAGATCCTCAATCAAGTGGATGTGGTTGAGTCTAACAAACCACGCGATTTTACTGAATTTAACAAGCAAGCTGAGCAAGTGGTGATAAAGTCACCATCCATGGCGAAGATGTACCAACCGCTATATCAACGATTAAGTGAGTGGGCGCAACAGAGCGGAGATACCAGTGCGTTGAGTGCGTTTGGCATTCAAGCCGCGCAATTGGGTGGTGGTGATAAAAAAGGTAATGTGCTGTTTACCGGATACTTTTCTCCCGTGATGGAACTGCGTCATACACCAAACGACATTTTTAAGTACCCAGTTTATGGCAAGCCAAACTGCTCATCAGATTGTCCGACTCGCGCGGAGATCTACAATGGAGCACTAGATGGACAAGGTTTGGTGCTAGGTTACGCGCCTAATCGTATCGACCCATTTATGATGGAAGTGCAAGGCAGTGGCTACGTGCATTTTGAAGATGATGATACGTTGGAGTACTTTGCGTACGCGGGTAAAAACAATAAAGCTTACGTCAGCATTGGCCGCATTTTGATTGAACGTGGTGAAGTCCCGCGTGAAAAAATGTCCCTCAAAGCAATCAAAGAGTGGGTGATGGACAACGACGATGCGACAGTGCGCGAGTTGTTGGAGCAAAACCCTTCTTACGTTTTCTTTGCGCCAAAAGCAGAAGCGCCAGTAACAGGCTCGGCTGGTATTCCGTTGTTGCCAATGGCCGCCGTCGCGGGTGACCGTTCTATCTTACCAATGGGTACGCCAATCTTGGCGGAAGTGCCACTGCTGAATGCCGATGGTACGTGGAGTGGTGCGCATCAACTGCGAATGCTGATCGTTTTAGACACTGGTGGTGCGGTAAAACAGAACCATTTGGATCTGTATCATGGCATTGGTGCGAGAGCAGGAACGGAAGCAGGGCACTACAAGCATTTTGGTCGAGTGTGGAAACTTGGGTTAGAAAACTCACCAACTCAAGCGCCTTGGGCTTTACCGCCAGAAAAGCTACAATAGTCGTCCAAGAGAGAGGAACACTCTCTTATCTAGACATTTCATCAAAGAGTGCGTATAAATCGCACTCTTTGTTTTTCTATCGATCATCTGGACTTCAATATGCGTGAACTCGATACCCCAGCATCTGACAGCTACAATCAACGCTTTGGCGGCACTCGTCGTCTTTATGGCAACAGCGAAGTGGACATTCTTCGCGCTGCACACGTTTGTGTGATTGGTATTGGTGGCGTAGGTTCATGGGCGGTGGAAGCGCTGGCTCGTACAGGGATCGGTGAGCTAACTCTGATTGATATGGACGATGTTTGTGTCACGAACATTAACCGCCAAATTCATGCGATGACGGGCACCGTTGGCCAAAGCAAAATTGAAGTGATGGCCGAGCGTGTCAAATTGATCAACCCAGAGTGTAAAGTCAACCTGATTGATGATTTCATCACGCCAGACAATCAACATGAGTACTTAAGCAAAGAGTTTGATTACGTGCTAGATGCGATTGACAGCGTAAAAGCGAAGGCGTCTTTGTTGGCGTATTGCCGCAGCAACAAGATCAAAGTGATCACTACGGGGGGCGCTGGTGGTCAGGTTGACCCAACGCAGATCATGGTCGCTGACTTAACGAAAACGATCCAAGATCCTCTAGCGAAGAAAATCAAAGACACCTTGCGTCGTCATCATAACTTCCCTAAGAATCCGGCTCGTAAGTTTGGTATTGATTGCGTGTTTTCAACCGAGCAGCTGAAGTATCCTCAAGCAGACGGTTCTGTGTGTGGTGTGAAGTCGACAGCGGAAGGCCCAAAACGTATGGATTGTGCTAGCGGTTTTGGTGCGGCGACTGTTGTAACTGCAACGTTTGGCTTTGTCGCGGTATCGCGAATCGTTGAGAAGTTGATTTCAAAATATAAGAAGTAAACTAGAAGAAGAGCGCATCATGACAGATTTTCCCGTTTCTCCATTTGGTACAGATATCACCAGCGAAGACATTGTAGCGACTATGCAGCAATTTAAAGGCTGGGAAGATCGTTACCGTCAGGTTATTCAGTGGGGTAAAAAGCTGCCACAAATGCCAGAAGAGCTGAAATCAGAACAAGTTACCGTTTCGGGTTGTGAAAGCTTGGTGTGGTTAGTGAGCCAAGAGCAAGATGGCGTTTGGCATTTTTGTGCGGACTCCGATGCGCGTATCGTCCGTGGGTTGATTGCCTTGGTAATGGCAGCTTATGACGGTAAAACGGCCGATCAAATTCAAGCATTTGATATTGATGCTTATTTTGATCAACTGGGGCTTGTCTCCCATTTAAGCCCGTCGCGTGGTAATGGTTTGAAAGCTATTGTAGAGCAGATTAAGCAAACCGCCGTGTAACGAGTCATTTTCCCAATTCTTAAAAAACGCCGAATAGCCTAGCTGTTTGGCGTTTTTTGTATCTGAGTTGAGATATTTTTTGTATGTGGATAAAAAGTATGCAAATGGTCGACTATTTTAGCGTTAATTAACCATTCTATTGATCCTGGTTCATTATATTGCCCACTTGGTTTTTATAAACTCAATTGTATTTAAAATTTGTCTATATTAGATAATAGACATATGCCCCATTCACTCCTATTCCCCAATGTGGAAACACACTTGGAAGCGATTGGGTTACTTAGATACAAATGCTAGGAACCTCCCTATATGCAATTCACCTTGGAACATGCGCAAGACGTGTTATCCGGAATGCCAGACCCCACTTTTATTCTGAGTGAAGATGGTATCTATATTGATGTTTTTGGAGGAACAGATAAAAAAGCCTATCACGATGGAAGTAGTTTGATAGGTGAGACGCTGCACAGCGTACTTGAGAAAGATAAAGCTGACTGGTTTATCGAACAGATAAATCGGTCACTGAAACAAGACAGTATTGTGACGATCGAGTACAAGATGTGCGCCGACAGCATTCAGGGAATAGATGCTAACAGTGGGCCAAGAGGCGACCTATACTACGAAGGCAAGATCTGCCCACTCGCTATAAAATACCGAGGTCGTCGCGTTGTCCTTATTCTTACACGCAACATCTCCAATCGCCACCGAGTTGAAACCCTTCTTCGCCATCAAAGCCAAATTGATGCTCTTACCAACATCTACAATCGACGTGTTTTTTTCGAAAAGCTCACAGAAGAAGTTATTAAATCCCAAGCTCCGGATTATCACTCCGCGTTGTTATTATTTGATTTGGATTTTTTTAAAGTCATCAATGATAAACGTGGTCATGATGCGGGGGATTATGTCTTAGAGACGTTAGCTGATTTGGTTTCTCACTTACTCGTCAAAGACGAAATTTTCGCAAGAGTCGGAGGGGAGGAGTTTGCGATTATTTTGCCAGAAACTTCTCTGTCGGCGGCGAAAGAGGTAGGAGAGGAAGTACGTTCCCATATTCAAAATTGTCAGTTCGAATTTGAAAAGATTGAAATTCCGGTCACGGTGAGTGTAGGCGTGGTGGAAATAGGCAGAAATGAAACCACCAAACGTTTGTATGCGCATGCAGATAAAGCGCTTTATGCTGCGAAAAGAAATGGCAGAAATTGCGTGGCGACTCTGGATAGGCAGATGGAGTAACCTTGTTGGTTACTCCAAATCAAACCGTTGGCGTTATAGCATGTCGACGGCTTTTTCTACAGCGGCGATGAGTCTTTCCACATCGTTCGTCGTGTTATAAATACCAAAAGAGACGCGTACCGTGCCTTTCACATTTAGCGCATCCATCAATGGGTGAGCGCAGTGGTGTCCTGCTCGTACCGCAATGCCTTGTTGATCGAGCAGCGTCGCCATGTCTTGGTGATGAACGCCGTCCATGACGAACGTCAGTACAGAGGCGTTCGGTTGGTAGCCTAGAATATAAATGTCATCCAACGCGCTTAGTGCTTGGTAGGCCTTATCCTGAAGCGCATGGAGATGATCCTCTACTTCGTGATGGTCAAAACCTTGGTACCACTCAATGGCTTTCGCTAGAGCAATCGCGCCCGCAACGTTTGGTGTGCCCGCTTCAAATTTACCAGGAAGTGCTGAAAAGGTCGTTTTCTCGAAAGAAACGCGTTCAACCATTTTACCGCCGCCGTGCCATGGTGGCATAGCTTCTAACAACTCTAGTTTGCCGTATAGGACACCAATACCTGCTGGCGCATAAAGCTTGTGACCTGAGAAAACGTAAAAATCGATATCTGATACCGATAAATCAAGCTGCTCATGGACGATGCCTTGAGCGCCATCAATCACAACAACCGAGCCAACGCTGTGCGCTAGTTCAGTGATTTTTTCGATAGGTTGTCGTGTGCCCGTGACGTTGGTGATTTGCGCACAAGCAACAATTTTACAGCGGTCAGACAGAAGCGCCTCAAATGCACTGATGTCGAACTGGCAATCTGATGTCATTGGAACTTTTATGACTTTGGCGCCCGTTTGCTCTGCCACGATTTGCCAAGGCACGATGTTAGCGTGGTGCTCCATCTCGCTAATCAAGATCTCATCACCCGGTTGTAACGTGCTGCGGGCGTAAGTCTGAGCAATTAAGTTCAGTGCTTCGGTTGCGCCCCGTGTCCAAATGATCTCTTTAGAGCTGTTTGCACCAATAAAGTTTGCCACTCGTTCTCGTGCCGCTTCAAATTGGCTGGTGGCATTAGCCGTTAAACTATGACTGCCACGGTGAACATTGGCATTTTGCGCACTGTAGTAATGACTGATGACATCAATCACACATTGCGGTTTTTGCGTTGTCGCTGCGCTATCTAGATACACTAAGGGCGTATCGTTGACGGATTGATTTAGAGCGGGAAATTGCTCACGTACAGCATTTACGTCAAACATTATTCTTCACCAAGCTTATGGTAATGCAGAGTAGGCAGAGGGATCATTGGTTCAGCAACTGACCATGCGTGTTTTTTACCTGAGAGTTGAATGATTACTTCCATTGCGAACTCTAAAGCAGTGCCCGGACCTTGACTGGTGATCAGGTTGTGGTTGATATCAAAGGTCACGCGTTTGCTGCGCCACTTCTCTTCCGGGATATGTGACTGAAAGCTCGGGTGACAGGTCATCAGTGATTGTGGGAAAAGATCATGGTGTTGCAATACCAACGCCGGTGCTGCGCAGATAGCAGCGACCAACTTTCCCTCGTAGATGTGCTGCTTAAGGATTTCTATCATCACCGTGCTATCACGAAAAATTTCTGCACCACCAACACCACCAGAAAGCGCTATGGCGTCAAACTCATCATCAGCGATATCGACCAGCTTACAATCGGCTGTTAGTGTGACTCCGCGAGAAGCTTTCATCGTCAATGAGCCATCAAAAGCAGCACTCGCTACCGTAACGTCATAACCCGCGCGAACCATCATGTCGATAACGGTGACGGCTTCCATTTCTTCGGTGCCCGGAGCGATTGGCACTAAGATTTTCTTACTCATTGTTCTGTCCAGCTTTGTTCTATTTGTTTGATGCGTTGGTAAAGTTTTAAATTCTCAGGCGTATTGATGCGATGTTTCTTGGCAGCCTTTAACAAGTATCCGGTTATAAAATCAATTTCCGTTCGACGCTGATGGAATACGTCTTGTCTCATTGAAGAATAGTTCTCAGCTGTGGCGTTCACCACTTGCATTACCGTATCGAAAAGAGAGCGAAACTCGATAGCAATACCTTCTTTACTCATTACTTCAACCAGTTCTTGAGTGATACTTTCGAGTTGTATCTTAAACTCGGGCTGCGCAAGCTCACCATTCTTACACTGGTGAATCGCAGTCAGTGGGTTAATCGCGCAGTTAATTGCTAACTTAGTCCATAACGCAGATCGGATGTGTGGATTCCAAATGGCCTCTGGAAGGGCATGATGCATAACATCTTGCAGAAAAGCGCACTGCATTCCCTTGTCATTATAACCACCCACTTGCGTTGTTCCGTGACCGGTATGCAGTACGTGTTGGTTATCTGGTTTGTATGCGCCGTGCGTCGTTGTGGCGAGCACTATAGGATTGTTTGGCAGAGCCTTCTCCACGCCAGAGGCGGTACCCATACCATTGTGCATCAGCATGATAATCGTGTCAGCGTTGATATGAGGCAGTAAAGGCTGAATGGCGTCTTCCACTTGCCAAACTTTTACCGTGATCAAAATGAGATCCGCTTTATTTACGGAGGAAATATCTTGATTACTGAATACGGTTGCGGGTGTGTCATCCAACTGAAGTGATTGTTGTCTCTCTGAACTTCTTCCCCACAATGAAACATTGTGTCCGGCAAGCTGAAATTTTGTTGCCCAGAGTGAGCCCACCGCACCTGGACCGAGGATAAGGATATTCACCAAACGCTCTCATTAAAAAGGTTTGCTGCAAGGATAATGAGGGAAAAAAGGAAAGCAAATAAAAATGGCGCCGAAAGGCGCCATTTTTGATGAAACTTAGTGATTCAATTAGAACTTGTAAGTTACAGCTACGTAGTGACCTACGCCTGAAGACTCAGATTTTGTCGAAGAATCCCATGGTAGACCAGTACCATCTTCGAAACCATATACGTCATGGTATAGCTTCAGACCGTAACCTACCGCGAAGCGGTCAGAGTGCCAGTAGATACCGTTGAACATAGCACCGCCATTACTAACTTGAGAATACTCGTCTTTCATACCAAATTGGTAATCGATGTAACCTTGGTAAGAGATGAATGAACCGTTCTCGAAGAAGTAGAATGGTTTGAACCAGTTAGTCGAGATTTGGAAACCGTTCCAATCTTTTTGGTTTGAGTCGTAAGTGCCGTAAAGGTTTAGACCCATTTTACCAAACCAAGGAACCATTACGTCAGAACCAAGACCTACTTTCTGAGTGTTAACACCGCCATTGTTACCGTCCCATTCAAAAAGAGTAGACAAGTAAAGCTCTTGTACTGGACCGAAAGATAAGTCTTTACCAGTAATAGCGTCTAGAGACATACGAGGGGCGAACTTCATAAAGATTTTACCATCTTTATCAGCTTTATCACTGCTGCTGTCGGAAGTTAGGTTGAATACGTCAACGTAGCCGTAAAGGTCGAAAATACCTGAGCGACCGCCAAATTCCATTTCTAGGTAATCGTGAGTTGATTCGTAAGGACCTTTCTCATTTATTGCGCCCATGATGTTGAACTGCATCCACTTGTAATCGTTCTTGTGGATATCGCCATCTGAGTAGTCAGCAGCCATAACTGGAGCTGAAGTAGCCGCTAGAAGGCTAAGAGCTAAAAGTGATTTACGCATAAGGGGACTCTCTATGTTTGTAATGATTCAGAACACGCAATCTGTGCTGCGCTTTCCAATTGGCGGGAATAATAGCGATAAAAATCCCAAATGAAAGTGATAAAGGGTGCAAAATTGAACGTTTTTGGTGAGTTGCGTCACGAAATTATCTTTATTTACGGAACTTTTTGTTTGTTGCATTTTATTGCAATAAATATGTGATTTGGATCGTTTGCGTAAGCGATTTTATGACTTTTTAAGCCAGTCGATTAACCAACATAAATCGTTAGTGATCGGAGTGATAAGGGATTCGTATGTATCGGTGAATCAAAGAGGACGTTTGAATGAAAGAAGTCATGTTATTCCCACTCACTTCAGTTGTACTCCCTGAAGGTAAAATGAATCTGCGCATTTTTGAGCCACGATATAAGCGAATGGTAAAGGAATGCAGCCTACAAAATGTGGGTTTTGGAGTTTGCCTAGTAGGTAATGAAGGTGACCCTAAAGACGTGGGAAATGTTTCATCTATCGGAACTTTGGTCAGGATCGTTGATTTTGAAACACTCAGTGATGGTCTTCTTGGTATTACAGTCGCTGGTGAGAAACGCTTTGTTGTCAAACGAGTTCGTGCAGATGCGGACGGCTTACGCCATGCAGAGGTCGAATGGTTAGAAAATTGGCAACATCCAGACAACTCACCAGATTTCTTCTATTTAAGCAAGCAGTTATCCCATGTTTATGAAGAGTTTCCTCAACTTGGAAATCTCTACCAGCATCGTTTTTACGATGACTCAGCTTGGGTGACCCAGCGCTGGCTTGAATTACTTCCTTTAGACTGCAATCTGTTCGAACAGCTCGTTGGCGCAGAGAACTGCATTCCTGCGTTGCAATTTCTGACAGAAGCCATAGAAGCCCCGACTAACAAAGAGGCAAGGATATGAAAGGATTTAGCAGAGCTGCGCTAACTATGGTGGCGGCATTAGGACTGGCGGCGTGTGGCTCCGACAGCGACACCATCGAGTATTCCAATTTGCAAGCAGTACATGCGTCTTCTGATGCGCCGCTTGCAAATGTGTGGATAAACGATAAATCATCATTGACAGGTGTTGATTATGGTATGGGTTCTGGTTACATGAAGTTACGTGAGGGCATGAACTCCATTCAAGTTGATGTTCAACTTCCAGGCGATGAAACCGCGACCGTAATACCTAAAACAGAACTAGACCTTGATTCAGACCTCAATTATAACGTGTTCGTTGTTGGTGATGCCAATGGTTCACCAAACCCAGTAGAACCTTTAGTTGTGACTCGCAGCGCCGATTCAATGGCTGATGCCAATAGTTTAGATGTTCAAGTTGTTCATGCAGCGTCTGGCGTTCCTGCCGTTGATCTCTACGTCACTGAGCCAGGGGCTGATCTTGCTAGCGCGACACCGCTTATGAATCTTGCATATAAAGCATCTACAGACGTATTGAACATCCCCGCTGGTGAGTACCAAGTTCGACTTGCTGTTGGGGATAGCGTTGCTTTTGACTCGGGCACAATATCTCTTGCTGCTAATTCAAACTTGACGATTGTCGCTATCAGTACCGGAGATTCAAATAGCACGTCACCGGTTAAGCTGTTGGTATTGGATGGTTCAGGATCTTCTATAATCGAGGATATGGGCAGCCAAGCTGAAGTAAGAGTTGGACATCTTGTCGATGGAGCGCCAATCGTCGATGTCAACGTTAACGGGGCGGCCTTCGGTCCTCTTGCCGACTTAGCGTTCAAAGAGATTCGTGGTTATTTGGATCTCGATGCTGGCGCTTACGATATTGACGTTTACGTGGATGGCACAACAACCAACCCTATTATCGATGTTGACGGATTAATGGTTGCGGGCGGAATGGATTACAGTGTTTACGCAGTCGGTGTTGTTAGCCCAGCGATTGATATCGAACCTCTAGTTGTTGAAGACATGAGACGTGCAGTGGCAACTAGCGCGACGCTGAATGTGACACACGCGGCGGCGAATCCCGTAGCGGAAATGGTGGATATTTATCTCACTACAAGCGCTGGAATAGATGGAAGTGATCCAACTATTGCTAATTTTGCGTACAAAGATAGTGTTCAGGGATTATATGTCGCTGAAGGTACCTATTATGTAACCGTGACAGTGGCAGGCGCTCCAAGTACGGTTGCTATTGATTCAGCACCTGTCAATGTGATGAATGGTGTTGTGTATCAGGTGGTTGCCATTGACGATGGGAACAACGGTGGCTTCAACTTGTTGGTTGATGACGTGACCGATTAGGACGAATGGGAGGAGATGACTCCTCCCTAAAATTAAGGCCGATTATGATGAGTGATAGCCCAAAAAAACTGGGGCGCAGTGATTGGAACGATTACATGGACAAAGTGAAGGCTCGAGATAAAGACGCGTTCGCTTTTGTATTCCGTTTTTACGCACCCAAGCTGAAGCAATTCGCTTACAAACATGTTGGTAATGAGCAAGTTGCTATGGAGATGGTGCAAGAGACCATGGCGACAGTTTGGCAGAAAGCGCACCTCTATGATGGGGAAAAGAGCGCGTTATCGACTTGGATATACACCATAATCCGAAACCTATGCTTTGATCTGTTGAGAAAGCAGAAAGGTAAGGAGTTACACATTCATTCTGATGACATTTGGCCGTCAGAATATTATCCACCAGATCTTGTTGATCACTATTCACCAGAGCAAGACATGTTGAAAGAGCAGGTGGTTAAATTTTTAGATATTTTACCGAAAAATCAGAGAGACGTTTTACAAGCGGTGTATCTTGAGGAACTACCTCATCAGCAGGTCGCTGAATTATTTGATATACCCCTCGGTACCGTAAAATCCAGGCTGAGGCTTGCAGTAGAAAAGCTAAGGCATTCAATGCATACGGAGCAACTATGAACAAACACCCAGATAACAGCTTGTTAGAAGCATACGCTTCGGGAAGCATTGATGCAGTTTCTGGTCTTGTGGTCGCAACCCATTTAGAAACATGCACCAAGTGCCGAGCTTATGTGAACCAAGTCGAAGCCAGCCAAGCGAATATCGTGAGCGACATCCCCTCTGAATATGTCCCTGAATTCGACGATATGTTCAATGATATTATCAATGCGGAGCCAGCGATAGATAACATCGTTATCCGAGATCCTGCCGCAGTGAATGTTGCAGGAAAGAGCTTTGAACTTCCCAAAACCTTAGCGCGTTTCTCTGACCTTGTAGGGTCATGGAGAAGTTACGGAGGCAAGGTTTTCAGTGCTCAGATTGATCTAGGGGAAGATGCTCGTGTTAGCTTAATGTACATCGGAGAAGATGTGCAAATCCCTCAACATACGCACAAAGGCATAGAATCTACATTGATCCTACATGGTGGGTTTAGTGATGAGGATGGCCAATATGAAGAGGGCGATTTGATGATTAGAGACGCGTCAGTGAAGCACAGCCCTTACACTAAGGCCGGAGAAGATTGCTTGTGTTTAACCGTATTGACCGAGCCGATGATCTTTACTCAAGGTGTGGCACGTATATTTAATATGTTTGGCAAAGGGCTATACCCATAGACCTCTTATCTCATATCTCGGCAAAACAAAAACCACCGAATTCGGTGGTTTTTTGATGCGCTTCTTAGTGCTTGTGACGTGCTTTTTCCAATAGAGCATCAAAGTAATGTCGTAGCGAGTACAACATAATCAAGCTTGGCACGACCATAACAGCGGTAAGCACAAAGAACGTGCTCCAGTCATTGAGGTAGTCCACCAGTTCTCCACTGAAAGAAGCAAGAGTCGTTCGTCCGAAGTTGCCCAAAGAGGCAAGCAACGCATACTGAGTTGCCGAGAATGCTTGTCCGGTTAGAATCGTCAAAAATGAAACAAAAGCGACAGTTGAGAAAGCAGTCGTAAAGTTATCGACAATAATGGTTGCTAAATACAGGTGCTCATTTGGGCCTACCGATGCAATCCAAGCAAACATCAAGTTGCTGGCAGACATAGCAATACCGCCGATCATTAATCCACGTACAATACCAAACCTGACGTTGAACATGCTTCCGACAAAGGTAAAGAAGATAGTGGCTCCCCATCCGATCAGTTTGGAGTAATAACCAATTTGTTCGTTACTAAAACCAATATCTTTATAGAACGCGATCGACATCCTGCCCAAAAACGCTTCGCCAATTTTGAATAGGAAAACGAACAGCAAAAGAGTAATCGCGACACGGACGCCATTGCGATTAAAGAAGTCAAGGAAAGGTTCTACAACAGTCACAGTAAACCAAGCCACGACTTTTGAACCAACCACTTCTTTGTGGCGTTGTTCAGCGGCAGACTGAAGTTGTTCGCGTTGAGTTTTAGGCTCTCCGACTAAAATCGTAAAAACCATTAGAATGCCGACTATCACCGCCATCCCGTAATACACGCCATTCCAACCGAAGCTATCAGCATTAACAAACGCTAAATAACCTGGTAATGAATAACCTGTCCACCAGCCAATGACCGCCATTGCAGAAGCTTGTGGCAGCTTAGATTCTTCTGATTTTGGGAAAGTATCAATACGAAAAGCATCAATCGCAATGTCTTGTGTGGCGGATGCGGTTGCAATACACAAGGCGAGTAGAGACGCAAACACCAAGTTCTCTGCTGGATTCACGCCCGCAATAAATACCGTCGCGACGAGTACAATACTTTGACAGAAGAAAATCCAGCTACGCCTTTGTCCAAGTAGTCGATAGAGCACTGGTAGCTTCACCCGGTCTACGAGTGGCGCCCAGAGAAAGTTAATTGCATAAACCGCAAAGACACTACCAAAGTAGCCTATTGCGGATAGGGTCAAACCAGCGTCTTTTAGCCAGCCAGACATATTTGAACCGATAAGTACCCACGGAAAGCCGCTAGAGCAGCCCAACATGAAAACCCACATGAGTCGTTTATCGAGGTAACTTTTTACCGTTTCCAACCAAGTGATGGAAGGTAATGAAGACATAAATCAATCCAATAAAATGAAGCCGTTGAAAGAGAAAGCCCTTCGATTATTCAAAGGGCTTATCGTTTTGGCTATTTAAGTAGTGTTGCTTTAGTGATGACGATTTGAGTCTCGGGAACATCACGCATACCACGAGTCGTCGTAGTTGGTTGTTTTGCCATTTTTTGGATAATGTCGAATCCTTCCGTGACCTCGCCAAATACCGCATAACCCGGTGGACGAGCGCCGTAGTTTAGAAAATCATTGTCGACTAAATTGATAAAAAACTGACGAGTAGCAGAGTCAGGCGCGTTGGTGCGCGCCATTGCAATCGTCGCACGGTCGTTATTTAAACCGTTATTACCCTCGTTTTTGATTGGAGCGTAAGTCTTCACCATTTGCATATCTTGGTTAAAGCCACCACCTTGCGCCATAAAGCCTGGAATAACGCGGTGAAAAATAGTGCCTTCATAGCTACCGTCTTCTACATATTTCAGGAAGTTCGCTACCGTAATCGGCGCTTTCTCTTCATTCAGTTCGACAGTAAATGAACCTAACGTTGTTTCAAACGCCACTTTTGGTCCAGCCCAAACGCTGCAGCTGAGTAGCGCGAGAGAAAGAATTGCCTTGCGTAACATTAGAAACGCTCCTGCATGTACTGACGAAGCTCAGGATCATTGGCAATTTCTTTAAGTGTTAATGTCACTACATCATTCAGTGTTTGCTCAATGTCGGCATCAGACGCACTCAATGTGCCAGAACGCTTCGCAGTGCCTGTGTAAGTTTTGACCAGCTTGCCTTCTGGTGTTTCTGCGGTGATTTCAAGCACGACTTTCGCATCCATCTCATTTTCCATCACCGAATGTTTTACGTTAACTAATGCTTCTTGAACGTTTAATTCAATTGCATTGTTGCTGTTTAGATCGGCATGGAAGCCCTGAGATGAAAACTGCTTCTCTAATGCTTCTTCTAACGCAATACGTAAATTCTGTTTAGCATGAAGAGGAAGAATGTTCGAACGGCCGTTATCCACCAACGCCACGTACTGCGCTGCACGTACATCTTTGCTGGTCAAGCTGTAAGTCTTGCCTTGAACAATTGGATTGGTGCTCAGTGTGCTTTCTGGCATCAAATTCAGCTGAGGCTGTTGAGGCGCTGAACACGCAGCAAGCAACGCAACCGAAGCCGCAAGTACCAATTTTCTCATTTTATTATTCCTTTTAACTATTTTGCTAAAGCTTATTTTGCGCTTAATTTAGCAGGATTTTTTGTGGCCTGTAAAATCACAAACTTATTGTTGGAAGCGATAAGTTTCACATTCTTATCGCCAAACAGCCGTTTTAGTTTTGCGTCGTAACCAAGATGACGATTTCCAATCACCAGTAACTTACCACCTTCACTTAATACTTGCTTTGCATCACAGAACATTTGCCAAGCAATATGATCGGTGATGGCCTGCTGTTGATGAAAGGGTGGGTTACACATAATCATAGAGCAGCTGTTGTGTTTAAAACCGTCCAAACAATTGTTTGCAACACACTGTATGTCTCTATTTTCACCAAGGTTATCTAGCAGGTTCTGCTTCGCGGACTCAAGCGCCATAAAGCTTTCATCAACACATGTTAATCGAGCATTCGGATTCAGCTGACCAAACTTCACAGACAGAACACCATTACCGCAACCGAGATCGATAACATTATCTATCAATGGGTCTTGAGGTAGGTGCTGCAGCATAAAACGCGCACCTAAATCTAAGCTTTCTCCTGAATAGACATTTGGCATGTTCTTGAGTTCGATATCTTCGCCATCAACGCGCCAAGTAGTGAAAGGGCTCACTTCAATTGTTGGTTCAACCGTTGCTTGAGCAAATACCAATCGGTGCTTTTTCCATGCCAGAGATGTTTTTGTCTCACCCAAATGTTTTTCAAACAGTTTTAGCGTTGAAGTATGAATGTCTTTCGCTTTATTAACTGCAATGACGGGGCAGGATGCAGGCAGTGCTTTTCTTAACTGACTGAGTATCCAAACGAGGTGACGGTTACTTTTTGGCAGTTGCAGCAATACGAGATCAGTATTGGAAGGTACGGGATCCATCGTGGTTGCAAACGCTACCTTATTGCACTGGTTTTGCTCAAGGTTCTGCTGCACACCTTTATGAGAAATGAAAGAATCACTCATTAGCGTCACATGGTGCTTTTCTGAAAACCAGCAGGAGAGGGCACCAAAGCTGTCATTAATCACGAGGATGTTTTGATTGTTTGGCAAAGCAAGTTCTTCAACATGATTAATAAGATACTCATCACCGGCATCCCACGCTTGTAGAGTTTCATTGCTGCGTTTTGGGAAACGATAAAGTGTTAGGCTTCGCTCGTGAAGATTCAGTTCGGTTTTCATAGCTAAATGTAAGTTGATTTAGAAATTAAGTGTTATTGTCGCAAATGATGACGTGTCGAGATACAAAAAGCTGTCAAATTTTACGTGTTCAGTGGTGCTCGCTCTCTAGGCATGTTCATAGCGTCAAGCGCTTTGAAATCAGTTGAACGTAAAATGCATCAATAATGAGAGTGATGTTTGAGTGATACACGTCTGCTTTACTTAGGTATATACTTATGGAATTCGCATCAATGAGGAACGAATATGATCCAAGAAATCATAGAGAAGAAACTACACAGTGAGCTGCAACCAAGCTATCTCAAAGTGATTAATGAGAGCTACATGCATAATGTGCCACCAGGCTCGGAGAGTCACTTCAAAGTGATTGTTGTGAGTGATTCGTTCGCGGGGCAGCGTTTGATTGGACGCCATCGCCAAGTTCATCAAATTTTGGCAGATGAGCTAGATAACCACATTCATGCACTAGCTATTCATACATACACTGATGAAGAGTGGAAGCGAGAACAAGATGGCGCTCCTGATAGCCCTATGTGTATGGGTGGCGGTCACTAAAGACGCAAAATATAAAGGTGCAGAGAAAAGGTGGCTAAGGCCATCTTTTTTCGTTTTACATTCTTTAGGGGCATTGATGTGGCACAAATTCTGGTTAAAAAATGTGTTAACAGTGTTTCAACAAATGAATGGAAATTGCAGGATATTTCAGGCGATGAATATGACTTTTCCATAAGATATGTATGGAATATGGCATTTGTGCGATCGGTCAAAGTTATGACTATTCTTTGACCTTTTAGACCTGATTCTACCGAAATAACCCCTCTATTCTAATGATTGGTCATGGCATCAAGTTCCTAAAAAATGCTAGACTACGGCACCTGATAAATCTCGCGTATTCCTTGTGACGAGATTTTTAATAGGATGTTGCGATTTTGATGTTTAAAACAACATCAAAACCGGACACTGATGTCGTGTCTAAAAGTTACGCAATCAAAAGAATCTTTTTCCCGATAAAAGTAGTGCAAGTGCGTATGATTACAATAAAGAAGGGCTTGGATCTTCCTATCGCAGGAACTCCATCCCAGGTGATTAATGATGGTAAGACCATCAAAAAAGTCGCCTTGCTTGGCGAAGAGTACGTTGGCATGCGTCCTACCATGCATGTCCGCGTTGGTGATGAAGTGAAAAAAGCGCAAGTTCTTTTTGAAGATAAAAAGAACCCTGGCGTGAAATTTACTGCACCAGCAGCCGGTAAAGTGATCGAAGTTAACCGTGGCGCTAAACGTGTCCTTCAATCTGTAGTGATTGAAGTGGCAGGTGAAGAGCAGGTGACATTTGATAAGTTCGAAGCCGCTCAACTTTCAGGTCTAGATCGTGAAGTGATCAAGACTCAGTTGGTTGACTCTGGCCTATGGACCGCTTTACGTACTCGTCCGTTTAGCAAGGTTCCTGCAATCGAGTCTTCTACTAAGGCTATTTTCGTAACTGCAATGGATACTAATCCATTAGCAGCTAAGCCTGAGTTGATCATTAATGAGCAACAAGAAGCATTCATTGCTGGTCTAGACATTCTTTCAGCCCTGACAGAAGACAAGGTTTACGTATGTAAATCTGGCACTAGTTTGCCACGCTCTTCACAGTCTAACGTAGAAGAACACGTCTTCGATGGCCCTCACCCAGCAGGTCTTGCTGGCACCCACATGCATTTCCTATACCCAGTGAATGCAGAAAATGTGGCATGGAGCATCAACTACCAAGACGTTATCGCGTTCGGTAAGCTGTTCCTAACTGGTGAGCTATACACAGATCGTGTTGTGTCTCTAGCTGGTCCAGTTGTGAATAACCCTCGTCTAGTTCGTACCGTAATCGGTGCAAGCTTGGATGACCTAACAGATAACGAGCTGATGCCTGGCGAAGTTCGTGTGATTTCTGGTTCTGTACTGACAGGTACACATGCAACTGGTCCACACGCATACCTTGGCCGTTACCATCAACAGGTTTCTGTATTACGTGAAGGCCGTGAAAAAGAACTATTTGGCTGGGCAATGCCTGGTAAGAATAAGTTCTCGGTAACTCGCTCTTTCCTTGGTCACGTATTCAAAGGTCAGTTGTTCAATATGACAACGACGACCAATGGTAGTGATCGTTCAATGGTTCCAATTGGCAACTACGAACGCGTAATGCCTCTAGATATGGAGCCTACTCTGCTGCTTCGTGATCTATGTGCAGGTGATACAGACAGTGCTCAAGCACTGGGTGCGCTTGAACTGGATGAAGAAGATCTAGCATTGTGTACCTTTGTATGTCCAGGTAAGTACGAGTACGGTACGTTACTTCGTGAATGCCTAGATACTATCGAGAAGGAAGGGTAATTTTCATGGCTCTTAAAAAGTTTCTTGAAGACATCGAGCATCATTTTGAGCCTGGTGGTAAACACGAAAAATGGTTTGCCCTGTACGAAGCTGTAGCAACAGTTTTTTACACTCCAGGTATCGTAACAAATAAAAGCTCGCACGTTCGTGATAGCGTTGACCTAAAACGTATCATGATCATGGTTTGGTTTGCGGTATTCCCAGCAATGTTCTGGGGTATGTACAACGCAGGTGGCCAAGCTATTGCAGCGCTTAACCACATGTATGCTGGTGATCAACTAGCGACAGTTATCTCTGGTAACTGGCACTACTGGCTAACTGAAATGCTGGGCGGAACGATTGCCGCTGATGCAGGGGTTGGCAGTAAGATGCTACTAGGTGCGACCTACTTCCTACCTATCTACGCAACAGTATTCCTTGTTGGTGGTTTCTGGGAAGTGCTTTTCTGTATGGTGCGTAAGCACGAAGTAAACGAAGGCTTCTTTGTTACTTCTATCTTGTTCGCACTTATCGTTCCACCAACGCTACCTCTATGGCAAGCGGCATTAGGTATCACATTTGGTGTTGTTGTTGCGAAAGAGATCTTCGGTGGTACAGGTCGTAACTTCCTTAACCCTGCACTTGCAGGTCGTGCATTCCTATTCTTCGCTTACCCAGCGCAAATCTCGGGTGACGTAGTATGGACTGCAGCTGACGGCTTCTCTGGTGCAACTGCTCTTAGCCAATGGGCTCAAGGTGGTAACGGTGCTCTAGTTAACACAGTAACTGGTTCTCCTATCACTTGGATGGACGCTTTCATCGGTAACATCCCTGGCTCTATTGGTGAAGTATCGACTCTAGCTCTAATGATCGGTGCAGCGATGATCGTTTACATGCGAATCGCTTCATGGCGCATCATTGCGGGCGTAATGATCGGTATGATTGCAGTATCGACTCTGTTTAACGTGATCGGTTCTGACACTAACCCAATGTTCAACATGCCATGGCACTGGCACCTAGTTCTAGGTGGTTTTGCATTCGGTATGTTCTTCATGGCAACGGACCCAGTATCAGCGTCATTTACTAACAAAGGTAAATGGTGGTACGGCATCCTGATTGGTGCAATGTGTGTGATGATCCGCGTAGTTAACCCGGCGTACCCAGAAGGTATGATGCTGGCGATTCTATTCGCGAACCTATTCGCACCTCTGTTCGACCATGTAGTGATTGAGAAGAACATCAAGCGGAGACTAGCACGCTATGGCAAGTAATAACGACAGCATTAAAAAGACGCTGGGTGTTGTTATCGGGTTGAGCCTTGTTTGTTCAATCATCGTATCAACAGCAGCAGTAGGTCTGCGTGATAAGCAAAAAGCTAACGCTGTCCTAGATAAGCAATCAAAGATCGTTGAAGTTGCAGGCATTGACGCGAACGGTAAGAAAGTACCAGAGCTATTTGCTGAGTACATCGAACCTCGTCTGGTAGACCTTGAAACAGGTAACTTTACTGAGGGTAATGCATCTACGTACGATCAGCGTGAAGCATCAAAAGATGCAGAACGTTCAATCGCATTGACACCAGAAGAAGACGTCGCTGATATCCGTCGTCGTGCGAATACAGCAGTGGTGTACTTAGTAAAAGACCAAGATGAAGTCCAAAAAGTTATCTTGCCTATGCACGGTAAAGGACTATGGTCGATGATGTATGCCTTTGTAGCCGTTGAAACTGATGGTAACACTGTGTCTGCTATTACTTACTACGAGCAAGGTGAAACTCCTGGACTTGGTGGTGAAGTAGAGAACCCTTCATGGCGCGATCAATTCATTGGCAAGAAATTGTACAATGAAGATCATCAGCCAGCGATTAAGGTCGTGAAAGGCGGCGCACCGCAAGGTTCTGAGCACGGTGTTGATGGCCTATCAGGAGCAACGCTCACTAGTAATGGTGTTCAACACACATTTGACTTCTGGTTAGGTGACAAGGGCTTTGGTCCTTTCCTAGCAAAAGTTCGTGACGGAGAACTTAACTAATGTCTAGTGCACAAAACGTTAAAAAGAGCATTCTAGCGCCAGTATTGGATAACAACCCAATCGCGCTACAAGTTCTTGGTGTATGTTCTGCTCTTGCAGTAACAACTAAACTAGAAACAGCTTTTGTAATGACGCTAGCGGTAACATTTGTAACTGCGTTGTCTAACTTCTCTGTTTCATTGATCCGTAACCACATTCCTAACAGTGTGCGTATCATCGTTCAGATGGCAATTATCGCATCGCTAGTAATCGTGGTAGACCAGGTGCTAAAAGCTTACCTATACGATATCTCTAAACAGCTATCTGTATTCGTTGGTCTGATTATCACTAACTGT
This sequence comes from Vibrio sp. Y42_MX_L11, assembly GCF_024181785.1. Classification (NCBI taxonomy): domain Bacteria; kingdom Pseudomonadati; phylum Pseudomonadota; class Gammaproteobacteria; order Vibrionales; family Vibrionaceae; genus Vibrio; species Vibrio sp. Y42_MX_L11. The sequence continues at coordinate 228,413 of NZ_JAMZAP010000002.1, forward strand.
ATCGTAATGGGTCGTGCTGAAGCATTCGCAATGAAGTCTGCGCCAGTACCATCTCTTATTGACGGTATTGGTAACGGTCTAGGTTACGGTTTCGTTCTTATCACTGTGGGTTTCTTCCGTGAGCTATTTGGCTCAGGCAAACTATTTGGCCTAGAAGTTCTACCTCTAGTGAGCAACGGTGGTTGGTACCAGCCTAACGGCCTAATGCTACTAGCACCATCAGCATTCTTCCTAATCGGCTTCCTTATCTGGGTAATCCGTATTCTGAAACCAGAACAAGTAGAAGCGAAGGAGTAAGGACGTCATGGAACATTACATTAGTCTGTTAGTTAAATCGATTTTCATCGAAAACATGGCTCTGTCTTTCTTCCTAGGTATGTGTACTTTCCTTGCCGTATCTAAGAAGGTTAAGACCTCTTTCGGCCTAGGTGTTGCAGTTGTGGTAGTACTGACTATCGCTGTTCCTGTGAACAACCTAGTATACAACCTAGTTCTGAGAGAGAACGCGTTAGTTGAGGGCGTGGACCTTAGCTTCCTAAACTTCATCACCTTTATCGGTGTAATTGCAGCACTTGTACAGATTCTAGAGATGGTACTAGACCGTTTCTTCCCACCTTTGTACAACGCGCTAGGCATCTTCCTACCGCTGATCACAGTAAACTGTGCAATCTTCGGTGGTGTATCTTTCATGGTACAACGTGACTACAACTTTGCTGAATCTATCGTTTACGGTTTCGGCTCTGGTGTGGGCTGGATGCTGGCAATCGTTGCTCTTGCAGGTATCCGTGAGAAGATGAAGTACTCTGACGTACCTCCAGGTCTACGTGGTCTTGGTATCACATTTATCACTGTAGGTCTTATGGCGTTAGGCTTTATGTCTTTCTCTGGTGTTCAACTGTAAGTCGGGTAAACCGCAACAATTAAGGAATAGTCAATGGACATTATTCTTGGTGTAGTGATGTTTACTCTGATCGTACTTGCACTAGTACTAGTGATTCTTTTCGCTAAGTCTAAGCTTGTACCAACAGGTGACATTACAATTTCTGTGAACGATGACCCTTCTCTGGCGATCGTTACACAACCAGGTGGTAAGCTACTGAGTGCTCTAGCCGGTGCTGGCGTATTCGTATCTTCTGCTTGTGGTGGCGGTGGCTCATGTGGTCAGTGTCGCGTAAAAGTTAAATCAGGTGGCGGCGACATCCTACCAACCGAGCTTGACCATATTACTAAAGGTGAAGCGCGTGAAGGTGAGCGTCTAGCGTGTCAGGTTGCTATGAAAACTGACATGAACATCGAGCTTCCTGAAGAAATCTTCGGCGTTAAGAAGTGGGAATGTACCGTTATCTCTAACGATAACAAAGCGACATTCATCAAAGAGCTTAAGCTACAAATTCCAGATGGCGAATCAGTACCTTTCCGTGCTGGTGGTTACATCCAGATTGAAGCACCTGCTCACCACGTGAAATACGCAGACTACGATATTCCTGAGGAATACCGTGAAGACTGGGAGAAGTTCAACCTTTTCCGTTACGAGTCTAAAGTTAACGAAGAGACAATCCGTGCATACTCAATGGCTAACTACCCAGAAGAGCACGGTATCATCATGCTTAACGTTCGTATCGCGACTCCGCCGCCGAACAACCCAGACGTACCACCAGGCATCATGTCTTCGTACATCTGGTCTCTAAAAGAAGGCGACAAGTGTACTATTTCTGGTCCATTTGGTGAGTTCTTTGCGAAAGATACAGATGCAGAAATGGTATTCGTTGGTGGTGGTGCTGGTATGGCTCCGATGCGCTCACACATCTTCGACCAACTTAAGCGTCTACACTCTAAGCGTAAGATGTCTTTCTGGTACGGCGCACGTTCTAAGCGTGAAATGTTCTACGTAGAAGACTTCGATATGCTACAAGCTGAGAATGACAACTTCGTATGGCACTGTGCACTGTCTGATCCACTTCCAGAAGATAACTGGGATGGTTACACTGGCTTTATTCACAACGTTCTTTACGAGAACTACCTACGTGATCACGAAGCGCCAGAAGACTGTGAATACTACATGTGTGGTCCACCTATGATGAATGCGGCTGTTATCGGCATGCTAAAAGATCTAGGTGTAGAGGATGAAAACATCCTACTAGATGACTTCGGTGGTTAATCCCTCCAAGTGATTGAATCTATGGCTAGCTCTCTAAGAGCTAGCCATTATTTTTTGTAGAAGTAAAAATAATATTCAACAGTTGATATAGGTAATTGGATTTAAGTAATCGGTCCCATTCCCCATATCAATTCAACAACATTGGGAGTTAACAAGTGAAAACGTGGCTTGTTGCATTCGCTTCTCTATTGATTTTGGCTGGCTGTGAGCAGCCAGCAGATCAAATTCATCTAAGTGGCCCTACCATGGGGACTTCTTATAACATCAAATATATCGAGCAAGATGGTATTCCTACGCCAAAAGCGATGCAGACGGAAATTGATCGCTTACTGGAAGAGGTTAATGACCAAATGTCGACTTACCGTGATGATTCAGAATTAAGTCGCTTTAACCAGCATCAAACGAGTGAGCCATTTACTGTATCGACACAAACAGCAACCGTAGTCAAAGAAGCGATTCGTCTCAACGGTCTTACTTTAGGCGCATTGGATGTGACAGTCGGTCCTTTAGTTAACCTTTGGGGCTTTGGCCCAGAAGCTCGCCCTGATGTCGTTCCTACAGATGAAGAGCTAGCGGCACGCAAAGCCAATACTGGCATTCATCATCTATCTGTTGATGGCAATAAATTGTCCAAAGATATTCCTAACTTGTATGTCGATTTATCAACTATTGCTAAAGGTTGGGGGGTTGACGTGGTTGCTGACTACCTTCAATCTGAAGGGGTTCATAACTTCATGGTAGAAGTGGGCGGCGAAATGCGTCTCAAAGGCGTGAATCGTGAAGGCGTGCCGTGGCGCATTGCGATTGAAAAGCCGACTATTGATGAGCGCTCAATTCAAGAAATTATTGAGCCAGGGGACATGGCAATTGCAACAAGTGGTGACTATCGTAATTACTTTGAGAGTAATGGTGTGAGATACTCTCATATTATTAATCCAAGAACAGGCAAACCTATTCATCATAAAGTGGTGTCTGTAACGGTATTAGATAAATCGTCGATGACTGCTGATGGTCTTGCAACTGGTCTTATGGTGCTAGGTGAAGACAAAGGCATGGCAATTGCGAACGAAAATAATATTCCTGTTTTCATGATTGTGAAGACGGAAAATGGTTTTAAAGAACTGGCTTCGGAAGCATACAAGCCGTTCATGAAGAAATAACAACAGAAGTGAGCATGTTCTTATGAGTACATTTCTAATTACGTTTGCAGTTTTTGTTGCGGTAATCGCAGCGATGGCTGTTGGCTACATCTTCCAGAAGAAAGTAGTGAAGGGTAGCTGTGGCGGTCTTGGTGCAGTAGGTATTGAGAAGGTATGTAACTGTCCAGAACCATGTGACGCGCGTAAGAAACGTGAAGCACGTGAAGCGGCGCGAGCTGAGAAATTGGCTGCATGGGAAAAAGATCGAATTGCTTAAGTATCGATCGTCCAAAGAGTAATACAAAATAACCCAGCTAAAGCTGGGTTTTTTTATATTTCTCGCTCTACTTCTCTGAGAGTTTATACTTTGCTTGCTACGTTTAATCTAGGATGACCGGAGGCTTAAGTCGGTGCAGACTTCACAGCCACGTCATTTCCCTTTAATCACCGTACTTAACTGTTATTTGGTTATATACTCAAACTAAAGCGCGTTAAATTAGGAGGAAATATGGAAATGCATCAACACGGTATGGCTGAATTGTTTCAACAATTAGGCCTCGGCAGCTCTCCTCAAGAGATAAAGGACTTTATTAACGAACATCGACACAAAAGAGCTTCAGCCCCTTTGCATGAAGCCAGCTTTTGGACAAGTTCGCAGGCCACATTTCTCAAACAAGCCTTTGAAGAAGACGCAGACTGGGCAGAGTTGGTCGATCAGCTTGATGTGATGTTACGAGATTAAAGCACGTTTACAAACTCTCATTTCTATCAAGGCAGATTTAATTTATACTGTGTTTTTGAACAGTGTTTAATGGCTATGTCAGACCGAATCAGAAAAATCATTCACGTCGATATGGATTGTTTTTATGCTGCCGTTGAGATGAGAGATAATCCTAGCTACCGTGGCATTGCACTCGCCGTTGGCGGTAATGAAAAACAGCGTGGCGTGATTAGCACCTGCAATTATGAGGCGCGCAAATATGGCGTTCGTAGTGCAATGTCAACGGCGCGAGCATTGCAACTCTGCCCCCATTTACTAGTCGTTCCCGGTCGCATGCACGTGTACAAACAAGTCTCTCAGCAGATTCGTGCTATTTTCGAGCGTTATACGCCTATCATTGAACCTCTATCATTAGATGAAGCATACCTCGATGTCACGGATTCAACAGCTTGCCGTGGCTCCGCAACGTTGATCGCAGAGTCTATTCGACGCGACATTTGGAATGAGCTTGGGCTGACGGCATCGGCGGGCATTGCACCGATTAAGTTTCTTGCCAAAGTCGCCTCTGATATGAATAAACCCAACGGTCAGTTTGTTATCCCGCCAGATAAGGTCCAGGAAGTTATCGATACACTTCCGCTGGAAAACATTCCTGGTGTTGGGAAGGTGAGTCTTGAGAAGCTACATCAAGCGGGCTTTTATCGATGTGAGGATATTAAAAACAGCGACTATCGTGAATTGCTGAGACAGTTTGGTCGTCAGGGGGCCTCTTTGTGGCAGCGTAGCCATGGAATTGATAATCGAGAGGTCGTCGTTGAGCGAGAGAGAAAATCCGTCGGTGTGGAACGGACATTCAGCCAGAATATCTCGAGCTATGATGAATGTTGGCAAGTGATCGAGGATAAACTTTATCCTGAACTCGAGAAACGCTTAGAGCGTGCAAGCCCAGATAAATCGATTATTAAACAAGGTATTAAAGTCAAATTTGCCGACTTTCAACTGACAACAATTGAGCATATCCATCCGCAATTAGAGCTTGAGGACTTCAAGATCTTGCTAAGAGATATTCTTAAGCGCCAAAACGGACGGGAAATACGCCTTTTAGGCTTGAACGTGATGCTCAAGCCCGAGAACCAAGCGCGTCAATTGAGCTTTTTCTAGGCTCTTACTGCTTCTACCTGATCTAATACTTGCTCAAAGCTTGTGTTGGCCATCGCACCATAACCTGACAGTTTTGAAGCTTTTAGCTGGCTAATTAAAGGGGTACTAATTCCACACAAGAAGCGGGCGACAGCATCATTGCTGATAGCTGAAGGGGAGAGCTGAATAAATTCCTGCACCCACATTGCTACTTGAGGTGGCTCAATATCCTCATTTTGTGGTGTTGGGAACGAAGCGACTTGACCACGACACACGGAGCAGTGACCACATTGCTCTGGTGCATTGTGATCAGCAAAGTAGTTCGCCAATTGTGAGCTCAAACAGTGCTCTGACTGGAACAAGCGCAGCATGGTGTGAATTCTTTCGATATCTTTGCTTTCTTTGGATTGGAACAGTTCATACAGTTGTTGGATTAAAACATCAGAACCCTGTGTGGTTGGCAAAACAGAGTACACGTCGGTCAGTTGTTTGCTCTCTAGCTCTATCCAACCATTCTGGTGAAAATAGTCGAGGGCTGCGACAACTCGGCTGCGTTCCGATTGATAGTTCATCCATAACGCTTCTAGGTCAACTTGGCACCACACTTTGGCTTTTTGCGAGCAGGAGAAAATAGCCTCCACGAATTGACGTCGCTCGCCTTGAAATTGACTCACAATAAATTGCTGATCTTGCAAAAACTTAAAGCGATATTCCGCAAAGTAACTGTATTTTGCCTCAATGAGTTTATGTAGCTCCAAATAAACCAACAAGGTTTTGAGTGGCAATTGGCGGATATTACTTTCACGCGATAAACGCAGTGGCACTACCTCCCATTGTGGATCATGTTCTTTCGCTTGATCGACTACATAGTTAATCGAGGTTAGTTCAGGTGTGTCACCATAGACAAAGTTTTCCAACACCGTTAAGCCGGACGTATTGCCCAGCAGAATGCACTCAGAACGTTGCCCGTCCCTGCCTGCACGTCCAATCTCTTGTGCGTAGTTCTCGATCGATTTGGGTAAGTCGAAGTGAATGACGCGGCGGATATCAGATTTATCGACTCCCATACCAAATGCAATCGTGGCAACAATACAGTCAATTTGGCTATCCATAAACTGCTGTTGGATTTGTTCACGGATGTCGCTTTTCATACCTGCATGGTACGCGTGAGCATTAATGCCAATATGGATTAGTGATTTTGCTACTTGCTCTGCTGTCTGCTGTTGTGTCACGTATACGATAGTCGGAAGCTTAGGAGAAGAGGCGATGAGCTCACTTAGCACTTCTTGTTTCGTTGCTTCCTCGCATGGGATCACCGAGATATCCAGATTGGGGCGGTAGAAGCCTGTAACGGTAATATGTTCACTGGCAATATCGAACTTTTGTTTCATGTCTTCAATAACTGCGGGCGTTGCTGTTGCAGTGAGAAGCAAAGATTGTGGAATGTTCAGTTCACGTTGATATTGCGGTAGCTTGAGATAATCAGGGCGGAAGTTATGTCCCCATTCGGAAATACAGTGCGCTTCATCAACCACCATCAAAGAGATCGGAACTTGGCGAATGAACTCACGAAAACGCTCGTTCTTTAGGCGCTCAACAGAAATCATCAATATTTTGATCTGTCCATTTTTTACCCCTGCCATGACGCGTTGTGACTCTTCTCTGCTTTGACTGCTATCGATAGAAGCGGCTGGGATCCCTTTACTTTGCAAAAAGTTCAGCTGATCTTTCATTAGCGCCAACAACGGCGAGATCACCAACGTAAGATTGGGCAATACGGTTGCTGGCAATTGGTAACAGAGAGACTTACCCGAACCCGTAGGAAAGATGGCCGCAGCAGAGTAACCATTCATAACCGCTTCAATAACAGGTTGTTGACCTTGGCGTAATGAGTCAAAACCAAATACGGATTGAAGTGTTTGATGCAGCGAGTCACTTTGCATAATAGGGAAACCTTTCTTTGATGGTAAACTTAGGTACATTAACACACCCTGAGTGCCAAACGCGCGTCCTAAAAGTATGAACAAAGCTGACTTAGTCCAAATTATCATCCAACATCTGGAAGAAAAACTTCAAGTGGCCCATGCATCGGCTCTGCGAGCCATTGATGCCGCGACAGATGAAGAAACTGTTCCCGAGCATAAGTACGATACGTTAGCACTTGAAGCCGCGTATCTTGCTCATGGACAAGCAATGCGAATCCAAGAGAGTGAAGACGAGCTGCGTCAATATCGCGCTCTAGTGACTCGCGACTTTAAAGGCGCACCTGTTGGTGTAGGTGCTTACGTCGTTCTCGCAGATGAGAATTTGCTTGAAAAGCACTTCTTTGTAGGCCCTTGTTCTGGTGGTCTGACTGTTAAATATCAGGCTCAGGAAGTCTTTGTCTTAACAGCAAAATCTCCTCTTGGTCGAGCGTTGTTCGGGAAAGAAGAAGGCGATGAGATTGATGTGAAAATAGGAGAAAAAACAACTTGTTACGAAGTCGTGACGGTTTGCTGACATCTCATGTATCACTCAGTGTTATGTTTAACACGAGTAATGTTAAATAAAAGAGAATGACATGAAAAAGCTTTTTACACTCTCATTGCTGATGGTCAGTGCTACTGGTTATGCAGCGCAGTGTCGTGTGGACATCAATAATGAAGTCCGTATGGATGGGCAAAGCTTGGAAATTCGCCAAACGACAGGTGATAAAGCTGTCGTGGATGAGGATAACAACCTATTCATCAAAGGTGAGCTAATTGAACTCAATGCCGACCAAAAAGCGGCAATTGAAGACTATCGCGAAAAAATGAACGCGTATATTCCACAAGCAAAGCAGTTGGCGAGTGATGGTTTAGCGCTTGCAAATGACATCATCGATGATGTCGCGGAAAGCCTAGACGCACCTGGCGCGTTTGATAACGTCAAAGTCGCAGTACAGGACTTTTTCGCTGATGTTGAATCACGTTACTACAAAGATGGTGATTTCATTCTACCAGCGGAAAGCTTTGAGTCCATGACACAAGGGTGGACTGAAGACTTTGCAAAAGCACAAGAGATCTTCAATAAAGAGTTTTTAGCGAGTTCGTTGGATGCTTTATCGAAAAAAATGAAGGAAGAGGGGGGAATAAACCTCACTGCATTATCGGAGAGTATGGCTGAACTCAGCGCGAAAGTAGAAGAGCGTTTAGCTGAGCATTCGAAAGAGGTAGAGCAACAAGCAGAAGACTTGTGCGACTCGTTGGATGACATGGCAGGGCAAGAAGACGATTTGTTGAAGAAAATCCCTGAGCTAAAAGATTACCGAGTATTTACGATTTAATTACCCTTCAAAAAGTAGAACTCAATGGTATAAAGAAAGAGAGCACAATTGTGCTCTCTTTTCGTTTTTACATACTTGAACAATTAATGAAAGCAAGACGATATTTCCGTTTTACCCGCTTGTTCTTTGATAGCTTATTGCGCGTTCATCTCGGTGAGCTTATCGCCGACAGGTTTTGAGAAATTAAAACCATCATGCTGATCCCAGTTGATAGACCACGTCATTACCCCTGCATAATTCGGGTAATTGAACGCTGGCTTAACGGTGCCGCATGAAGTGCCTTTGGTTAAACAATCTAGTGCGCTGATAATATTCTGTGTCGGAGCCTGGCCTGAATTTGCCGAGCTAGGACCTGAAGGTAAGCCGATTGCGACTTGATCATCACGTAGTGGTGCAAACTGAGTGCCGTCGGCCAATTCAAAGCCTTCGATAAGCATTTTAGATTGCGCTACCATCATATCCACAGAGCCTTCTGGTGCACTGCCTGGCAGATATGGGTTTGGCAAGCCACCGTTGTTATATAGCTGGACATGAAGCAGGTCGAGCGTGCTGCGTGTCTCGTTTATCACAGGAATGTAAGCTCCCCAAATACCGCTGTAAGCCACATAGCCGCCTTGAACATAAGGATGCTCAGGTGCCATGGTTAGGTACATGTCGCCACCCATATTTTGCTCTATTTGAAGCAAAGCACGACCAAGGCGAGCTTGAATTTGCGAGCCATGAACCAAGTTAGATCCACTCTCTAAATCCACATCAAGGCCATCAAAGCCCCACTCAGCGATAAGACCTGTTAGGCTAGAGACAAAGTTGGTTTCGTCTTGATCGGTATTCAGCGTAATCGTGCTTTCTGCGCCGCCAAGAGAGAGAACAAACTTCTTACCTTTAGCTTGAAGCGCTGCCATGTCTTGTTTGAACTGTGCTGGGTCGAGCGCTGGACAATCGCTGTAAATATCGCCTGAATATAGATTAAAGTGCACGGTACCATCACTGTTGCGGTCATTTTCGGCAAAGGCAATATCAATCACATCCCACGCATCAGCCATATCCGCTAGGCGAATTGGACAGCCAGCCCCATTTACAAAATTGTGCCAGTAACCGATGAGTTTATGACGTTTCTCTGCTTGCTCAACCACCGTTATTGCTGCCGCGTCAGATAACGCCGCGCTTCCAGCAAGATCAATGGCTTGAGCGCTTACGGTAAACTGTCCGATTGCGGCTGGTGTCCAGTTCGCAGAATAAGGCGCAGTCGTATCTGTGGCGACAACTGAACCATTGACCATGAAATCAACTTGTTTAATGCCTGAGGTTAAAGACGTTGCATCGGCACTTAATGCGAGGTTTTTGCCTAAGCCGACGGTTTGACCGCTACTTGGTGAAGTCAGTGAGACGACCAAATCGTTATCGCTGACTTCCACACCAACCAAGGACTCTGACGTGTTGTTATCATTATCGGTTGCGACGGCTTTAAGCTGGTTAGCGCCAATAAGTGTGGCGTTCCAAGTAACGGAATATGGTGCTTGAGTGATGACCCCTAAGCTGGTGTTGTTCGCAAAAAACTCAACTTGCGTGACTGTGCCATCAGCATCGCTTGCGTTAGCCGTGATTTCGTTATTGCTGCCAGCGAGCACAACTTGTCCATCCGTTGGTGCCGTAATGGCAACTTGCGGTGGCGTCGAACAAGCACCTAGGCCACTCCAAGCATCTTGCCAATATAGCCCTTCACCAGGCTCGTAAGCCCATGTCGCATCCGAGGAACACCAACCCGCAACGTCACAACGATATTTTTGGTTGAAGTGAGAAACTAGGTCGCCAACTTGATAACTCGTTCCCGCCGCGTAAGGCACTGCATCTGCACATCCGCCCGTCCCTGTTTCTGAATTACTAACAACAAGCGTTATTTCTTGGCTCATGGTTGCGAGGTTTGTGTCATCAGTCGCTTGTGCTTTAAACGAATGTGTACCAGCACTCGCGGTCCATTGATATTCGTAAGGTACACTGGTATCAATCGCGACGGATTGATTGTTCACGAAGAACTCAACTTGTGTGACCACACCATCAATATCATCAGCTTGAGCGGCCACCGTGAGGTTCCCACCCACGTTAAGCGCTTCCGTTCCCGATGGGCTTGTCAGTGAAATGCTAGGTGGTGGCAACTCGACTTGTGGTTGAACTTGGATAGAAATCGTCGTGGTGGTAACGGCTCCCTCATTATCGGTCGCAATCGCGGTCAATTGCGAGACACCTTCAATAGCGGTCCAAGATGCTTCGAATGGTGCTTGAGTTACCACAGCAACCGTTTGGTTGCCTGCAACAAACTCAACTTGTGCGATTTGGCCATCTTCGTCGGCTGCGTTGGCTAGCAAGGTGATCGCACTGCCTTCGGGAATTTGTGCGTTGTTTGTTGGAGAGGAGAATGACACTGTTGGCTCTAGGTTGTTGCTTCCACCATCACATTGCCCTAACGCTTTCCATGCCTCCCAAGCCCCTGAATTGGTAACAGGGTCATTGCCTTGCGTCCAATACGCGGCCTCGTAAGCGGCTCCTTGCGTTTTTACTAAAGTGCCTGATGTATAAGTCGCAGTGCTGTCCCAGTCGGGTAAGCTTTGGCAGTTATAGGCTTGAGCTTGGTAGCTGACGCTGAGTGCTGCAACCATCGCTCCGTGAAGTAGAGTGACCTTCATTTTCCTCTCCTTGAGTCATGGATATAAATGAGAACAGAGTAATAACTAGCTGATAAATAGACATAAGGGGGAAAAAGCGAAGCACAATATTCTGCTTTTCGACACAGTATCACGAGGAACTATTCGTTCCTTACACCAAAGCTCATTATTTTTCGGCTCACTTCACGATGGGAGAATCATAAATTCTAGGCGTGTGAAAAGACAAAAGTCGCCAGGTCTTAGAATGATGAATGTGAGATGTACGTTAAAATTTACAAGCTGAATGACTGTGAATTATTTCAACTGTCGAGTATTTAACCGGAGTGCTCTTGTTGAATAGTGAATATTGCTATAGTGTACTAGTTAGCTAGTTCAATGATATTTTGTGTGAGTAGTATGACACAGCAAACCTCTTCTCAGCCTCGTGAGCATTTTGGCTCTCGTCTCGGATTCATCTTAGCAGCCGCAGGTGCCGCAGTTGGCCTTGGCAATATTTGGGGCTTTCCAACCCAAGCTGCCAGTAATGGCGGCGGTGCTTTCCTGTTGGTTTATTTGGTGATGATTCTTATCGTCGCATTTCCTATGCTGGTGGTTGAAATGGCGATTGGTCGTCATGGTCAAGCCAACCCGGTGGATAGTATGCGTTCGCTTACCAATCATCCGGCAGGTAAAAAGCTCGGCGGTATTGTGGGCTGGATTGGTTTAAGCGTACCAAGCGCTGTTTTAGCGTTTTACTCTATTGTCGGTGGTTGGTTGATCTGCTTTTTACTGGGTGCAATCACAGATCTAATGGGGTTAGAAGCTGCAACTCAATGGCTAAAGGGCTTTAGCGTTGAACGTAACTTGTTCGGAACTATTACTTTTTATGTGCTAACAATTCTTATCGTACAAGGTGGCGTAAAACAAGGTATTGAGAAGTGGTCAACACGCTTGATGCCAGCATTGTTTGTTCTGTTTGCCCTACTGTTTGCTTACATCATGACGCAAAACGGTGCGATGGAAGGGCTAAAGCATTACTTGGTACCGGATTTCGAAAAGGTATGGGACCGCAAGTTGATTCTTGCTGCAATGGGGCAGGGATTCTTCTCGCTTACGATCGGTGGCTGTTCAATGCTGATTTATGGCTCTTACTTGAGTAAGAAAGAGAACCTACCAAAGATGGCGATGAACGTGACCATGGTAGATACTGCTGTTGCTTTCATTGCAGGGTTAGTGGTGATGCCAGCGATGTTTGTTGCGATGCAAAAAGGCGTTCAAATCTATGCTGAAGATGGCTCTCTATTAAGTTCTGATACGTTGGTATTTACCGTATTGCCATTGATGTTTGATAGCTTAGGTTTGCTTGGTCAATTGTTCTCTATTGTGTTCTTTTTATTGCTGACGATTGCGGCGCTAACGTCTTCCATTTCAATGTTAGAGTGTCCAGTGGCGTTAGTGAGCGAGCGTTTCAACACCAAGCGTAGCGCAACGAGCTGGGTTTTAGGTGGTATCATTGCCTTGTTCAGTGTGGTGATTGTTTATAACTTTGGTGCTCTATTTGGTATGGTCGCGACGGTTGCTACTCAGTATCTACAACCAACCGCTGCGCTCTTATTCTGCTTATTTGGTGGTTGGGTATGGAATCGCAACTCAAAAATCAAAGAGCTTGAGCAAGGTTGCCCGGAGTTTACGCAAGGTTGGTTTGGTAAGTTATGGCCTGCGTATGTGAAGTTTGTATGTCCAATTCTTGTGGCTACGGTCATCTGGGCTTCATTCGGCTAATCGAAAGGTCTATTGGACAAAAGAGAAGGGCTTGATGAGTGATCATCAAGCCCTTTTTCATGTTGGTTATTCCCCGTTTCAGTTACCCGCGGTGATTGCTGCGGGTTAACGGAATTGTCCTGCTTCTGGAAGAAAGTCAAAACCAGCAGAAGCCAGTTTTGCTTCTAGTGCCGCGCGATCGATATCGAAGAAAGCCGCCAGTTTATCTAAGTCACCACCGAAGTCGTCGCGTAGCTTCATATTTACAATGCTCATGAGCATGACAGGATCCATGGATTCAAAGTTCGCTAGATTCATTACTTATCCTCAAAATCTGAAATCAGTAGGTTTGCCGCAGCAAATGCCGCTTTTTCACGCACTTCTTTAGGCAGAGACTCATCCGCCGCAACATCGTTCAGCGCTTTAACAGCGCATGAAATTGCCTGAGGAATGTAAGCTTGATCGCCACTACCAATTTGAGCATAAAGCTCACGAACCAGTTCACAACAGCCGTATACTTGCATGTTTTCTTTCCACTAAATGATAACTTATCTCAATATACACACAGCAGATTTGAAACTCAAAGTGCAGAGTTGTTTTGGCTCAAGTTGAGGAGTTGCTTGAGCGAGATTTAATCACTGCATTTGTACTTCTAACTGCTGAGTGACTTCTGGTGAAAGCTGAAGTTGTTTTGCCAGTTCTTGCAAATACGCTTTTTCCATGAAGTTTTGCTCATCAGCAACAATCAAAGACGCGAGATAAATTTCTGACGCTTGTTGGGGAGAGGTCGCCTGATTAGCAATTTCAGCAGGATCAAGCGGTTTGTTTAGTTCTTGCTGAACGAGTTGACGTACGTGCTCATCTGCGCCCATATCCGCGAGGGCTTGCTCGATGCGGGCCATTTCCTCTTCATCGACATGGCCATCGGCTTTTGCGGCTCCAATCATTGCTTTTAAAATTAGTACACTGTGTTTGCTGTCATCGGGGTCAAAGGTCTCATGAACACCTTGACCGGACTGTTTGGCTTGCCAGTCGTTATAAACTTTGTAGGCTAATGCTCCAAGCGCAGCAGCACCACCGACTTTTAATGCGCCCGAGCCTATTTTCTTGGTCATTTTTTTACTTTTCTTCGAGCCCATCAGCATACCGATAAGGCCTCCGCCAACGGCACCTGCTCCTAGCGTTTTCAGGCTACTTGAGTTTGATGAGGATTTGATGTTGTTAGTTTGTTTACCTAACGCATCAGCCCCTTGCTTGAGTAAGTCTGATTTGAGTGCTTGGTTTAGAAGACTTTTTAAATCCATAACTGACCTCCTTTAGATGATGAAATCAGTTTAATAGCAAGAAGCTGAACCAAAGATTAACAAAGTGAATAGATCTAAAGGGGAGTAGTAAGGTTGCCCAGTAATAAAAAAGGGCTGACCGAAGCCAACCCTTTCTAATTATTTGAAATTACTTCAAATGCGAACTCGTCGAGCGCTTACTTTAGTTGAGCTTTTACGTGCTCGATAATATCAGTCATTGCGACTGGCGTTTTCTCACCAGTAGCACGGTTCTTGTATTCGAAGTTGCCTTCTTTCATCGAGCGGTCACCGATAATAATGGTATGCGGTACACCAATAAGCTCCATGTCAGAGAACATTACGCCTGGGCGTTCTTTACGGTCGTCAAATAGGACTTCGATGCCCATTGCCGTTAGCTCAGCGTACAACTTCTCAGCGGCTTCTTTTACTTCTTCTGACTTGTGCATGTTCATTGGAACGATCGCAACCTGGAATGGTGCGATTGCATCTGGCCAGATGATGCCGTATTTGTCATGGTTTTGCTCAATAGCAGCCGCTACGACGCGAGTGATACCGATACCGTAACAGCCCATTTCTAGGATGACGTTCTTACCATCAGGACCAAGTACACCACAGTTCATCGCTGCGGAGTAAGCGTTGCCAAGTTGGAAGATATGGCCAACTTCGATACCACGCTTAAGCTGGATAGTGCCTTTACCACATGGGCTTGGATCGCCTTCAACCACGTTGCGTAGGTCTTCAACTTGACCAAGCTCTGCGTCACGACCCCAGTTAATGCCGAAGTAGTGTTTGCCATCGATGTTCGCACCCGCACCGAAATCACTCATTACCGCTACGCTGCGGTCAACGATGAACGGCAGTTTAAGGCCAACAGGGCCTAGAGAACCAGGACCAGCACCGATAAGCTCACGAATTTCTTCTTCAGATGCCATTTCCAGTGGAGCTGCAACTTGAGGAAGGTTCTCTGCTTTCACTTCGTTCAGTTCATGATCGCCACGAATGATAAGCGCGATGATTGGTGCATCAACCTCGTCAGACGCTTTCACAAACAAAGTTTTCACTGTTTTTTCAATTGGCAGCTCGAACTGCTCAACCAATTCAGCGATTGTTTTTGCGTTTGGCGTATCTACCAACGTCATTTCTTGCGTTGGTGCCGCTGCTTCAGAGGCTGGAGCTAGTGCTTCTGCCTTTTCGATGTTTGCCGCGTAATCTGACTCGGTAGAGAATGCGATGATGTCTTCGCCACTTTCAGCCAGTACGTGGAACTCTTGAGAGCCGCTACCACCGATAGCACCGCTATCTGCTAGTACAGGACGGTAATCCAGGCCCATGCGATCGAATGCTTTGCAGTAAGCATCGTGCATTGCGTCGTATGACTTTTGTAGGCCGTCTTTATCAATGTCAAAGCTGTACGCATCCATCATTGAGAATTCACGTGAACGCATTACACCGAAGCGTGGACGACGTTCGTCACGGAATTTGGTTTGGATTTGGTACAGGTTTAGCGGAAGCTGTTTGTAAGAGCTCACTTCATTGCGAACAAGGCTAGTGATCACTTCTTCAGCGGTTGGGCTAAGTACAAACGGACGAACATGACGGTCAGTAAAGCGAAGTAGCTCAGGACCCATCTTTTCGCTGCGGCCTGTCTCTTCCCATAGTTCAAACGGCTGAACAACGGGCATCAAAGTTTCGACTGCACCTGCATTGTCGATTTCTTGACGAACGATGTTTTCGACTTTACGCAGTACACGTAGACCAGTAGGTAGCCAGGTGTATAGACCTGAAGCCAGCTTACGGATCATACCTGCACGTAGCATGAGCTGGTGGCTCACTACTTCTGCGTCGTTTGGAGTCTCCTTCAGAGTAGAAAGAAGATAATTACTGGTACGCATTAAATTTATCCGTTTATTTAAGTTAGATACTCAAGCTTGAATAAGCAGGAGTATGGGAGTTCCCTAAAGGGAAATTTGTTAGCCGTCTATAATATCAGCCAATTGCGTTTGTCAAAAGCTTTCAATAGCGGTAACCGTTATTAAGTTGCTTGTTGCTGTGAACTTTACGTTCAAGTCGAACAAATTTACCGCATATTCTTTGTCGTCCGGCTTGTTTTTCTTGTATGCAGGACGAGGATCTTGAGCCAGAACTTGTTCAATGACTGATCTTACATAGTCAGTATCGGATCGATTTTCTATCGTTGCTAATGCTTGAGCAGAAAAGTTGACTTGTGACTTTTCTGGTTCTTGGTCTGCGTATCCGCCTTGTGCTTCTGGAATCGAATCTGAATAGGGTATATAGGGCTTAATGTCCACAATCGGTGTGCCATCTACGAGATCTACACTGCCTAAATCAAGATAGATTTGATCGCCTTGCTTAGTGACTCCTTTTACTTCAACGGCTGACATTCCGATTCCGTTTGGGCGGAAAGTCGAGCGTGAGGCAAAGACACCTATTCGTTCATTGCCACCTAGTCGTGGCGGACGGACGGTTGGCTTCCAACCTGCTCCCAAATTCTGATCAAACAAAAATAACAGCCAAACGTGAGAGAACTGTTCTAGCCCGCGTACTGCTTCGGGGCTATTCGCTGCACCTAACAGTTTTACGCGTGCTTTCGCAGTTGGAACTAAGCGAGGCTGGCGCGGTACTGCAAACTTTTCTTTGTACGGTGTCTCAATGACACCGATGGGTTCAATGGAATACATGGTGGACATCTTTAAGAATTCATTGAGATGAAAAGTATCACAAATTTCTCTTGCTTTTCTTGTTGATAATGATTATTAATTAAAATGTTATAACATAACATTTTAATTAAGAGGAAAAGTATTATGAAACTAGGAATCCACCCTGAATATCGTCCAGTGGTGTTCCACGACACCAGCGTAGATGAATACTTCGTTGTTGGTTCTACGTTGAAAACAGAGAGAACCATCGAATGGAAAGATGGCAAAACCTACCCTTACTTTACGTTAGATGTGTCGTCAGCCTCCCATCCGTACTACACCGGTAAACAGCGAGTGGTTCAAACAGAAGGTCGTATTGCGAACTTCAACCGTCGTTTTGGTCAATTTAAGAGTGAAAAGGAATAAATCATGAAGGTAGTCAAATCATTAAAAAGTGCAAAAAGTCGTCATCCGGATTGCCAGATCGTAAAACGAAGAGGGCGTCTATATGTCATTTGTAAGGCGAATCCGAGGTTTAAAGCAGTGCAGAAGTAATCGTTCTGCATATTTCTGGCTTATGGTTTTGTTTAATTGATAATTTTGACTTAACTGTTTTACATGGATGAAATATCTACATTTTTGTTCATTATTGGCTATAAAACTCTCTAATGGTCACAGTTTGTAACATTTAGGGCTTTTCTTTAACCTTCTACTCAAGTACCCTTCGCTCGCTTTTTTGACATTTTTGTCACATTTGCACAGGAATAAAAACAAGGAGGGAACAGATGAGTTCATCTGATTCAATTAAACAAAACTCGCCTAAGAAGCCGCTGTTTACGCGCTTTTTGGATACTGTCGAATATTTGGGGAACTTATTACCTCACCCGATCACACTATTTGCCATTTTCTGTTTAGCCATTCTGGTGATGTCGGGCATTGCAGGATACTTCGAAGTTTCCGTTGTAGACCCTCGTCCTGAGGGCGCAAAAGGTCGTGCCGCAGATGGCATGATTCATGTCGTCAGCTTACTTAACGCTGATGGACTCGAACTTATCGTTACCAATTTAGTGAAAAACTTTGTTGGCTTTGCGCCTTTAGGCACGGTTTTGGTTGCGATGTTGGGTGTTGCTATTGCTGAGTACTCTGGTTTGCTATCTGCAGCTATGCGTGGCTTGGTCATGGGCGCATCTCAACGCATGGTAACAGTGACTGTTGTTTTCGCTGGTATCATTTCAAATACGGCATCAGAGCTGGGGTATGTGGTACTTATTCCACTGGCAGCAATGCTGTTCCATTCTCTAGGTCGTCACCCACTTGCAGGCCTTGCTGCGGCATTCGCTGGTGTATCTGGTGGTTATTCAGCAAACCTACTTATCGGTACGGTTGACCCGCTACTGTCAGGTATTACTGAAACAGCAGCGCAAATGATTGACCCAACTTACACTGTTGGTCCAGAAGTTAACTGGTACTTCATGTTTGTTTCGACGTTCTTCATTGCAATCACTGGTGCGTTTGTTACTGAAAAAATTGTTGAGCCAAAGCTTGGCAAATACAGTGAAGAAGAAGCCTCAGAAGATTTGTCGAACGACAAAATGGGCGGCTTAACAGACATTGAGAAGAAAGGTCTAAAACTAGCAGGTGTTGCTGTACTGGTTGTTTCCGCGTTGCTTGCTTGGACGGTTGTTCCAGCTGACGGCATCTTACGTTCTGATGCAGGTACAATTGCAGGTTCTCCATTCCTGAAAAGTATCGTGGCATTCATCTTTGTGTTCTTTGCTATCCCAGGCTTTGTGTTTGGTAAAGTTGTTGGCACGATGAAGACGGATCGCGATGTAATTGATGCAATGGCGAAATCGATGTCTTCTATGGGCATGTACATTGTATTAGTTTTCTTTGCTGCTCAGTTCGTTGCTTTCTTTAAATGGACTAACTTCGGTCAGGTATTCGCAGTTGCTGGCGCTAGCTTCTTGCAAGAAATTGGCTTAACTGGCCCAATGTTGTTCTTTGCCTTCATCCTCATGTGTGGCTTTATCAACCTAATGATTGGTTCGGCATCGGCACAGTGGGCAGTGACGGCACCGATTTTTGTTCCTATGTTGATGCTTGTTGGTTATGCACCGGAAACGATTCAGGCTGCTTACCGAATTGGTGACTCGACGACAAACATTATTACTCCAATGATGAGCTACTTTGGTTTGATTCTTGCCGTAGCAACTCGTTACATGAAGAACTTAGGTATCGGTACGCTGATCGCGACCATGCTACCTTACTCAATCTGCTTCATTGTAGGTTGGAGTGTGCTGTTCTACCTATGGGTATTCGTATTTGGTTTACCAGTAGGCCCTGGCGCAGCAACATACTACACACCGTAAAAAACGGTTACCTCACACAGCTCCATTACAAAAGCCTGCGAACGTCGCAGGCTTTTTTATCGATTGAGACTGTGCACGCAGGCTTGCCTGATTATAGATGTCGATTTATAGCTGAAAACGCATCAA
The DNA here is from genome assembly GCF_024181785.1 of Vibrio sp. Y42_MX_L11. Lineage (NCBI taxonomy): Bacteria > Pseudomonadati > Pseudomonadota > Gammaproteobacteria > Vibrionales > Vibrionaceae > Vibrio > Vibrio sp. Y42_MX_L11. Next base: position 247,734 of record NZ_JAMZAP010000002.1, read on the forward strand.
CAAAGGGCGATAAAAGTGCTGAGTGAGCCAGCACAAGCTTTGCCAAATTACGCGTTTGTACCAAGGTAAGTGCGCAATATAAACATAGCTAAATTCAATTTCTGGCTGGGCTTTTCGGTTGCGTTTAAAAGCTGGAGCCCCTGAGCTCATATTAAAGCGACGCTGGCATATCATTGCGTGGCGGATGGTATAAGCAGATATTCTTCTATACAGCGCAAAACTCTGCGGCTTATTGGTATCGTAGCCAAAAATTGGGCAAGTCATGTCGTTATCAATTTCTACTATGCCTAACGTAGCCAGTATCTCTCCTTGATAAAATAGTCCCACTAAATGCACTAAGTTATTCTGGCTAGCCTGTTTTAAATATTGGATTGAAAACTGGATGTTATTCCGGCTGTATTTATCAAGGTAAAGCATGTCATATAACGCTTTGGCACGCTGAAACTCTTCATCAGTAGCCAGTGGCTTAAACTGCCAATCTTTATCATTAAACAGCTTGAAGTCTTTCGTTAAATCTCGGTTGAAGCTGAATGCTTGCCAATCCTCAAGTAAATACACTTGTCGCGTTACTAAGCTTTGCCATTGTTGTTGTTCTAATCGCTGAATTAAGTGTGAGTGCTGAAGTTGGTTGAGGGAGCGAAGCACCAAGGGAAAGGTGGGGTATTGATCGAGTGCGACGCGACGCAGCTCATCGAGGTTTAAGGATTCCCATTGTTCACTATACATATTGGTGGACAAGCACTGATTGTTGAGCGTTTGGACTTGATCCAATCCAGCCAATGATAAGATTGGTTTAGTCATATTAATAAGTCGCTTACATACCCATCGAACAGCCACATTTTTGACTTTGTAAAGCTCTTCTTCGGCGTAGCCACTAAGCAGTGTCATAGGGGACACGGCATAACAGTTGTTTGGTATTTTTGGTGTTACGGAGTAGGGAATGGCAACATCATCGATATAGTAGCAACCAAAGCTTGCTGTGCATTCATCAATAGGATTCGATTCCATAAGAGTGATAAAGGTTTGATGCCATTCTTGAGAGGAAAGCGTCATGATCTCAACGCCTCTCCATTCCACTCAATATCAACGGTAGAAGCGGCGCTCCATTTTGCCTTGTTTTGCCTAGCTAACCGGAGTAATTCAAACACACTCCGGATTTGGCTCCCGACCGGCAAGTTATGCTGTTGCATTACATTCACTCCAGACCACCAATCTTGCCAAGTTCGAGCCTTAAACAGGGATAATCCACCTTCAGCAATGAGTGTTATTGGCCCTAAATGATGCAATCGCTGCTTGGAAGGACTGGTAAACTCCATATTAGGAAGCAGTTGATTGCATCGAGACGAGAGTAGGTGCAAACCACTGGTGGCTCTTGGGTTACACTCAATCACGTAGAGATCATTTTGTGATTGGATGAAGTCAAACGACACTTGCCCATGATAAGTATGACGTTTACCAAAAGCTGCGATAAATGTATCTAGTCGTTCGCATGAGAGCGGCTGAAAAGCACTGGCGGCCGATCCGTTTACACAGTATTTCGGCACATAAGCTTGGTGTGCTTTAAGGTCACCATGTTCAAAAATCGCATAGTTACACACCGGAGTCCCATGGATTTTTTGTTGCTGAACCCAAGGGAAAAGGGGTGATATCGTGGCGGCAGAAATAGACTGAGTTGTCACATCTCTTATGACTTGCCCACCAAACCGAGAGTAAACTGGCTTTAGAACGGTTCTCTTATTAATTTCAATCTCACTTTTATCTGCGACCAAACGAGTTTTTGGAAGTGTAATTTCTGGCAAGCCTTGAAGCTGTTCAAAGACGGTCAACTTGTTGTGTAGGGCATTGAGCAGCGCCATATCGGGCAGAAAGAAATTCACATCTGGGCATTGTTTGTCAACATGAGCCAAGTAATACACTTCTTCACAAGTGGGTATCACCATATCAATGTGCATCTGAGTAATGATTTTTAGGATCTGCTGTTGGTAGGTGGGAAATGCAAATCGAGGTGAAGCGGTGGGTATATAAGACTCGATGCCCCGCAAAAATGATCCCAGAGGCTTTTTTAGCGAATCGGTGAGAATTACTTCATGTCCATGATGCATACACATGGTTGCCCACTCTAGTGCAACTGGTGCTCGGGCTCCGGTGATTAAGACCCGCATATGTTCACCACACGTCGTTGTTTATTCATTGGCGTCCAAATAGGCGCAGGGCGGTAACTAAATCTGACAGGATCAAGCTGTAATTGGTCAAACAACTTTATCAAGGCTTGATGTATAACCCGATGGTGGTGAACATCCGCTTCAATTTGAATGGTTTGTGACCCTGTTTGGGTGATTCGGTAATCCACGCGACCTTTGGCAGATAGTGTTATAGCGCGGTAGATGAGATCTGGTAACACCGTCACTGGGGTGTGGTTTGCGTTTAGCGTGAGGCGATCACCACATCGTCCGGCAATCGCCCCAATAGGTTCAAATACGCCATTATCCTGTTTATTCTCAATAATATCGTCGAGCTGATAACGAATAATTGGCTGAGTTTTACGACGAAAATCGGTGATGATTGGGCTGTAGTGAGTACGTTCGGTATTCAGCCAGTGTTTTTCGATATAAACAACATCTTGATTCCAGCGCATTTGTCCATGCTGATCAGTACATGCAAGAAAACCTTCAGTACATTGATAGACTTCATGGAGTTCGCTGTCGAACCGTTGAGAAATATAGTGACGGTCACTCTCGGTTAGAACCTCTGCCCCAGAAATGATCCGTTGTGGTTGAATTGCGGGTTGACCAAATTGACCGCTGAATTGGGCGCAGAGCTGAAGAGCTTGCGCACTACCAACCAAAAGCGTGGGTTGGAACTCATCCAACTCTTTTATCCATTCTTGGTAAGGTTTGGTTAAATCGGCATAAAAGAATGTGACAGGCCCTTTCGCGACGGATTTATACAGTGGGCTGTTGGCTCGCAAGGCTAGTGCAATTCGGTGCTTTTGCCATAGGTTGGGCAAAAGGCGAGCCAATATATTGCCGGCCCACAGTTGTGTTTCCTGCTTGTCAGCAAGAAACAGCCCGCGCATGCCTGATGTGCCCGAAGAAAGCCCAACCGTAACATCGCCAACTTTCGAAGCGGCAAAGTTGCGTGACTGCTCTGCTTTGAGTGCCTGCTGCATTAACTGTTCAGCATCTAAGCCCTTCGTATTTAACTCTGAAAGGTTCTCCATCATGATTTGCTTATTCATGATAGGGAAATCACTGAGTGGTGCACCCTGAAAAGAGCGGTAATACGGTGAATGACGGCATACCCAATCCAAGTGTTGCGTTAAGTGTTGTTGCTGCCACGTTTCGACTTGTTCCCTTGAGCCGAAAGGGCGGTAGCGGGTTCGCCAGAATTCTGAGATAAGCGTTCTCACTTCATCCATCCTTCTTTGATTAGCTGTTGGATAGTTTCCTGACAATGTGAAGGTACGAAGCGAACAACGTGGCGGGTTTGTTGGTAGCAACTTCTCAACTCAGAGAGGGTGTTTTTATAGGCCTTTGTGTCATCGCAAAGCATGTTCGCCAGCCAATGCTGATCGATATTTTCACTCAAGCTCTCAATTAACCAACATGCATCGGCGAGTAAGAACATCCAACCTCGTTCTCTTTTAACTAATAGGCCCACTTGACCAGCGGCATGGCCTGGCAAGCTAACCATATAAATAAGTTCATCGTCGAACATGTCTTTACAGAGCAAGTTAACCCCTTGGCACTGAGGAAGAATTTGGCTGATTGGCACAGAAAAATCACCATGAATGATGAAGTTAGATTCTAGTTGTGGAGGGAGCAGAGCTTTTAGGTAGCCTTTTCTTACGCCTCCAATTCGACCACTTTTAGTAATCGCATCTACCCCTTTTTGTTGGCAATGTAATTGAGAGTGGGAAAACTCAGACACGGCAGCAATGTGATCAGCATGGAAGTGGGAGAGGACTAAGTGTTCAATATCATGAGGTTTGAGACTTTCTTTCGCTAACAGCGCAACAATTCCGTGTTCTTTTTTATAGCGGCAAGGTGTTGTCCAAGCATAAAAGCGTTCAGGGAAGGGACGAGTAGCGCTAAAAAAATGCTCGTGATATCCCGTGTCAAACAGGATGTTGCCTTGTGTCGGGTGCTGAATTAACGCAACGGCTGCAGGAAATGCTCTAGGCTTTATACCAGAGCCTGGTTTGACAACAAAGCCTGGGTGTACGCAGTGTCCAGCCTCAAAGATTTTTATTTTTAGACCAGTTTGCATACTGCTGTATTCCTTCTTGAATTGAAAAAAGCGGTTGGTAATTCAGGTTTTTTATCGCCTTGCTGATATCCAGAGTTTGATGATAGTTAAACAATCCTGCGCTGTATGAAGTGAGCCTTGGCTCTGGCTGATGTGGTAAGCGCCTTCGTATTTGCTCACTGAGCTTTAATAATGGTGATACCACACCGTATGGTAATGATTGTAACGTTACTTTTAGGTTCAACCCCACACATAAAGCTTGTAGAACAGTCTCAATTGGCATTGGTTCGTTGTTGGAAATATTGAAGACATCACCATGCTGAAGTTGGTCTGCCTGAGTGCAAGCGAGCATCGCCGCATGGGCAACGTTGTCGACATAGGTCAGATCAACCACTGGGTTTCTACCCGATGGCAGAAGCAGAGTGTTGTTTTTGATCGCCTTAAGCACTCTTGGGATGAGCGCGCGATCGTTGGGGCCAAAAATGCCACGCGGTCTTAAAATGATCGCTTTGCTTTGGCCTTTTACGGCTTCAAGTTCAGATAGGTATTTGGTGTGTGCGTAATCATTACACCAGTGTGAAGCAATGGCGTCGGTTTCTCTAATATTCCAACGGTCTTGGTGGTCAAAATAGACGCTGGTGGAGGAAATATGAATAAAACGCGATATTTGATGCGTATTAGCCGCATTGACGAGGTTTTTGGTGGCATCTACATTGGCTTGATAAAACGCTTCCCACTTGCCCCATGGGCTTGAGAGAGCGGCACAATGGATGATTGCATCCATGTCTTGGCATATCGCATGAACAGCAGAGTGGTCTCTCAAATCGACTAAATGTGGGATAACATCGAATTGCTCAGCGAGTTGTTTGGCGATGACTGTATTTCGCGCTGTAAAATGCAGTTCATGTTGCTGGTGAAACATTCTTAGAATTGCGCTACCCAGCATCCCACTGCCACCCGTGACTAATATCTTCATAGTTTTAGCACTCCCATCCCTAGTGACAACCCTGCGGCGGTGCCAGCTAATAACACATGTTTTCCTGCTGTTTCTGGCTGATTACGCAGCCAGTGTAAGTTAATCGGGAGTGAGGCGGCGACTTGGTTTCCCAAAGTCGAAAAGTGATTAACTGTTTTCTCGGTTGGTAACCCGGTGAGTGATGGCAGTTTTTTTAATCCGTGCGCACTGGCTTGATGCGGAAGAAAATAATCAATATCGCTGAGTGTTACCGGAGAGGCGTCAAAGCCTTTTTTTAGAAACGCCGGTAAGGTTTTACGCACATGTTTAAACAGTGCTTTGCCCTCCATCTCAAACTGGCAGCTTTTTAAATAGGCTTGATGCTCTGAGGTATGAGGGTTGACATGACTACCTCCGCCCTTAATTTGACAAAATGAATACCCGGTATGATGCGTTTCAAAGTGACTGGTGAGCAATCCATCACCGTTGTGTTCTTCGAGCAAAAATGCGGCGGCACCGTCTGCGAATAGGGTTGCAACTTCTGGTTTTAGCGTAAAATTTCGATTCAGTGTGATGCCAGTGGCGAGCTCACTGGTAACAATGAGAATCCGACGGTATCGTTTTGCGAAGAATAGACTCTGAGCAAGATCAAGCGCAGAAAGAAATGATAAACAGGTGCTGTTCAAATCAAAACTTTCTAGCCATGTTGGAGCGTCTAACGCGGCGAGAACCGCTGAAGCGTCGTAGGGCAGAGACTGGTGGTGAGTACCGCTGGCGTAGATAAGGAGATCAATGGAGCCCAAGGTATATATGTTTCCTAAACACTGCTCTATCGCCTGCACCGCCATGTAAATAGCGGTCTCTTTTGTATTGGCTACATGACGATATTCAACGTCGAATTTATTTCGGCAGGTCCCTGGCGCCAATTTTAGGAAGCGATCCATCTCTCGATCTGACCATTGATTCGTTGGCAGGTAGCTTCCACTAGAAACGATGTTAAAGCCCATTATTCTCTATACATTTATTAAAAACGTCGTTCAAAATAAACCACGTTGCATATTGAAGCTATGGCGAGCGAGATGAAAAATAAACAGAACAAAACAAATGGGAGTAAGAGCACGCTTTGGGTGCAATGCTGAAAATGAATTTTCAGGAATGAGCCAGGCTTTTTGCTGGCTCAATATGAATAGAGTGAGGATTACTTCCTAAATTTAGCCAAAATACGATCTAAATGGTTCGCAAATTCGCGGCGATCGGTTTGGGAAAGCGCAGCGGGACCACCAGTCTGAATTCCGCTTGAACGCATGGTTTCCATGAAGTCGCGGATATTTAGACGCGCTTTGATGGTGTCTTTCGTATAAAGCTCGCCACGTGAACTGAGGGCTTGAGCGCCTTTAGAGATGACCTCATCTGCAAGCGGAATGTCTGATGTGATCACCAAATCGTTGGCCTCCACACGCTTAACGATTTCGTTGTCAGCGATGTCAAATCCAGCTGGAACTTGCAGCGAGTGGATGTTGTCTCTTTTGGGCACCGGGACAACGTGGTTGGCGACAAACGTACATTCAATCCCCGTGCGTTCGGCGGCACGCACAATGGTTTCGCGGATGACTTTCGGACACGCGTCTGCATCTACCCATAACTTCATGATGACTTCTCACTTAGCTTGGCTTCTAGCTCTTCAATGCGAGCGACTAGTTTTTTCACCGTGCTTTCTAGCGCTGCAAGACGATCATTATCGGTATGCGCTTGTGCTGCGACTTCAACCTTGGGAACACGCTGAGCACTTTTCCAACTTTTTATTGCGGTGATTAATGCAGGCATTGGGACGGGCGTTTTCAAGCGTGCTTTCACTAACGCTACGGTTGGCTCTTTTCCTTGTTGTTGCAGTTGTTCCATTACCGCTTCTAATTCTTTAGTAACGTCTTGAGTTAACATTTTTAATCCTTAACAACGATATATCTATCATCATACGTTGAGTCCCCTAATTTGGCGAATAGCAATTTGGAATGTGTGGTGTGAGAGATCTCTCACATGGGTTGTGAGAGAAAACGATTTCGTGAGCGGAAAAATAGAAATTACAAACATCAAGTTATTGATAAATAATGATTTAACAACTATTTAACCAATGTGGCGTATAAATATTTATCTAGTATAGATTGTCAATTTTTAGGAAAGGCGTAAATTGAGAGTTGTCAGCAGGAAGCAGACATGGAACAGGAAAGCACCAAGGATTTGGTTATCGTCAGGAAGACGATTTGGTTGGTCAGGATGATTAATCAAGCATGGAGCGTAGGACATTGTAAGGACACTATCATCAATAGGATGTTGATGACTAAGGATAGACAATGGACCCCTCTAGGATAGAGGTTATGGACAGCGTCAGGAAGATGCAAGGGACACCGCTCAAGGAACAAGTGATGTGTGCTAACGGGGAATGTTAGCTATCAGGATGATAAGGACACCGCTAGGACGGCGACGTAAGGAATAAGCTGACGGAATCAGCCACTATTATGGATGATGCATGGAGCACTTTTAGTAGCCGGACTGCTGCGAGTAAGACCATGACCCCGATACTTATGTGTCGGGGTCTTTCTTATATAAAAAGATACCTAGTCGTTCTCATTGAATTAAGCACCTTGAGGTGACTTGGGTATATCAATATCACAAAATTTATAAATTCCTAATAACACTTAATAAAAAACAATCCAGATCAATATCCTTTCCAATCAGTTGGTTTAACTTTCGGCTTCTCTACAAGGTGTTATGCCCCGCAGTTATTGAGCATATTCAAGCTCATCGAGTTTGCGATCTGCGGATAAATAAAGTTTGTTGTAATCAAGGAACAGATGTGGCCATAGTAACCAGAAGAATGCTTCTTCTACCCTACAATGAGTCGTTGCAACTAGAGTTCGTCATGCTGAATTGCTGTGCGAAAAACCGTGCTGAAATGAACGGTCCGTATACTGTCGCGTCTGCCAAACAGATGTTTGAGAAAATACTGGATGATGAAAATATTTATAGTATGGCGGTGCTAGAAAGCACCAGTCGTGACTATATGGGGCACGTGTTCATTTCCCATCTCGATTCCGAGCCTGAGTTAGGGTTTATTTTTGATAAATCTTATTGGGGTAAAGGGTTAGCGACAGAAGCTCTAAAAGCATTTTTCCCCAAGGCGTGCCGTGAGCTGGGGCTACATAAGGTTAAAGCTAACGTGAATAGCAACCATCAAGCTTCTATGGCGGTGCTGAAAAAACTGGGATTTGTTGAAACAAAAGAAAGTAAGGATCTATATGGCCCTTACTTTGAAATGGAATTTACAAGCGATGCGGTGGTAGGTGAAAGTTCTGCGGCCTGAAACCGACCATAGTTAGCTCCCCTTGGTAGCAATCGTCACCAAGCGATGAAAACTCAAATTGATACACCGTATGCCAACGCCAGACTCCGTCTGGCGTTTTTAGTTTATGGGCACCAAAGGCGATGCTGATTAATTGGAGATCCAATTGCTCACATTTACGCGTGATTGCCACTTTTGCGAGTTCGGCTTGACGACGTTGTTGCCAAAACAGATAACAGAAAAAGCATAGCCCTAAAATTGCTAAAAGATCACCAATCATCCCTGAACCTTTATTATCCCTTTGTTGCTTGTTGTAAGCTTACTAGCGCGTTTGCTAGTTCTTCAGATGGATTTGAATGTAGCAAGGGCAATAGCACCATTCTTAACTCTGGTAGCATCACTAAATCGGCAAATAACTGATTAAATAGGGCTTGATTACCGGTTTGAGCTAAACGCAGCAAAAACTGCTCTGCTACCTTTTCATTGGCTAGTAAGTGCCAAGCTCGGCCAGCCACGCCAATCAGTACTTCCTGATGGCTTAAACGAGAGCTTTGTAATATCGCTTCTAACACTGGAGAGGCAATGGCTGTTGGTGCGCCAGCCAAAGCTCGGATAAGCGCTGAAAGTAGGAAGAGATCAGGCTCGCTACTTGCGATTTCTTGTTGTGCTTTTTCCGCGATACGTTCTGCTAAACGCTCTTGTAACTCTACATGCTCAAGCGCACCCAACAGAGCATAAAGTGGTTCATTCGGTAGGTAGTTCAACGCCTTGCGTATCATTACCCCGTTTTGCTCTTTGTCCAAACGAGCGGCCATGTCGGTGATCCCTTGCAGACCTACGGTTTGCCAATTATCCCAGCCTAAACCACCTGAAAAGTAATGCTGAGTGTGCTCATAATATTGACTGGTAGGAAGATCGAGGTTCGCGCGGACCTGGCTATGAAACACGGCCATTTTGTCTTCGGAAGGTTTGAACGTATATGGGTTATTAGACAGCTTTTGCTGTTGCTCTTCAGAGATATCATCATTGAGGCGTGTTCCCATGGCTTCCACTACGTATTTAATGAAATTGCCGATATCCGCTTGCTTTAACAAACCGCGCTCGTCCAATTCAAACTTTAGAAACCAAATCCAAGGTTGCTTTTGTTCATTCCAATAAGCGATGGCAAGGTGTGCTTTACGCTGCATTGGGAATGGGTACGGTGCTTGACCTTTTTCTACATCGGCAAACTCTTTCTTAGCGATGGTTTTGATACGACGACCAAGATCGAAGATTTGATAATCACAGCGGCTGTTGTTCAACAGTTGAGTGAGGGTTTGAATGTTTTCCATTAAATACGACGTCCTAACGTTCTTTTCACAAGAAATGGTATCATTCTCGGCTAATTCAAGGTTCGAGATAGAATTAATGGTAACAAATACTCAATTGGTCGACTTACTTCACCAACTTGAAACGCAGCTTAAAGAACATAAGTTGTGGCAACACACTAGGCCTTCAGAGCAAGCCTTACAAAGCGTGGAGCCATTTGCGATTGATACGTTGCATCCTCATGAGTGGTTGCAGTGGATCTTTATAGACAGAATGCACGTGCTAGTGGAAAACAACCAACCATTGCCAAGAGGGTTTTCTCTCGAGCCCTATTTTTCAGAAGCGTGGAAGCAGGAACCGCAGTTCGCAGAGCTGCTTGTTACAATCCGAACCATTGACGAACTGTGTAAGTAAACGAATGCTAGAACAAGAAATAGCGCGATCTTCAGAACCAGTTGAGCTGGAGATCGTTTATCAGGATGAATATTTTGTAGCGGTCAACAAGCCTGCAGGCATGTTAGTGCATCGCAGTTGGTTAGATAAACACGAAACTCAGTTTGTCATGCAAACTTTGCGCGACCAAATTGGTCAGCATGTGTTCCCACTGCATCGTCTGGACCGTCCAACATCGGGTGTGCTCGTGTTTGCGTTGTCGAGTGAAGTCGCGTCACAAGTCATGCCGATGTTTGCTGAACATAAAATGGAAAAGACGTACCACGCGATAGTACGCGGTTGGATTGAGGAAGAGGGCGTCTTGGATTACGCGCTCAAAGTCGAGTTAGACAAGATTGCGGATAAGTTCGCTTCACAAGAAAAAGAAGCGCAAGAAGCGGTGACGGAATATAAACCGTTGGCTAAAGTGGAAGTTCCCTATTCGACGGGTAAATTTCCTACAACGCGTTATTGCTTAGTTGAGATGAAACCTAAAACGGGGCGTAAGCACCAACTTCGTCGTCATATGGCGCATCTACGCCATCCGATCGTGGGTGATACAACGCACGGAGATGGCAAGCACAACAAGCTATATCGCACAGAGTTTGATTCTCATCGTTTGCTACTGCACGCTTCAGAGTTACGGTTTGTCCATCCATTTACCGATCAAGAGATTGTCATGACGGCCAATCTTGATGAGACTTGGCAGCAATTGTTTACTCGATTTGAGTGGGATGAATCAATGATCAACCGATAATGGGATTAGTTAGATCTAGATAATGATTGGGTACAAATAAAAAGGGTTAGCATCAATGCTAACCCTTTTTTTAGTATTTAAGACTTAACGTTTTACTTGAGTTTTTCGAGATCTGCTTCGATCTCTGCGATCTTGCTCGAAACGACTTTTTCTAAATGACGAAGGTCTGAAAGAATTTTCTCTTTTACATCAACCTCAGGTTGTTTCGTTGGCTTAGTGATCTTATTCAGTTCATCAATGACCAATGTGAGGTTACGGTTGATTTCCGTTACTTCTTTATATTTGTGACTGCCACTGTCCACAAGAACATTTTTGATTTGGCGCGGGTATTTGAATTTAACGCTTTTGGCGAACAGCTCGCCTTTTTGCTTGTGGAAATAGATCTTGAGCACGTCTTTGTGTGCTTCTTGGCGTAGGGAATAACGTTCAATCTGCTTAGGGTCGTGAATACCCAAACCAGTGAGGTGGGGATACATAGGCTACCTCTATTACATCGAATTGATATTGATATAACTGTAGCAGCCAATGTATGAGCTAGATAGCTGATATTTAGCCAAAATGCTTAACTTGTGGGCAAGATCGCTCTCGCCCTGAACCGAAAAGATTGGCAGGTTTGATCTAAGCTGCGACCTCATCAGATAACTTTTCGATCAATCTCTCTCTTAGCTCATCTTGCTGTTCTTCACTTAATCTTCCCCCTGCATCACTGGTTAAAATAAACAAGTCTTCTGCTCGCTCACCAATGGTGGTGATTTTGGCACCGTGAAGGTTGATATTTAAATCAGCAAACGTACGGCCTACTTTGGCCAACAGCCCCGGTGTGTCTAGCGCGACAAACTCCATTAAAGTGTGTTTTTTACCTTTGGTTGGTAAGAAGTCGACTTTGGTTTTCACATTAAAGTGCTGAAGTTTGTTCGGAGTACGGCGCGTTTTAATCTTGGTTGGTCGGCCCGCCTCCAGTACATGGGTGAGGTGCTTAATCACCGCGGCATGACGGGACTCATCAATCGCTTCGCCATGTTGATCGAGCACCATAAAGGTATCAATCACGTGCCCATCTTTGCTGGTCATGATTTGCGCGTCGTGTACATTAAAATTACGCCTATCTAACTCCGCCACGACCGTCGCAAATAAAGCTGGCTGGTCTTTCGTATATACAAACACCTCAGTGCCGCCGCGAGTGGCTTTTTTGCTGATCAAGACCAAAGGCTTAGTTGGATCTTCCATGCGAAGTAAGTGTTCGCAGTGCCACGCGATTTGCGTATGGGTATGACGAAGGAAATAGTCAGCTTTGAAGCGTTGCCACAATACTTCAATTTCGCGCGCGGCAAACCCCTCTTTGCGCAGCATTGCAGAGGCCATTTGTTGGTTGTGGCGAATTCGCTCACGCACATCGACAGGATTCTCTAGCCCTCTACGTAAAGCACGTTGTGTAGAGTAATACAGCTCTGCGAGTAAGGTTCGTTTCCAAGCATTCCAAAGTTCTGGGTTGGTTGCACAAATATCTGCAACTGTCAGGCACACAAGATAATCGAGAGATTCTTCGTCTCTGACTTTTTTGGCAAATTCGGTAATCACATCGGGATCATAAATGTCTCGGCGCTGTGCGGTGACGGACATTAATAGATGATGCCTTACCAACCAAGCGACAAGTTTGGCCTCGGGCTTTGATAAGCCATGCTCAATACAGAAGTCGTAAGCCTCACCTTCGCCTATAACAGAGTGATCGCCGCCACGTCCTTTACCGATATCGTGGAAAATAGCGGCAATAATCAGCAGTTCTTTCTTTTGCATCCGTGGGTAGACGTCACAACAAATAGGGTGCTTCGCATGATTGTCTGGGTCACTAAAGGTATTAATGTGTTTCAGTAAGCGAATACTGTGCTCATCAACCGTGTAGGCGTGGAATAAGTCAAACTGCATTTGACCAACAATTTGGCTCCATTGCGGTAAATAGGCCGCCATAACCCCTAATCGGTGCATCAGGCTGAATGCTTTATGCAGAGCATTAGGGTGACGACATAACGCCATGAACTTTTCACGCGCAGCAGGAATGGTGTGCAAAAATTTGTTGAGCCGACGGCGAGCGGTGCGCAGCTGACGTAGTGTTGGTGGACTCACCCCTTCAATGGTTGAGTCGTTCGCGATATGTAAGAACATATCTAGGATGGTTTCTGGGCGAGCTTGAAACAACGCGGGCTTCCTTGCTTCAATCAAAGAGCCACGACGTTGGAAGTCGGCATCGAGAATCTCGGCACTTTCTGTCGCACCACCATTAATGATCGCTTGATCAAAAAGTTTGAGTAGCATTTTATTGAGCTCTGCCACACGACGAAGTGTGCGATAGAACTCTTTCATCATCATTTCTACGCCTCGGTTGCCTTCACCGACGTAGCCTAGATTTTCAGCAACTTGTGCTTGATGGGCAAAGGTCAAGCGGTTGTCATAGCGGCGAAGCTCCATGTGCAGAGCGAAGCGCACTCGCCAAAGGAAGTCCTGACATTCAACCAATTCTCGGTATTCTGCGTCAGTTAAAAATCCGTATCGGCTCATTTCCAGCAATGACGTAGCACCAAAGTGACGCCGGGCGACCCAGCTTAATGTATGAATATCGCGCAGCCCGCCAGGGGTCGACTTAATGTCTGGTTCTAAGTTGTAGGTCGTATCGTGGTAACGCGCATGGCGTTCGCGCTGCTCTTGAATTTTCGCGCGGTAAAACGTTTCACTTGGCCAAAAGGAGTCTGACAATACGACTTTCTTCAGTGCCTGAAAGGTATCCTCGCTGCCACACAGCAGACGCGCTTCTTGAAGATTTGTCGCGACCGTTAGATCGGCTTTACCAATTTCCGCACATTCGTTAACGGTGCGAACTGCGTGTCCGACCTCGAGTTTTAAATCCCACAACAGCGTAATGAATTCGCTGATTTTTGCTTCTAGCGCGGTCGGCAGCTTATTGTTCGACAGAATCAAAATATCGATATCGGAGAGCGGATGCAGCTCGCCACGTCCATAGCCACCCACGGCAACTAGGGAAATGTTGTAAATATCTTTGAAGCCAAAATGTTGCCACAAACGATTCAGAAGCAGATCCATGTATTCTGCTCTGGCTAAAACCAAGCTTGTTACCGGATGATGATTGAGAAACTCTTGGTTTTGATCGGAGCTAAATTTCTCTAACTCTTGTTTGAGTTCTCCGATATTGATTTGTTCATCGGAAAAGGTAAGAGGGGACTGAAGTGTCATATTTGCCATCCGTGCAAGCTAATCTAGTTACAATCTAACAAATTTGTGGCAGATAAAAAATATCCCCGCCGAAGCAGGGATATAGTAAACAACGAGTGGTCGTTAGCTTTACGCGTTTTTCATTAGGCGAGGAATCGTATCGTCGCTACGAAGCGTCAGTACTTCACAACCTTCTTTTGTTACAACAATGGTATGTTCCCATTGCGCAGAGTTCTTGCCGTCGCCTGTGTAAACGGTCCAATCGTCTTGAGCGTCAACAGAGCAACCAAATTTACCTGCGTTAATCATCGGCTCAATAGTAAAGCACATGCCTTCTTTTAGTACGCGGCGGTCTTTGTTCTTGTAATGAACCACTTGTGGTTCTTCATGGAACTCATCGCCGATACCGTGGCCACAGAAGTCTTTCACAATAGAAAACTTGTTGCGAGGGTTGTTTTTGTTGTTCTCTTTGATGTACTTCTCGATAGCTGTACCGATGTCACCAACTGTTGAACCTGGCTTAACGGTACGCATACCAACATACAGTGCTTCTTGAGCAACCATGCATAGACGTTTGTTTGCAGGTGAAACATCACCGACTAGGAACATCTTAGAAGTGTCACCATGGTAACCTTGAGGACGCACGCTCAGATCCGCATTTTCGTCATTTGGAACGATTACGGTAATATCAACGTTTAAGATGTCGCCATCTTTTAGTACCGCCGGCTTCATTTGACCGTTGCTACCGATTTCGTCTTTTTCCGCTGGAATACCGTGGCATACGATATGGTTGATTGAAGTACAGATCGACTTAGGGAAACCATGGTAATCAAGCGGAGCAGAGTATGCGCCTTTTTCTAGAGCGTACTCATGACAGATTTTGTTCAACTCTTCTGTCGTCACACCAACTTTGATGTGTGGTTCGATCATTTCTAGAATCTCTGCGGCCAGCTTGCCCGCAATGCGCATGCGTTCTATTTCTTCAGCAGTTTTAATCTTGATTGACATTGGCTTTCTCTACTTATTCCTAAGCACGTAAACGTGCGAATGGCCGCATTCTATCAGACATCGGGGCGTTAACCCAAGTTAGATAGGAATATGCATCATTCTTAATTCGATCGTATGTTTAAAGTTTTGCTTATAAATAGGAGAAAGTGGCACGGTGAAGAAATAATTTTTACTAGCCACAGTGAGCTAAAATATGGTATAAAGCGCGCCGGAATAGAGGACTGTTCTCTTCGTTTAGCAAAGCTAAGCGGCGAAGCAAGCTTCATCCGAATAACCTTTTATCTTTAAATCACACACATTCCGTCACATATTCCGGGGTGCTGAGCAGAAGCTTGGTCGGAGTTATGGGGAATGTGGAGGCCTAACCCCATAGAGGAATTTAAAATGGCAACTGTATCAATGCGCGATATGCTAAAAGCTGGTGTTCACTTCGGTCACCAGACTCGTTACTGGAACCCAAAAATGAAGCCATTCATCTTTGGCGCTCGTAACAAAGTTCATATCATCAACCTAGAAAAAACTGTACCAATGTTCAACGACGCTCTAGCTGAACTAGCTAAAGTTGGCGAGAAGAAAGGTAAAGTTCTATTCGTAGGTACTAAGCGCGCTGCATCTGAAGCTGTTAAAGAAGCTGCAATCGCAAGCAACCAGTTTTACGTAAACAACCGCTGGTTAGGCGGTATGCTTACAAACTACAAAACAGTTCGTCAGTCTATCAAGCGTCTAAAAGATCTAGAGACTCAATCTCAAGACGGTACTTTTGACAAACTAACTAAGAAAGAAGCTCTAATGCGTACTCGCGAAATGGAGAAGCTAGAGAAATCTCTTGGTGGTATCAAAGACATGGGCGGCCTACCAGACGCTCTATTCGTAATCGACGCTGATCACGAACACATTGCAATTAAAGAAGCTAACAACCTAGGTATTCCAGTATACGCTGTGGTAGATACTAACTCTAACCCAGACGGCGTTGACTACGTAATCCCAGGTAACGACGACGCGATCCGCGCTGTACAGCTATACCTGAACGCTGCTGCTTCAGCAGTATCTGAAGGTCGTAACAAAGACGTAGCTGCAGTTGCTGAAAAAGACGGTTTCGTAGAAGCTGAATAATAGCGGCTCTGTGTCACACTTGGTCTATGTGAAACCTTTGTGTAGCATAAACTAAGTTATAGTTAGCAATGGGGGCCGACAATGTTAGGCCCCTGTTTTTTACCTTATTTCGAATCAAACGAGGAATACAGAATGGCAACTGTAACTGCTGCTCTAGTTAAAGAACTTCGCGAGCGTACTGGCGCTGGCATGATGGAATGTAAGAAAGCGCTTGTAGAAGCAAACGCTGACATCGAACTAGCAATTGAAAACATGCGTAAATCTGGCGCAGCGAAAGCAGCTAAGAAAGCTGGTAACGTTGCAGCTGAAGGCGCAATCATCATCAAAGAAGAAAACGGCGTTGCTGTTCTTCTTGAAGTTAACTGCCAAACTGACTTCGTTGCTAAAGACGGTAACTTCACTGCATTCGCAGAAGAAGTTGCAGCTGCAGCTCTAGCTTCAAAAGCGACTGTTGAAGAGCTACAAGCACAATTCGAAGACGCACGTGTAGCTCTTGTAGCTAAAATCGGTGAAAACATCACTATCCGTCGCGTAGAATACGTTCAAGGCACTGCAATTGCTTCTTACCGTCACGGTGAGAAAATCGGTGTTGTTGTTGCTGGTGAAGGCGACGCAGAAACTCTTAAGCACGTTGCAATGCACGTTGCTGCTTCTAAGCCTGAGTTCGTTAACCCAGAAGACGTACCAGCTGACGTAGTAGAAAAAGAGAAAGCGGTTCAAGTTGAAATCGCAATGAACGAAGGCAAGCCTGCTGAAATCGCTGAGAAGATGGTTGTTGGCCGCATGAAGAAATTCACTGGCGAGATCTCTCTAACAGGTCAAGCTTTCATCATGGAACCTAAGAAAACTGTAGGTGAAATGCTGAAAGAAAAAGGCGCTTCAGTTTCTACATTCGTTCGCCTAGAAGTAGGTGAAGGTATCGAGAAGAAAGAAGAAATGAGCTTCGCTGAAGAAGTTGCTGCAGCTCAAAAAGGTTAATCCTTAGAGACTGTATAAAGATTAGACCGTAGCCTTGGCTGCGGTCTTTTTATGAGCAGTGAACGATTAGCCGTGATGAATAGCCATAACTGAATTTGTGTCTATTCATGACTGTTAATCAACAACTCTCTTTGGAAGGTAAACTCCATGACTACGAACCCTAAACCAGCGTATCAACGTATTCTATTAAAACTGAGTGGTGAAGCTCTTCAAGGTGAAGACGGTTTTGGTATTGATCCTGCGGTCCTTGATCGCATGGCACAAGAAGTTAAAGAACTGGTTGAACTGGGTGTTCAGGTTGGTGTAGTTATCGGTGGCGGTAACTTGTTCCGTGGTGCAGGCCTTGCTGAAGCTGGTATGAACCGCGTAGTTGGTGACCACATGGGTATGCTTGCTACAGTAATGAATGGCCTAGCGATGCGCGATGCCCTTCACCGTGCATACGTGAATGCGCGCGTTATGTCTGCCATTCCTCTAAAAGGCGTATGTGACGACTATAATTGGGCTGATGCGATCCGTGAGCTTCGCCAAGGCCGTGTTGTCATCTTCTCTGCTGGTACGGGTAACCCGTTCTTTACAACGGATTCTGCTGCTTGCCTACGTGGTATTGAAATCGAAGCGGATGTTGTACTAAAAGCGACGAAAGTTGATGGTGTATTTACTGCTGACCCTGTAGCAAACCCAGACGCAGAGCTGTATGATAAGCTATCTTACGCAGAAGTTCTGGATAAAGAGCTGAAAGTGATGGACTTGGCGGCGTTTACGCTAGCTCGTGACCACAAAATGCCAATCCGCGTATTTAACATGAACAAACCAGGCGCACTACGTCGCGTGGTTATGGGCGAAGCAGAAGGCACGCTAATCAACGAATAAGCTTGTCCCAAGGTGCCACCCAAAGCGTTAGGGTGGCGTTTGCTTTGCTCAACCGTTTTAGGCTTTCTTCAGGAAAGATGACATTTTTAAGGTGAAACTGTGATTAACGAAATCAAAAAAGACGCGCAAGAGCGCATGGATAAAAGCGTTGAAGCGCTTAAGAACAACCTTTCTAAAATTCGTACAGGTCGTGCACACCCAAGCCTACTATCTGGTATTTCTGTAGAATACTACGGTGCAGCAACACCTCTAAACCAAGTAGCAAACGTTATTGCTGAAGATGCACGTACACTTGCAATCACGGTTTTCGATAAAGAGCTGACGCCGAAAGTAGAAAAAGCGATCATGACGTCTGATCTTGGTCTAAATCCTATGTCTGCTGGTACTATCATCCGTGTTCCACTTCCACCACTAACGGAAGAGCGTCGTAAAGACCTAGTTAAGATTGTTCGTGGTGAAGCTGAAGGTGGTCGTGTTGCTGTTCGTAACATCCGTCGTGACGCAAACAACGATCTAAAAGCGCTTCTAAAAGATAAAGAAATCTCTGAAGATGAAGATCGTAAAGCACAAGACGAAATTCAAAAACTAACTGACGTTGCAGTTAAGAAGATCGATGAAGTTCTTGCTGCAAAAGAAAAAGAGTTGATGGAAGTTTAATACTCCCACACACATCACTGTTGGAAAACGCTGTGCTCACAGCTCAGCGTTTTTTTATGTTAGTCTATCCAACTGATGGAACTCAATTAACTCCCTATGCAAAATTCTCAAGCCTTCTCTGATTCCCTTCCTAAGCATATTGCCATCATTATGGACGGTAATGGCCGTTGGGCTAAGTCCAAAGGAAAACCTCGCGTATTTGGTCACAAAAAAGGCGTTAATGCCGTTCGTAAGACCGTGGCTGCTGCTTCAAAGCTTGGCATTAAAGCCATGACGCTATTTGCTTTTAGTAGTGAAAACTGGCGTCGTCCGGAGGAAGAAGTGGGTCTTTTGATGGAACTGTTTATCACGGTCCTGTCTAGTGAAGTAAAAAAACTACACAAAAATAATTTACGGTTGCGCGTGATCGGTGATACCAGTCGATTTAGTGAGCGTCTACAAAAGAAGATTGTAGAAGCTGAAAATCTAACGGCAGGTAACACGGGGATGGTGATCAACATTGCAGCCAATTATGGCGGTAAGTGGGACATCACAGAAGCGGCCAAAACGTTAGCGTTAAAAGCACGTAACGGTGAGATTCGTGTAGAGGATATCAATGAGCAGCTAATCACTGAGCATTTGACCATGGCAGACTTACCTGAAGTGGATCTTTTGATTCGTACCAGTGGAGAGTGTCGCATCAGCAACTTTATGTTGTGGCAAATGGCTTATGCAGAAATGTACTTTACACCCGAGTATTGGCCGGAATTCGACGAAGACAGCTTAGTTGAAGCTGTAACTTGGTTTATCAATCGAGAACGTCGTTTTGGCTGTACAGGTGAACAAATAAAGGCATTGATGGCAGCTCAATAAGGACTAGTTAGTTTGAAACAGAGAATAATAACAGCACTAATTTTAGCTCCCCTGGTTATTTTAGGCATTTTTAAATTACCCCTAATGGGCTTTATTGCCGCTTTAACTGCAATTACCCTATTAGGTTTTTGGGAGTGGACTCAATTTACAGGAAGCAACTCTCGCTTTGCTGCCCTCGTTCCGGCAGTCATTGTTACCGGACTTAGTTTTCTATATATTTCGCCTGACGCACATAGCCTCAACCATTTAGCAACGCCTCATTATGTTGTGCTGGGCCTTGGTTTTGTTTGGTGGATTATTGCTAGCTTAATGGCGATTACTTATCCCAAAACGACGAAATCTTGGCAAAATAATTTTGTTTTACGCCATGTGTTTGGTTTTCTGACATTAATTCCATTCCTTTGGAGTGTAGTTATTCTTAGAGCTCATGACATTACGGTAGATCCATACCACGGAGCAAAGCTCGTGTTATACGTTTGTTTCTTGGTATGGGCTGCAGATAGCGGTGCTTACTTTGCAGGCAAAAGCTTAGGCAAACGTAAAATGGCGCCACATGTCAGTCCGAATAAAACCATTGAAGGGCTTATTGGCGGCATTATCACGGCATTGATCGTGGCGTGGGCATTTGCTGATTGGTTTGATATTCAGTTCTCCAGTCCTGTCCATATGGTGTTGATTACGTTGGTTACTGTTGTTATATCAGTGCTCGGCGATCTGGTGGAAAGTATGTTCAAGCGTGTCTCAGGCATTAAAGACAGCAGCAACATTATCCCAGGACATGGCGGTGTGCTCGATCGTATTGACAGCCTAACCGCAGCATTCCCAGTTTTTGCTCTTCTTTACTACGTATTCTAATTTATCAGGAGCGGCATTGTCGCTCCTGAGCTTTCTAACGGTCTTACAACATGCAAAAGTTAACGATTCTTGGTGCTACTGGATCCATTGGTGCAAGCACGCTTAAAGTGGTCGAACAAAACCCAGAGCTGTTTTCTGTCGTTGCCTTAGCGGCAAGCACCAACGTTGAAAAGATGATCGGGCTATGTCGTCAGTGGCAACCTAAATACGCGGTAATGGCGGACAAAGCCGCAGCGGTTCAACTCCAATCTGAGTTACATTTGGTTTCTCCAAACACCGAAGTATTAGGTGGTGTGGATGCTCTATGCCATATTGCTTCATTGGACGAAGTTGACAGTGTGATGGCTGCTATTGTCGGAGCGGCTGGTCTACTGCCTACCATGGCTGCTGTGAAAGCTGGTAAGCGAGTATTGTTGGCAAATAAAGAAGCACTGGTCATGTCAGGCCAGTTATTTATTGATGCCGTAGAAGAGTTTGGTGCGGAGCTACTTCCCGTCGATAGTGAACACAATGCTATTTTCCAGTGCTTACCACAGCAAGTACAAACCAATTTAGGTCGTTGTAATTTACAAGAACATGGCATTTCTCATATTTTGCTGACTGGTTCTGGTGGTCCTTTCCGTTACACTGACATCGCAGAACTGGAAAAGGTGACTCCTGAACAGGCGATCGCCCATCCAAACTGGTCGATGGGACCAAAGATTTCCGTTGACTCAGCCACGATGATGAACAAAGGCTTAGAGTATATCGAAGCTAAATGGTTGTTTAATGCGGCTCGCGAGCAGCTAAAGGTTATTATTCATCCGCAGTCTGTTATTCATTCAATGGTTCAATACCGCGATGGTTCGGTTTTGGCACAAATGGGTGAGCCGGATATGGCGACTCCTATTGCACTGACTATGTCATACCCATCAAGGGTTGAAGCTGGGGTTAAGCCACTAGACTTCACGCAAATTGGCGAATTGACGTTTTTGCAACCTGATTTTGCTCGTTACCCATGTTTAAAACTAGCAATTGACGCTTGTTATGAAGGTCAACATGCAACAACGGCACTGAATGCAGCGAATGAAGTTGCTGTTGATGCATTTTTAAATAACAGCTTAGGTTTTACGGATATCGCTCGCATCAATGAGTCTGTGTTGAACAAAATCAATGCAAGCTGCAAAGCTGAGAATGCGAATAGCTTGGAAAGCTTGTTAGAGCTAGATAGAATGGCACGAACTATTGCCCTAGAAACCATACGCGAGCGTAACTGATGACAGGTATATTGTGGAATCTCATTTCTTTTATCGTCGCACTGGGCATTCTTGTTGCTGTGCACGAGTTTGGGCACTTTTGGGTTGCTCGCCGTTGCGGCGTGAAAGTTGAAAAGTTTTCAATCGGTTTCGGTAAGTCTATCTGGAGTAAGGTAGGCAAAGACGGAACGGAGTACAGCATCTCAATGATCCCTCTCGGCGGCTATGTAAAAATGGTTGATAGTCGTGTTGATGAGGTGCCAGAACATGAGAAACACTTAGCGTTTGATAAGAAGCCGCTATGGAAGCGAACCTCTATTGTTGCGGCAGGCCCTATCTTTAATTTCCTTTTCGCAATTTTCGCCTATTGGCTCGTATTTCTTATTGGTATCCCAGCAGTTAAGCCAGTAATTGGTGAAGTTACGCCCAATTCGATCGTCGCAGAAGCCGGAATTGAATCAGGAATGGAACTTAAATCGATATCTGGTATCAAAACTCCGGATTGGGAATCGGTCAATATGGGATTGATTTCTCATATTGGCGATGATTTGATGACAGTAACACTGACGTCAGCGAATGAAGTTGGTTCAGAAGTAACGAAAACTCTCGATCTGCGCGAATGGGAGTTCGACCCTGAAACTCAGTCTGCGATGCAGTCGTTAGGTTTTGCGCCGTATACACCGGAGGTATATCGCGTTATCGAACAGGTTTCGCAAGGTGGAGCGGCGGAAAAAGCAGGTGTGCTTCCAGGTGATGAGATTGTCGCTATTGGTGAACAACGCGTCACGGAGTGGAAGCAGGTTGTTGAAGCGGTTCGCTCTAATCCTGATACACCGATTGAATTAACGGTATTGCGTCAGGGCTATGAGCAAACATTAACGCTGACGCCTGGTAGCCGTGAGCTAGCTAACAAAGAAGTCGTTGGTTTTGCAGGTATTGCACCTAAAGTCGCAGAATGGCCAGAAAGTTATCGCTTCGACCTTCAGTTTGGTGTATTCGAGTCAGTAGGTAAGGCGGTAGACAAAACCGGCCAAGTCATTGGCTTGACAATCAGCATGCTTAAGAAACTGATTGTTGGTGACGTTGGTCTGAATAATCTGAGTGGTCCAATATCAATAGCCAAAGGCGCAGGTGCGACGGCTGATTATGGCTTGGTCTACTTTTTAGGTTTTCTCGCTCTAATTAGTGTTAACCTAGGTATTATTAATCTCGTTCCTTTACCAATGTTGGATGGCGGTCATTTGTTGTTTTTTGCAATTGAAGCAGTCATTCGACGTCCCGTTCCTGAGAGAGTGCAGGAAATGGGCTTTAGAATTGGTGGTGCGATCATCTTCTCGCTCATGGCGTTAGCGCTATTTAATGATTTTACTCGTCTGTGATAGTTCAGAGACAAAAGCAGTAGCAAGGAATAATTAGAACAAGTATGGCGATTAAGCGAATTCTATTTGCAAGTTTACTGGCGACCAGTGTATCTGCAAATGGAGCAGAGAACTTCGTAGTTCAAGATATTGAAATCGATGGATTGCAGCGTGTAGCACTGGGTGCTGCGTTGTTGAAAATGCCTGTACGTGTCGGTGATACCATTGGCCAAGGCGATGTTGCAGAGATTATCCGTGCACTGTATGCATCTGGTAACTTTGAAGATGTGAAAGTGTTACGTGACGGCGGCGTTCTTATGGTTCAAGTCAAAGAGCGTCCTACCATTGCCAGCATCTCATTTTCTGGTAACAAAGCAATCAAGGACGAGCAGCTACAAGAAAACCTGAACGCATCTGGTGTTCGTGAAGGCGAAGCGCTTGACCGCACCACGCTAAGCAACATTGAAAAAGGCTTAGAAGACTTTTACTACAGCGTAGGTAAATACAACGCCACAGTAAAAGCTGTGGTGACTCCACTGCCACGTAATCGTTCTGACCTAAAGTTTGTCTTTACTGAAGGCGTGTCGGCAAAAATTCAGCAAATTAATTTTATCGGCAATGAAGTTTTCAGCGATGAGGACCTTCTTTCTCGTTTTAACTTGAATGTTGATGTGCCGTGGTGGAATTTCCTGTCTGACGAAAAGTACCAAAAACAAGTGCTTGCAGGTGATATTGAAGCGCTCAAATCATTCTATCTGGACCGCGGTTACTTAAAATTTAACGTTGATTCGACACAAGTTGCAATCTCTCCTGACAAGAAAGGGGTATACATTACTCTTGGCTTAGAAGAGGGCGAGGTTTATACCGTCAAGGACGTAAAGTTCCGTGGTGATTTGATTGGTGAGGAAGCGACGTTCGAACGACTTGTACCATTTGAAGACAATGAGACGTACAACGGCTCGTTGGTCACTTCAATGGAAGAGGGTATTAAACGTGTGCTTGGTGAGTCCGGCTACGCTTATCCTCAAGTGAATACCATTCCTGAGTTTGACGACGAGAATCAAGAAGTTTCTTTGGTCGTTAACGTCGATCCAGGTAACCGAATTTACGTTCGTGATATCCGCTTCACGGGTAATAACTCAACCAAAGATGAAGTACTTCGTCGTGAAATGCGTCAGATGGAAGGCAGTTGGTTGAACTCGAAATCGATTGAAACGGGTAAAACTCGTCTAAATCGTTTGGGCTACTTTGAAAATGTTGAAGTACAGACGGTTCGAGTTCCTGGTAGTGATGATCAAGTTGACCTAGTTTACTCTGTCAAAGAAGCGAACTCTGGTAGCGTTAACTTCGGTGTTGGCTACGGTACAGAATCGGGTGTGAGCTTCCAGGTTGGCCTGCAACAAGATAACTTTATTGGTAGCGGTAACCGTGTTGGTATCAACGCGATGATGAATGACTACCAGAAAAACATCAGTCTAGATTACCGAGACCCGTACTGGAACTTAGACGGTGTAAGCTTGGGTGGCAAGGTTTTCTATAACGAATTTGAAGCTAAAGAAGCCAATATCGTTGACTATACCAACGAAAGCTATGGCGCGAGCTTAACGTGGGGCTTCCCATTCGATGAGTTGAACCGTTTTGAATTCGGTGTCGGTTATACGCACAACAAGATCGGTAACTTATCGCCTTACTTGCAGGTAGAGCAGTTCTTAGAAGCGCAAAAAGATAATATAGATTCAAGTGGGGCATTGAATACGAACGACTTCGACTTCAATATCTCTTGGACACGTAATAACTTAAACCGTGGTTACTTCCCAACGGCAGGTAACCACCAACGTGCATTCTATAAAATGACCGTACCTGGCTCTGACGTTCAATACTTTAAACTGCAGTACGATGTTCGCCAGTATGTACCATTAACTAAAAAGCATGAGTTTACCCTCTTGTTCCGTGGCCGCTTGGGTTACGGTAATGGTTACGGTCAAACGGATGGTAACGATAACTTGTTCCCATTCTACGAAAACTACTACGCAGGTGGCTTTACATCGCTTCGTGGCTTTGGCTCAAACTCTGTTGGCCCTAAAGCGGTTTACCGCGATACATCCGGCTCTAACAATGGTACAGATATTGCGACAGATGATTCAGTGGGTGGTAACGCAGTCGCATTAGCAAGTATTGAGTTGATCGTTCCAACGCCGTTCGCATCAGAGGAAGTACAAAACCAAATTCGTACCAGTATCTTCTTTGATATGGCAAGTGTTTGGGATACCGAGTTTGATTATCGAGAAAATAGCAATATTTCGGGTGCTAACTACTACTACGATTACTCAGATCCAACCAACTACCGCTCTTCTTACGGTGCGGCGTTGCAGTGGATGTCTCCAATGGGGCCACTAGTATTCTCACTAGCGAAACCAATTAAGAAATTTGATGGCGATGATGAAGAGTTCTTCACATTCACTATCGGTAGAACTTTCTAAAGAGGAAAATATTTTGAATAAAATGATCAAAGCGGCTGGGATTGGCCTTCTTGTACTGAGCTCTTCAATGTTTGCAAATGCGGCAGAAGCTGCACAGAAAATTGCTTATGTAAATACAGCTCAAGTTTTCCAAGCTCTTCCTCAACGTGAAGTTGTACTACAAAAAATGCAGAAAGACTTCAAAAGCAAAGCTGATGAACTGAAGTCAATCCAAGCACAAGCTAAAACAAAGATTGAGAAGCTACAACGTGACGGCGAGCTTTTGGGTCAAGACGAAGTTGAAAAGCTACGTATCGATATCGCGAAGCTAGACAGCGAGTACAAAGTGAAAGCACAAGCACTTGAAAAAGCAAGTGCGCGTCGTGAAGCTGAAGAAAAAGCGAAGCTTTTCAAAACGATTCAAGATGCAGTTAAGAAAGTCGCAGACAAAAATGGTTACGATCTTGTGATTGATATCTCTGCTTTGCAGTACGGCAAGCCAGAATACAATATCTCTGAAGACGTAATTAAAGCTCTAAAATAAGAAGTTATGAAGACATTAACATTAGCCGAATTGGCGACAATTACCGGGGGTGAGCTGTTTGGTGACGAGTCTCTCGTTGTAAGACGTGTTGCCCCAATGGATAAAGCACAAGAAGGTGACGTAACCTTCTTGTCTAACCCAAAATACGCAAAACACCTTTCTGAGTGCCAAGCTACCGTTGTTATGGTAAAGGCTGAGCATAAAGATCAATGCGTTGGAAATGCGCTAGTGGTTTCAGACCCTTATGTCGCATTTGCTCGTGTGGTTCAAGCGATGGATACGACACCAAAACCGGCAGACGATATTGCACCAAGTGCTGTGATTGCCGCGGACGTTCAGATGGGTGAGAACGTTACAATCGGCGCTAATGCCGTGATTGAAACGGGCGTGGAACTCGGCGACAACGTAAGCGTTGGCGCTGGTTGTTTTATCGGTAAGAACGCCAAGCTAGGGAATAACACCAAGCTTTGGGCTAATGTCACTATCTACCATGAAGTGTCATTGGGTGATGACTGTCTCGTTCAATCGGGCACCGTCATTGGCTCTGATGGCTTCGGTTATGCGAATGACAAAGGCGAGTGGATTAAAATTCCTCAGCTTGGTTCAGTGCGTATCGGTAACCGCGTTGAGATTGGTGCTTGTACTACGATTGACCGCGGTGCACTCGAAGATACTATCATTGAAGACAATGTCATTCTGGATAACCAACTTCAAATCGCGCACAACGTGCAGATCGGATATGGTACCGTGATGCCTGGTGGTACTATTGTCGCGGGCAGTACAAAAATTGGTAAGTACTGCCAGATTGGCGGCGCGTCTGTTCTGAATGGCCATATCACTATCGCAGATGGTGTGGCGATTACAGGTATGGGCATGGTAATGCGCAGTATCGAAGAAAAAGGCCTTTACTCATCAGGTATTCCACTACAAACGAACAGAGAGTGGCGTAAAACTGCAACTCGAGTTCACCGTATTGATGAGATGAATAAGCGCCTGAAAGCGGTTGAAAAACAGCTGGAACAGAAAGAAGAAATTTAGAACAAGTTATCTTTCGCTCTGTATTTAACGTGAAAGCTAACAGGCTCTAGTTCCATATTCTGTACGAAGACTCGCGAAATGCGGGTCTTTTTCTTCTATAATGACGCGCTCTAAGTAGATTTAACTCCAAGATGGTGCGTATTTTGCTAGTATATTGCAAAGCGATTCGGCTTTACGACCTGTTGCCACGTTTGCCATCTTGGCGGCAAAAAATTGATATAGGAAGACGACTTTGACTACTGAAAAGAAAACGATGAACATCTCTGAAATTCAAGAGCTACTACCTCATCGCTACCCATTCTTATTGATCGACCGAGTGATAGACTTCCAAGAAGAGAAGTACCTTCACGCGATTAAAAACGTGTCGGTTAACGAACCTCAGTTCACAGGTCACTTTCCTCAACTACCAGTATTCCCAGGTGTTTTGATTTTAGAAGCAATGGCTCAGGCAACAGGCTTACTTGCATTTAAATCATTTGGTGCACCAACAGAAAATGAACTGTACTACTTTGCAAGCGTAGACGGCGCGAAATTCCGTAAACCAGTGGTTCCGGGCGACCAATTGGTTATTGAGGTAGAATTTCTGAAAGAACGTCGCGGCATTGCTGCATTTAGCGGTGTAGCAAAAGTTGACGGCGAAGTGGTATGTTCTGCAGAACTGAAGTGTGCTCGTCGAGAGTTTTAATATGATTCATGAAACCGCTAAAATCCACCCGGCAGCGGTGGTAGAAGAGGGTGCCAAAATTGGTGCTAACGTAACGGTAGGTCCTTTTACGTACATCACCTCTACGGTTGAAATTGGTGAAGGCACAGAAGTGATGTCTCACGTTGTGATCAAAGGTCACACGACTATTGGCAAAGATAACCGTATTTTCCCGCATGCTGTCATTGGCGAAGAAAACCAAGACAAAAAATACGGTGGTGAAGACACAACTGTGGTTATCGGTGATCGTAACGTCATTCGTGAAGCGGTCCAAGTTCACCGCGGCACAGTGCAGGACAAAGCAACCACGATCATTGGTGATGATAACTTATTGTGTGTGAATGCACACGTTGCGCATGATGTTGTTATTGGTAACCACACTCATATCGGTAATAACTCGATTCTTGGTGGTCACGTTACTGTTGATGATTATGCTGGTGTGATGGCACTGTCTGCGATTCACCCGTTTTGTACAGTGGGCGCTTACGCGTACATTGGCGGCTGCTCAGCAGTGGTGCAAGATGTCCCTGCTTACGTACTCGCGCAAGGCAACCACGCGACTCCTTTCGGCTTGAACCTTGTTGGCTTGAAGCGTAACGGCTTTGAGAAACCAGAGATTCGTGCGCTGCAAAAAGCGTATAAAGAAATCTACCGCTCTGGTAAAACGCTAGAAGAAGTGAAACCGATTCTTGCAGAAATGGCTCAAGAGTGGCCGGCTGTGAAGCGTTTCTCAGATATTCTGGAAACGACGGAACGTGGCATTATTCGTTAATTGGCGAATGAACCAATAAATAAAAAGATCGTGACCGAATTTGAGGTTACGATCTTTTTGTGTTTTATGGATAAGGCAAACCGTTATCCATAGCGCACAGGAAAAATAGCGAAGTAGATATGGAAAGACCATTACGTATTGGCATCATTGCCGGAGAATTGTCTGGCGATACGCTAGGTGAAGGCTTTATCAAAGCAGTAAAGCAGCAATATCCAGACGCAGAGTTCGTAGGCATTGGCGGTCCGAAAATGATAGCCCAAGGTTGCGAGTCTCTGTTTGATATGGAAGAGCTTGCGGTGATGGGGTTAGTCGAGGTTTTAGGCCGCTTACCGAGACTTCTTAAAGTGAAAGCTGAGCTCGTTCAGTATTTTACTCAGAATCCGCCTGATGTTTTCATCGGGATAGATGCTCCTGACTTCAACTTACGCCTGGAGCTTGACCTCAAGCAAGCGGGCATTAAAACCGTTCATTACGTGAGTCCGTCTGTTTGGGCTTGGCGTCAGAAGCGCATCTTTAAAATAGAAGCGGCAACGAACTTGGTGTTAGCATTTCTTCCTTTTGAAAAAGCGTTCTACGACAAATTTAATGTACCTTGCGAGTTCATTGGTCATACCTTGGCTGATTCCATCCCACTTGAATCAGAACAAGCGCCTGCACGTGAGTTGCTTGGTTTAGAACAAGATAAAAAGTGGCTTGCTGTCCTGCCAGGCAGTCGTGGTAGCGAGTTAAAAATGCTCTCTGAGCCATTTATTGAAACCTGCAAGTTACTTCATAAAAAATTTCCAGAACTGGGGTTTGTTGTCGCACTTGTTAATCAAAAACGCCGTGAGCAGTTTGAACAAGCCTGGAAAGCGCTCGCACCAGAGTTGGACTTCAAGTTAGTTGATGACACCGCACGCAACGTCATCACCGCATCCGATGCCGTGATGCTGGCCTCTGGTACTGTAGCGTTGGAGTGTATGCTTCTCAAGCGTCCAATGGTGGTGGGTTATCGTGTGAATGCATTTACCGCTTT
The DNA here is from genome assembly GCF_024181785.1 of Vibrio sp. Y42_MX_L11. NCBI lineage: Bacteria > Pseudomonadati > Pseudomonadota > Gammaproteobacteria > Vibrionales > Vibrionaceae > Vibrio > Vibrio sp. Y42_MX_L11. The sequence continues at coordinate 277,453 of NZ_JAMZAP010000002.1, forward strand.
CTTAGCTAAACGTCTATTGAAAACGAAGTATGTGTCATTGCCGAATATCTTGGCGGATGATGAGCTCGTCAAAGAATATCTACAAGATGAGTGCACACCAGACAATTTGTTTACTGAGGTTTCTCACTTATTGGAAAGCGACAATAAACCGATGTTAGATAAGTTTACGGAAATGCATCATTGGATCCGTAAAGATGCGGACCAACAAGCCGCAAACGCGGTTCTAAAACTGATTGAAAAATAGAGATTTATCATGGCTGTTAAACCAAAAGCGACCAAAACCAAAGTTGAACTCCCTCCGTTTGAATATCCGCAAGGTTACCAGCTTGTGGCCGGAGTCGACGAGGTCGGACGTGGCCCTTTGGTGGGAGACGTCGTCACCGCTGCGGTTATCCTTGATCCTAACAATCCTATTGAAGGTTTGAACGATTCGAAAAAATTGACCGAAAAGAAACGCATGGCGCTGCTTCCTGAAATTAAAGAAAAAGCATTGGCGTGGGCGGTCGGGCGCTGTTCTCCTGAAGAAATCGATCAATTGAATATTTTGCAGGCGACTATGGTTGCGATGCAGCGTGCAGTGGCGGGGTTAAAGGTTCAACCTGATTTGGTGTTGATTGATGGTAATCGTTGTCCGGAGCTGCCAATGGATGCTCAAGCTGTAGTAAAAGGCGATCTACGCGTTGCCGAAATCAGTGCGGCTTCCATTATTGCCAAAGTCGTGCGTGACCAAGAGATGGAAGAGTTGGATAAACTTCATCCACAATTTGGCTTCGCGAAGCACAAAGGTTATCCAACTAAAGCGCACTTTGAAGCGATTGAGCAACACGGAGTGATCAGTGAACACCGAAAGAGCTTCAAGCCAGTAAAAAAAGCTTTAGGCATAGAATAATCAAACGATCTAATTGGTGTTATAAACCCAACCTCTTTAGGTTAGAATCCCCAACAAAATAGAGTTACACGGTACCTGTTAATGTCAGATCCCAAATTCATCCACCTGCGTGTTCATAGTGACTTCTCGATGGTGGATGGCCTCAACAAAGTTCCGCCAATCGTAAAGAAAGTTGCTGAGCTCGGTATGCCCGCAATGGCGTTGACCGACTTTACCAACCTATGTGGTTTGGTGAAGTTTTACGGTACGGCACATGGCAGTGGTGTTAAGCCGATCATCGGTGCTGACTTTAAAATGCAGTCGGACGAGTTTGGTGAAGAGCTGACTCAAGTGACTTTGCTTGCGGCGGATAATGTGGGTTATAAGAACCTGACGTTATTGATATCAAAAGCGTACTTACGCGGACATGTTCAACACCACCCAGTGATTGATAAAGCCTGGTTGGCTGAAATGTCTGAAGGCCTGATTGTATTATCCGGCGGTAAAAGCGGGGAAATTGGTCGCGGCCTTTTGAAAGGCAACCGTCAAATAGTGCAAGGGTGTGTTGATTTCTATAAACAGCATTTTCCAGATCGCTTTTATCTTGAGCTACTTCGTACTGGTCGTCCAGATGAGGAAACTTATCTTCACTTTGCGGTTGAATTGGCAGAGCAGCAAGACTTGCCAGTAGTGGCGACCAATGAAGTTGTATTCCTGAGTCCAGACCTATTTGATGCTCATGAAATACGCGTCGCGATTCACGATGGTTACACATTAGAAGATCCGCGCAGGCCAAAAAACTACAGTCCGCAGCAATATCTTCGTACAGAAGAAGAAATGTGCGAGCTGTTTGCTGATATTCCTGAAGCGTTAGAAAACAGTGTCGAGATAGCGAAGCGTTGTAACGTGACTGTGCGCTTAGGGGAATACTTCCTACCGGCCTTCCCAACTGAAGGGATGAAAGAGACTGAGTTCTTAGTCATGAAATCCCGAGAGGGCTTGGAAGAGCGTTTAGAGTTCCTATTTCCAGATGAGGAAGAGAGGAAACGTCGCCGCCCTGAATATGATGAACGTCTTCAGATAGAGCTAGATGTTATCAACCAAATGGGATTCCCTGGTTACTTCTTGATCGTAATGGAGTTCATCCAGTGGTCAAAAGATAATGGAATTCCTGTAGGTCCTGGACGTGGTTCCGGTGCCGGCTCTTTGGTGGCTTACGCATTAAAAATCACCGACCTGGATCCATTAGAATACGACTTGCTGTTCGAACGTTTCTTGAACCCAGAACGTGTCTCGATGCCCGATTTCGACGTCGATTTCTGTATGGATAAACGTGACCAGGTTATTGACCACGTTGCGGAAATGTACGGTCGCGACGCGGTGTCTCAGATCATCACGTTTGGTACCATGGCGGCAAAAGCGGTAATCCGTGACGTTGGCCGCGTATTGGGTCATCCATTTGGTTTTGTTGATCGTATTTCAAAGCTGATCCCGCCCGATCCAGGCATGACGCTAGATAAGGCGTTTAAAGCTGAACCTGCACTACCTGAATTGTATGAGGCCGATGAGGAAGTTAAAGAACTCATCGACATGTGTCATATTTTGGAAGGCTGTACGCGAAACGCCGGTAAACACGCTGGTGGTGTTGTAATTTCACCTACAACAATTACCGATTTTGCGCCAATTTATGCAGACGCTGAAGGTCACTTTCCGGTTACTCAATTTGATAAAAACGATGTTGAGACCGCTGGCCTAGTTAAGTTTGACTTCTTGGGTTTACGTACCTTAACCATTATTGACTGGGCGTTAGGGCTGATTAACCCACGTCTAGAGCGAGAAGGTAAAGAACCGGTTCAAATTGAATCCATACCGTTAGAAGACCCTGCCTCTTTCCGTTTGTTGCAAAACTCTGAAACGACAGCAGTATTCCAGCTTGAATCTCGGGGCATGAAAGAGCTGATCAAACGACTTCAGCCAGACTGTTTCGAAGACATTATCGCGTTGGTAGCACTCTTCCGTCCGGGTCCTTTGCAATCGGGCATGGTAGATAACTTTATCGACCGTAAACATGGCCGAGAGGCGATCTCTTATCCAGATGAAAAGTGGCAACACGAGTCGCTAAAAGAGACGCTTGATCCAACCTACGGCATCATCCTGTACCAAGAGCAGGTAATGCAGATTGCGCAGATCTTAGCGGGTTACACGCTAGGTGGTGCGGACATGCTCCGTCGTGCAATGGGTAAGAAAAAGCCAGAAGAGATGGCAAAACAACGTGCTATCTTTGAAGAAGGTGCGATAAAGAACGGTATCGATGGCGAGTTGGCGATGAAAATCTTCGACTTGGTAGAGAAGTTCGCTGGTTATGGTTTTAACAAATCGCACTCTGCTGCTTATGCATTGGTTTCTTATCAGACTCTTTGGCTGAAAACCCATTATCCTGCCGAATTTATGGCCGCGGTAATGACAGCTGATATGGATAACACGGAAAAAGTCGTTGGCTTGGTCGATGAGTGTTTCCGTATGAAGCTCACCGTGCTGCCACCAGACATCAACTCTGGCCTATATCGCTTTAATGTTGATGAAAATGGCGCAATTGTTTACGGTATTGGTGCGATAAAAGGGGTAGGTGAAGGCCCTATCGATGCGATTCTTGAGGCGAGAAATAAAGGTGGTCACTTTAAAGACCTATTTGATTTCTGTGCTCGAGTTGATCTAAAACGCGTCAATAAACGAGTGATAGAGAAGCTGATTTACGCGGGCGCGTTGGATCGACTGGGTCCACACCGCGCGGCGATGATGGCGTCACTCAATGATGCGGTAAAAGCGGCAAGTCAACATCACCAAGCCGAGGCGTTTGGTCAAACGGATATGTTTGGTGTACTAACGGATGCGCCTGAAGAAGTAGAGCACAAGTATACGCAAGTTCCGCCTTGGCCAGAAAAAGTGTGGTTAGAGGGCGAGCGTGATACCCTAGGTCTATATTTGACAGGGCACCCAATTAACGCCTACGTAAAGGAACTAAACAAATACACCAGTTGTCGACTAAAAGACGCAACGCCTACGCGTCGCGACCAATCTGTCACGGTGGCTGGTTTGGTTATTGCCGCTCGCGTAATGACGACTAAGCGTGGTACACGAATTGGCATTATGACACTGGATGACCGAAGTGGTCGCATGGAAGTGATGTTGTTCTCAGATGCACTGGATCGATACGCTGAACTTCTCGAAAAAGACAGAATTTTGGTCGTTTCTGGACAGGTCAGCTTTGATGACTTCAACGGTGGCCTTAAAATGTCGGCGCGTGAAGTTATGGATCTCGGCAGTGCGCGCGAGAAATACGCTCGTGGTTTGTCGGTATCGATAGATGCAACTCAGATCAACGATCAGTTTTTTGAGCAGTTCAGCCGTATTTTAGAACCGCACAAAGCCGGAACCGTACCCGTCAATGTATACTACCAGCGTGCCGACGCCAGAGCGCGGTTAACATTGGGCACCGAGTGGCGAGTAACGCCAAGTGATACATTACTCGACGATTTAAAACAGTTACTTGGCAAAAGCCAGGTAGAACTCGAATTTAACTAAAAATTCAGCGCAATATGTTAGACGCTGAGTAAACAAGGATTCATAGATGAGCCTAAACTTTCTTGAATTTGAAAAGCCAATTGCAGAACTAGAAGCGAAAATTGAAGCACTACGTGATGTCTCTCGTCACGGTGGTGATTCTGCGATTGACCTGGATAAAGAAATCGAACAGCTTGAGAAGAAAAGCTTAGAGCTGAAGAAAAAAACCTTCAGCGACCTAGGCGCATGGGAAACAGCTCAACTGGCTCGTCACCCACTACGTCCTTACACGCTGGATTACATCCAACACGCTTTTGAGGAGTTTGATGAATTAGCGGGTGACCGCGCGTTTGCAGACGACAAAGCGATTGTGGGTGGCATGGCTCGCCTTGAAGGCCGTCCAGTGATGATCATCGGTCATCAAAAAGGTCGTGAAACCAAAGAGAAAGTGAAACGTAACTTTGGTATGCCAAAACCAGAAGGTTACCGTAAAGCGCTACGTTTGATGGAAATGGCTGAGCGTTTCAACATGCCGATCATCACATTTATCGATACGGCTGGCGCGTACCCAGGTGTGGGCGCAGAAGAGCGTGGTCAATCTGAAGCTATCGCGAAAAACCTAAAAGTGATGTCTGGTCTTAAAGTGCCAGTAATCTGTAACGTTGTTGGTGAAGGTGGTTCAGGCGGCGCACTAGCAATTGGTGTAGGCGACTACGTGAACATGCTTCAGTACTCTACGTACTCAGTAATCTCTCCTGAAGGTTGTGCTTCAATCCTATGGCGTGATTCTGATAAAGCGCCACAAGCGGCAGAAGCGATGGGCCTAACTGCTCCGCGTCTTAAAGAGCTTGAACTGATCGACGAAATCATCGAAGAGCCATTAGGCGGCGCTCATCGCGATCATGTTCAAATGGCAGCGAATATGAAAGCGACATTACTTCGTCAGCTAGAAGATCTAGAACAATTGGATGAAGAGACGCTACGTGAACGTCGTTACCAGCGCCTAATGAGCTACGGTTACTGTTAATTTCGGTGATTGCTATTAAGCGTTAGCTGATATCTCAAGTGATAACAGTTAAAATAGAAAGGGTTGGATGAGAGTCCAGCCCTTTTTTGTACCTATCGGATCGCTTATGGAATCGCTTTACCCGCATTTTGCTCAAGTTCTCGGCCGCTACTATAAATCAGGCACTAAGGTTGTCTTGGCGTTTAGCGGAGGAGTGGATTCACGTCTTTTACTCGAATTACTCAGTCGCTACCAACAAGCGCATTCGATAGAGTGCCACGCCGTATATGTGCACCATGGTTTAAGCTCTAATGCCGATGATTGGGCTGATAAATGCTTACTTTGGGCAAAACAAGTGGGCATATCATGCTCGATTGAGCGAGTGAGCTTAGACATCAGCAATGGTGAAAGTATTGAACTTCTTGCTCGTGAAGCTCGCTACCAAGCCTTAACTAAGTACATTCAAGAAGGCGATATACTGTTGACTGGTCAACATGCCGACGATCAAATAGAGACTTTTCTCCTTGCGCTTAAGCGCGGCAGCGGGCCTAAAGGGTTATCTTCGATGGCGGAGAGTATGCCGTTTTCTTGCGGATCTCTAGTTCGACCATTGCTTACTATCAAGCGGAAGACCATCGAAGAAGCCGCTACTAAATTAGGCTTGGAGTGGGTGGAAGACGAAAGCAATCAAGATACCCGTTATGATCGTAACTTTCTTCGTCATTGTGTTATTCCTGAATTGTCTGGTCGCTGGCCGAGTATCCATCAAGCGGTTCAGCGCAGTGCAAGTTTATGTGCTCAACAAGAAGCGCTATTGGATGAACTATTGAGCGCGGTGTTTGAACGCGCTTTACAAACGGATCTAAGTTTGAGTATTGAAGAACTGGCTAAGCACAGTGGATTAGCGCGTGCGCGCTTGATTCGTATGTGGCTGGCTAAGCTTAATACTAGTATGCCGACTCAGGTACAACTCAATCTTATCTGGAATGAAGTCGCATTAGCTCAGCAAGATGCCAACCCCAAACTACAACTTAAACAAGGTGAAGTGCGCCGTTTTCGAAATCGTCTCTACTGGGTAACAGAAATCGCTGACGTCACTGAGTGGCAAAGTACGATTCAAGTCGATACCGTTTTATCGCTTCCAGAGCGGCTAGGGGAACTGACCTTAACGACGAGTTCTAGTAACGCAACGATTGCGCTTCCGAGTCAGCCAGAATTGCTTCGCGTGACCTTCAATCCGGAAGGCTTATCAGCGCATCCAACCACGCGTAATCACAGTCGAAAACTGAAGAAGTTGTTCCAAGAATACAATGTGCCAAGCTGGCTGCGTCGTCAAATTCCGATTTTGATGTATCAAGACCGAGTCGTTGCTGTGGCAGATCTGTTCGTTGATCAGGCGTTTAATGGTCAAGATTGTGAACTTATTTGGCGCAGGTAATGAAAATTCATGCCACAATGTCGATTATAAAATATAAAAATCCTTAAATAATAATTGATTAGGTGAAGCAATGAAGAAAACAATCATGGGCGCAATGGTGGCGCTAACCATGTTCTGTGGGCAGGCTCTAGCAGCGGGAGATGCCACAGCAGGTCAAGCAAAGGCTGGAGTATGCGCAGCATGTCATGGCGCCGACGGTATTGCTGTCATTCCGGGTTACCCAAACCTGAAAGGGCAAAATGAGCAATATATTATCAGTTCAATTAAAGCCTATAAAAACAAAGAGCGAACAGGTGGTCTTGCTGCTGTTATGCAAGCTCAAGCTTCACTGTTGTCTGATGAAGACATCGCTAATCTAGCGGCTTACTACGCAAGTTTGAAGTAAACGGGCGTCTGAAAAAGCTTGGACGATTGGGCATTGAGCAGTCCTTACTGGGGTTTTATCAACTCACGATATTCGCTATGTTAATTTGCTCAATCTGGATTTTCTCTGGTGGATCATAGACAAACATTGAATGTTGCGAAACGCTAAACGATAATAAGCGCAATCGATTGAAGCTTAAGGGATGAACATGAAAAAAATTGAAGCGATTATCAAGCCATTTAAATTGGATGATGTTCGAGAAGCGCTAGCTGAAGTTGGCATTACAGGGATGACCGTCTCTGAAGTGAAAGGCTTTGGTCGCCAAAAAGGTCACACCGAGCTTTACCGTGGTGCAGAGTACATGGTGGACTTTCTGCCTAAAGTGAAGCTCGAAATCGTTGTAACGGAAGATGTGGCTGATAAATGCGTAGAGACGATCATTGAAACCGCGCAAACCGGCAAAATTGGTGATGGTAAAATCTTTGTTACTGATGTTGAGCGTGTGGTTCGTATCCGTACTGGTGAAGAAGACGAAGACGCGATCTAAGGTTTCTTGTTACCTGTCTCGTATTTATTATGCTAAAAGGGAGCCAAGTGGCTCCTTTTTTGTTTTTTACTTTCAGTGAAATCAAATAACCCGAGGTTGGTTGTTCCAGTTTTAGGGTGCGTATATTCAGGTTTGTCGTATGTTTAAGCGTTTTTTTCTGGCGTTAGCTTTTCTTATTATGGCGGTATTGGTCGGCTTCCAGGTTATTTTCACCGTACCAGATCAGCCGCAAATCATTACTCAAACAGGTTCAGAGCTGACGCAGGATATTAGGTGTATCGAATTTAGCGGCTCAAAAGCTCTGGATCAGGGCGGTGAAATCAATGTACTTGTCTGGAATATCTACAAACAGAACCGGAATAATTGGCAAAGCGCACTCAATGAATTCTCTGCTGATAAGCAGCTGCTGTTATTGCAAGAAGCCAGCATGACACCATCTTTTAAGCAATGGTTGGTGGATGGCAACTGGGTCAGCAACCAAGTGAGTGCCTTTAAGGCGCTGGGCAGCGGTGCGGGTGTGATTAGTATCGCTCAAGGGCAACCAGAAAAAGCCTGTGCTTATACGTCTAAAGAGCCTTGGCTGCGTTTACCCAAGTCTGCACTATACAGCCAATATCAATTAAGCAATGGCGAGAGACTCGCTGTGGTGAATGTACATGCAATTAACTTCACGGTTGGCACGCAAGAGTATGTCTCTCAGTTAACGGCTCTTGAAATGCTTTTAAAGCATCATACAGGGCCGATCCTATTCGCTGGAGACTTCAATAGTTGGAGTGAATCTCGCGTTAATGCGATGCGACAGGCCTTAAAAGCCGCGGACTTGCAAGAAGTGACGTTCTCGCCTGATCATCGAGTCCAATTTATAACGGGATTACCGTTGGATCACGTATTTTACCGAGGGCTGACCCTCAAATACGCGAAAGCGCCGCAGAGCGACGCTTCCGATCATAACCCATTGTTACTGTCATTTACGTTAGATGACTAGCTTAGGTCACTACAATATAAAGCGCCCAAATAACGTAGAAGAATACCCATGGCAGGCTTGCAATCACCAAGGCTTGCCCACGTTCAAACTCAGTCCAAGTAAGCACAACACCGTAGCCCAATACAATATACCAAGGCAGCAGTAGTGGTAGTGAGCTGGCAAAATGCGACCACTCGCTGGTAAGCGGCAGTTTTAATAGACCATTGAGGCTGTTTAAATCTGCTGCGTAAGTCATCACCTGACCATGCTTGAGTAACAGACTCGCGTAGCTTGCGATATCGCCCAATACTGCTGGGAATAAGATTGCACACGACGCGGCAAACCACTTCCAGTAACCATATTGTTGCTTGCCTTCGTTGCAAGAAAGAACCAAAGCGCAAGCAACAGTAAGGTGGCAAAGCGGTTGAATACATCATTGATGATCGCACTTGCCATTAGCGTGTTTGGCTCTAATAGCTCAATCTGCTTTGGGTCGATTTGTTGAAACTGCGCGGCTAGTTGGTCACTAAGCCACGTGAAATCGACATTCGAAAAGTAAGCGCCCCAGAATAAAAACGGACTAAGCATCAAGAAGATGAACGGTTGCCATCCCCATCCGCCGCGTTGGTAAAGCGCTAGAAAGCAAGATGTTGGAGAACGAAAAATGTCCAACAGCATCACAAGTGGGTTGCTTGATGGGTTCATACACTTACCTTCGTTACGTCAACGTACAACTTAAGTTTTTGACCTGGTTGTAAGTATTTTTTCTTGTGTAGCGAGTTCCATTTCACGATGTCGTTCGTTTTTACTTTGAACTTGCTTGCAATGCCGCTAATGGTGTCACCAGAGCGAACGTTGTAGAAAACGGTACGAATCACAGCACCTTTGTCTGAGTCCTTCCAAATCACGAGCTTTTGACCAACGCGCAATGGATCTTTAGGGCCCATGCCATTCCATTTTGCTAACGATTTATACGACACTTTATTTTCACGTGCGATTGACCACAAACTTTCTCCAGACTGAACGACATGAGTGAGCTTGAGTTGTCCACGAGCACGTGATTGAGTCTTGCTTAATCGATTTTGTGCCGTTAGTGCGTATTTCGCATCGTCTTTTGTTGACGTCGGAATCAGTAGGTATTGGCCAATACGAATATTGTTATTCGACAGGCCGTTTGCACGTCGAATCACTTTTGTGGTTGTGCCGTATTTATTAGCTAGCACACTTAAAGAGTCACCAGACTTCACCTTGTAGCGAGCGACCTTCATCCCTTTACCACGGTTTTTCTCCACCTTAGTGAGAAAAGTCTCTTTTTTCTCTACCGGAATCAAAAGTTGGTGCGGACCTTCAGGCGCAGTTGACCATTGGTTGTATGCAGGGTTGTAACTTTGTAACTCTTTCACACCAATGCCGGCATAATCTGCAGCAATGGCTAGATCAAGCTGTTCTTTCGGATCGACAAGCGTTAGAACAGGCTTGTTTGGAATCGCAGGAATATTAAGCCCGTACTTGTCTTGGTTTGCGATGACGTCAGCCAAGGCTAGCAGCTTAGGTACGTAACTGCTGGTCTCTTTTGGTAAGTCCAATGAGAAGAAATCGATAGGTTTACCGAGCTTTTTATTCTTACGAATTGCGCTAGAAACACGGCCACCACCACTGTTGTAAGCAGCAATTGCATGCTCCCAGCTACCATCAAAACGCTCGTTTAGTTGTACAAGGTAGTCCAGTGCGGCATCCGTTGCTGCTGCCACATCTCGGCGACCGTCATACCAGTAGTTTTGCTCTAGTCCCATCATCTTTCCGGTGCCAGGGACAAATTGCCACAATCCAGCTGCACTACCGTGTGAGTATGCAAAGGCATCGAATGAGCTTTCCACCACCGGAAGCAAAGCAAGCTCCATTGGAAGTCCACGCTCTTCGATACGTTTTGTGATCATGTATAGAAAAGGAGTCGCACGCTTAGACACCGTGTAAAGGTGATTCGGGTGCTTTAGATACCACGTACGGTAGTAGTCCACTTTCTTATGGTTTGGGATATCCATTTCAAGTTGCATGGCGATACGTTGCCATACATCTTCTTGTTCCTGAGGGGAAAGAACTTTAGGCGCGTCGTTAGCGGATTTTTTTGCTAAAGACGATGTGTTGCCCGGTTGAGCCTTCGCTGCATTTTGTTTTGCAGTCTGCTCAGATTTATTGGTTTCTGGTGTAGAAGACGTTGAGTCTGACTGAGTCAATTGACAGCCAGATAATAACAACGCCAACGCCCAGGTATACTTCAAACGCATGGATTCAGCCTATTTAGGGCCTTTTTATCTTCACCTGCCTGTCGCGCAACACAATGTGCGTGGCAGTCGCAAGATAATAGACATCTTTTAAACACTAACTAATTAATAGAGGCAAAGAGCTTCTAAATTATGCAATGGGGAGAAATTCAAATAGATTTATATCAACCCCAAACGTAAGAGAAGCGCCAGTGGCGCTTCTCGAAAAATCAGCCCCTGATAATACTGGGGTCTTGCAAACTTACAAGCAGAAAATGGTTAAAATTCGTTCTTCCACTCACGCAAAGCCGTAAAAACCGAGCATGGATCGCTATTTTTAATGCGACTAGCAACAGATTGAACCACGTCAGGATTGGTGGTTCGCAAGAACGGATTAATCCACTTTTCTTTGCGTATTGTTGTTGGAAGTGTCGGAATGTTTAGGGCTCTCAGTCGGTTTACATCATCGCGATATTGACGGAGCTGCTCATTATCAGGCTCAACCGCTAAAGCAAACGCCACGTTACTCGCGGTGTATTCATGCGCGCAGAAGACTTGAGTTTCTTCTGGTAGAGACGTTAGTTTGTTAAGTGACTCAAACATTTGCTCTGACGTACCTTCAAAAATACGACCGCAGCCTGCGGAAAACAGCACGTCACCGCAAAACAGTTTTCCGTCTCCAACGTAACCGATATGGCCCAAAGTATGGCCTGGTAAACCCAGCACCAAAAAGATTTCGCCAAATAACTCCAGTTTGTCGCCTTCTTCCATGGGGGTGGTTAGGGTTGGAATTGGCTCAGATTTCGGGCCTACAACGGCGACTTCAGGAAAGGCACGCACTAAGTCTGGAACGCCACCAATGTGATCGTTGTGGTGGTGCGTAATTAAAATCGCTTCTAAAGTTAATTCGTTAGCCTGCAAGTATTCTAACACTGGCTTCGCATCGCCCGGATCAACGACTGCGCAACGCTTATCGCTATTTTGTATCAGCCAGATGTAATTATCATTAAATGCGGGTATGCTTTTGATCTCTAACACGATTCGTTCTCCGTCACCCATTTTAGTCAGGTGGTTAATGAAACCAGCACTCAGCAACAAAACTATACCACACCCGTCGACTTGGTCAGCAATGAACAACGGTCCGTGGGTGCTTGAGTCAATCCAGACCCGACTTGATGAATGGTGTCCGAAACTCTTCGGTTACCATATGCTCAAACAGGGCGGGTTGAGCTGTGAGCTAACCAGCTGTAATTGTAACATTCAACACCAAGTCAACGTAGATATCCAGAACCCGTTGCATAATGTGATTGCAGATGGTTACGAATTGCCCTTTTTGGAAAAAAGCTTTGATGTTGTGATACTCGCTCATCAGCTCGACTATGCAAGCGATCCACACCGTTTGCTACGGGAAGTCGATAGAGTGATGATGGATGATGGTTATTTGATAATCACTGGATTTAACCCACTAAGTTTGACTGGATTAGCGAGTTTGCTTCCATGGCGTAAACATAATTTGCCTTGGAGTGGACGAATGTTTACGTCGAACCGCATCAACGACTGGTTAGGGTTACTTAATTATCAAGTGATTCATTGCGATCGTTACGCGCTGTTTCCGATGAAGCGTTACCGTACGATGTGGACATGGTTGGAAAACAGTCTCGGTGATTGGGCGTCACCTGCAGGGAGTTTGTATTACATTGTGGCACGGAAACGAACATACCCTCTCAAGCCTATCAAACCGCATTGGCGTTTGAAGAAAAAGCTCACACCACTAGGGGTGATGAATCGAGAGGGCAATACTATGAGGAAAGAATCTCGTTAAGAGGGTTGGTAACCAGTATCTTCCTCGGTTGGGTTTTCTGCGGCGGTACGGGCTAGCTCATCACAAATTTCATTCTCACGATGACCAGCGTGGCCTTTTACCCAGTGCCATTCAACTTGATGGCGTGCAGTTTCTTTGTCTAGAGCTTGCCATAGATCGGCATTCTTCACGGGTTTTTTATCCGCTGTTTTCCAGCCACGCTTCTTCCAGTTATGGATCCACTGAGTAATACCTTGGCGCACATATTGGCTGTCAGTCGTTAAAGTGACTTTGCAAGGTTGTTTTAACGTCTGCAGCGCGACGACAGCCGCCAACATTTCCATACGGTTGTTGGTGGTTAACGTGTAGCCTTTGGAAAGCGTCTTTTCTACGTCTTTGTAACGCAATACAATGCCGTAACCACCTGGTCCTGGGTTACCTAAACAAGAACCGTCAGTGAAAATCTCAACGTGTTTGGTCATATTTTTTGGTACTATTAGCCGAAACATTTAATAAAGCATAGTCTGACATACATAACCTTATGAATACCAGCAGCAATTCTGAATATAACCGCATTGTCGTTCTCGATACCGAAACCACAGGTATGAACCGCGAGGGTGGTCCTCACTACATGGGGCACCGCATTATTGAAATCGGTGCCGTGGAGATCATCAACCGTAAGCTGACTGGTCGTCACTTCCACGTTTATTTAAAACCCGATCGTGAAATCCAACCAGAAGCGGTTGAAGTTCACGGTATTACGGATGAATTCTTGGTTGATAAACCGGAATACGCGAGCGTGCACCAAGAGTTTCTTGAGTTTATTAAAGGCGCAGAACTTGTTGCCCACAACGCACCCTTCGATACGGGCTTTATGGATTACGAGTTTGGCATGCTCGATCCCAACATCGGCAAAACGGACGACTACTGCAAGGTGACCGATACCCTTGCTATGGCGAAGAAAATCTTCCCTGGCAAGCGAAACAACCTTGATATCTTATGTGAACGCTACGGTATTGATAACTCGCACCGTACACTCCACGGAGCTTTGCTCGATGCGGAGATTCTAGCCGACGTTTACCTCTTTATGACGGGTGGTCAAACGAGTCTAGAATTTAACGCGAATAAACAAGAGGGTGGGGTAGAAACCATTCGTCGTATTGAAGGAAGAAAAGCGCTAAAGGTTTTGCGCGCAAGTGCCGATGAACTAGAAGCTCACCAAAAAAGATTAGAGTTGGTGAACGACTGTATTTGGCATCAATAGGAGAAGCTATGCTGAGGGCTTTGTTGGTCGCGTTTTTAGCGATATGGAGTAGTCTCTCGAGTGCATCGAGTGAATCTGCTATGTCTTTGTTAGACAATCGCTTTCGAGTGGATCCAACCATCGAGCAGATCACTTTTTTAGTTTATCGTGAGCAAAGTTCTCAGCCAGTTGTTTTAGTCCGCCCTGACGGTAAAAAGTACTATGCTTGGGACGCCTACGACAATGTACGTTGGTACCAAGAAGCTTCACTCGATATTATCTCCGTTGACAACCCTATGCCAGGCCCATGGCAGGCTGTGGGGAAAGTCACTCCTAAAAATAACATCCGCTTAATTTCTCACTTAAAGCTCAGCACGGATGTGTTCCCAAACCGGTTATATAATGGGGAAGCGCTTAAATTTACAGCTCGCCTAACCTCCGACGACAAACCTTTTGTACTGCGCGACTTCCTTGACCGCGTGAATCTACGCGTGACATTTACCAAGTTTGTCGAAAATGAAGATGAGTTGATCAAAGAAGCACGTCCAGTGCCGATGGTTGTGGGTGAGTTTGCTGATGATGGCCGCGGCTTGGATGAAAAAGCAGGGGATGGTGTGTTCACTGTCCAACTACCAATAGATGTTGAGCCCGGTAAGTACCGTGCGCGAATCACCTCTGGTAATGGCGTATTCTTACGAGCGCAAGAGCAAGTCATCTTAGTTTATCCGAACCCTATTTCTCGTACTTTTATTCAGGCGCGCAATCCTGACAAACCACACCAATTGGTGGTGAGTGGTGAGCAAGGTATGATCGCGCCAGGCTCAATCGCAGTCACGGTGGAACAAGATGCACCCGATGGCTTTGTTAGCTACAGCCAAGGCCAGGTTTCTAAAGATGGAATGAGAACCACGCTGAACCTCAATAACGACGCTGAGCTTGGTAAATACGCATGGCGCGGCGAGATCTTTGCCACTGATTTTGCGACGCAACGTCCACTGGTGTTTCCTATTCCAGAGCAAACTTTCAGTGTTGTTGATGACGTTGATCTAGAAGCCGCTCGAATTGCAAAAGAAGCTGAATTAGCCGAGCAGCGCCGTATTGAAATGGAAAAGCAAATTATCGCTGAGCGGGAGGCTGAGCGTAAGCGCAGCATGATTATTATCGCGGTGGGTAACGTGATAATGCTGCTGATTGTGATCATTGCATGGATAGTCTGGCGCAAAATTAAAGCGAAGCGCGATGCCATGCCAGAGATGCAGTTAGAAGTGCCAAAGAAATAGTAGTAACACGTAAACCTAGAAACGGAGCCAATCGGCTCCGTTTTTTTCAGTTTAAGTTTGAGACAGAATTTGATGTTTCTCATGGTCATTAATCATTTTATTTTAAAGTAACACCATGATTTAACGTTGATTAATCATAATAAAGCTCGCGTGATACTCTTTACGTTTCGACTTGATTTTAGTGCGTATCGACGGAGTGAGTTATGACAATTGGAGCGTTAGAACTAGAGCATTTACCACGACAAAAGGCCTTGGTTGAGTCTGCTTATGATGCCTTTTATTCTGAAAAAGACGTTGTTGCTGCGGTATTGCTTGGTTCATTGTCATCAGGAAAAGGTGACCGTATTTCGGACGCTGATGTTGTTGTCTTTACTCAAAACAACTTCCATAAAGCCTCAGAGCCTTGCTTTACCCACTTTGAAGCAAATAAAGACATTTTTTATCGACTTGAGGGAGAGCACAACGAAAATGCGTGTTTCAAAAAATACATTTTTAATGACCTAACCAGTGCAGAGATTCATTGTTTAGATCTCTGTGAGCCCTTCAAACTTTCTAAGCCATTTAAGACTTTATTTGATAAAGCTGATGTGATTGCGGGCATGGTTACTGATGAACCTGCGCCAAAGCATGAAGATTTCCCAGTTTATACCAGTGGTGATCAAGGCCTGATCTGGGAACTCTTTGATTGTATTAAGTGGTTGAGTAGAGATAACCATGAGCTTGCTAAGTCCTACTTGAAAAAACTCTCTGAGAAACTCTAATTTGAGAGTCATCTCCGTCCCTCCCACTGAAGTTAGCTAGGCGGTTAGGTTATGAAATACAAAAAGCGTCAGAAGTACAAATACACTCTCCACTCTGAAGAAAAGATTGAGACTCGCATTTCAGTGAGTCAGGTGTATGACAGCCCTTTTCTTAGTTTGTCCAAACAAGGCGTGTTAACGATTAAAAAGGGCTATGCATGGGATGGAGCGAGTGGGCCAGCATTAGACACAAAAAACATTATGAAAGCTTCTTTAGTTCATGATGCTCTTTACCAACTCATGAGGGAAGAGGTGTTGCCACAAAGTGCTCGAAAGCATGCGGATATGTTGCTGAGAGAAACATGTTTAGAAAAAGGAATGTCTAGCTTCAGAGCGACTTATATCTATTATGGCGTCAGAGTTGTCGGTGGCTTCTTTTCCAGACCCGACACTTTGTGTGCTTAATGGGAACATCTTTCCAATTTTAACTGTTTATTTATACAGTTTGGTTATGTAAGCTCCAAGGTGATACAAAGGAGTCGTACATAATGACAATAAGATATGAAGAGCATGTGCCAAGCCCGAAAGAATACTGTGATATGCGCGTCAAAGCCGGGCTATCACCCAAATCGTTGAAAGCTGCTGAAATTGGTCTACCCAATTCGTTGTATGGCGTA
Organism: Vibrio sp. Y42_MX_L11; assembly: GCF_024181785.1. Classification (NCBI taxonomy): domain Bacteria; kingdom Pseudomonadati; phylum Pseudomonadota; class Gammaproteobacteria; order Vibrionales; family Vibrionaceae; genus Vibrio; species Vibrio sp. Y42_MX_L11. The sequence continues at coordinate 294,203 of NZ_JAMZAP010000002.1, forward strand.
TCTGTCCGGGATGAAGGAAAGCTCATTGCAATGGGCCGGATTGTTGGTGACGGGGCGTGTAACTTCGAAATTGTCGACGTTGCCGTTGATTCTGATTATCAAGGTAACGGTTTAGGTAGAAAAGTCATGGAATACATCGACGGTTATCTTTCTTCTGTTGCACTTGAAGGCTCTTACGTTTCTATGATTGCTGATGAGCCGGTCTTTTACGAAAAGCTTGGTTATAGGCTGGTGGCTCCTAAAAGCCAAGGGATGACAAAAAAGTTTAAGCCGAAGGCGTAATACGTATTCAGCTGTGAAGATAAGCACTTGAAAACAGGAGTTTAATCTCCTGTTTTCTATATTAAATTTCCATTTAAGCCACTTCTGGAATTGGTTTGGGTGGCTGCTCTAAATCAGGCTCTTTTTGAACAGTAGGAATTTGTCCCTCACCCACAGCACTGATGTAACAGCCACTAAGTTTAATGGCAAGGTACATATCGGCTCGCAGTAAGATGCCTCCTTCACTGGTGCTGATACCAGTAAGCTCACACCATTGACGTAAGCGTCGTTTCCTTCCTGCGAGGATTAAGCGTACGCCTCTCTTTTTTAAAGTATTGTGAATATCTGTCAGTGTTGCCATCACACTGAGATCTAAGTGAGTAAAGCTCGATACGGCGTCGATGACAACGCAACTTGCGTCTTTGTGATGTTCTACTTGCTCTAACACTCGGCGTTTAAAGTAAGGTGCGTTGAAGTAAGTCAGCGGCGAGTTAAAGCGGTAAATCACCATTCCAGGAATAGGCGAAGCTTTTCCTGAGTCGTCGATGGTCCGAATGGTGCCTTTTTCATCCAAGCCAAGTAGCTGATCACTCGGTCGCATGACAATACGTAAAAATTGAAACAGCCCTAGCAGTACCGCCAAAGTGATCCCCGGTATTACGCCTACGATCAAAACAGAAATAAAAGTGATGATTGCTAGATAGAACGCATCTTTGTCACGAGATTTTAATTTCCAAATGGCTTTGAGATCGAGCAGCGACAGGGATGCGATGATCAACACGACACCAAGTGATGCGATGGGAATAAACTGTAAAGGCTCATAAATAAATACCGCAATAATGGCAATGGTGATTGCGGCGACAATCGAAACTAATTGAGATTTACCGCCATTTGCATCATTTACCGCTGTGCGTGAGTCAGCGCCGCTTATCGCGAAACCTTGCGAAAACGCTGAGGCAATGTTGGCAAAGCCCAACGCCTGAAACTCTTTATTTGCATCAATATCATAACCGTTTTTAGCGGCGAAACTGCGCGCGGTGAGCATCATGCTAACAAAGCTGACAATCGCAAGGTTGAGCGCCGGGACCACTAGCTCACGAACTTCACCTAGCTCAAACTCCGGCGTTTGAAACTGAGGGAAACCACCTTGAGTGAGCCCAACTACGGATACGCCCATCTCTTTTAAATGGAAAAACCAAACTGACGCGGTAGTCACGAGTATCGCCAGCATGGCAGCAGGCCAAGTTGGTCGGTAGCGTTTGGTGAGTAAATAAACGACAACCGTCACGATACTCAGAGTTACGGTAGGCCAATGAAGCTCGGTTAATCGTTGTGGAGCCTCCCATAAGCGTTCCAGCAAATAACGTTGTTCGTATTTCAAACCGACCACTTTGGCAAACTGACCAACGATAATTGTGAGAGCGACACCGTTGAGTAGACCCAAAAGAATCGGGCGAGAAAGGAAGTCTGCAAACACCCCTAACTTGAAACGACTGGCCAGTACACACCAAATACCAGTCATCGCTGTCATGGTCATGACTAACTGCCAATGCTTTGTAGGATCACCCGCGGCAAGCGGCGTAACAACGGCGGCAATCACTGCACAGGTTGCTGCATCGGGTCCGACAATGAGTTGTCGAGATGTGCCCATCATGGCGTATACCAACATTGGCAGTACACACGAGTACAGACCGACAATTGCAGATACACCGGTTAGCTGTGCATAAGCTATGGCAACTGGCAGGGCAACCGCGACAACAGAAAAGGCGGCTCTAAAGTCGTTAACAAACCATTCTTTTTGATAATGCTTAAGCTGAACAAGCCCAGGGAACCACTGTGCGAATAATATTTTAGCCAACGGATTTACCATATATGTGAGTGAGTTACTTAAAAGTATACACCGCTTGCTTGGAACGTCTGTGAGTTAGTTATCACTGGAAATCGGGGGAAGGTTCGGAGTGCGTGGATTTTATTGCGCTTGCGCAGAGGTTCTTCGTGGTGTGAGGTGTTATGAACGCTATTCTGGTAGCTATAAAAAAACGGGAGTTGTTACTCCCGTTTTATGGTTTCAGATTAGAAAGTTAGGCAACGCTATCCATCTGAGGGTATAGCGGCTTTGCGGCGAGCAATTCCGGCTCAAAGTCGTCAACGTTGATTGTATCCAGACGATGCTGTTCAGCTTCTCTTAGTAGGTCGGCTTCTTCTTGCGTGATCAAGCCTTGCTCTAGCCCTTCCTGAGCAATCATATCCAAACGTAGGAATGGACGACGTTTGCCTTGCGCTTTACATACTTTGTCGAACACTGGCTCAGCTTGAAGAATGACTGACAGGGCAAGCTCAATCTTACCTGCTGCGTTGTGCTCGGTTGGTTCAAGGTACTGACCGCGACCAATGCGTGAGCGCGTTGCACTAGGCGTTTGTAGAATGCGCGCCACTTTGCTGTCTAGTTTATCGCTTGGCGCTTTGCGTACACGACCGAATGGCATGATTAACACGCGCAGTGCACGACCAATCACTTTGTTCGGGAAGTTTGCTAAGAATTCGTCTACCGCCACTTCCGCTTGTTTCAAACTGTCTTGTAGACCCCAGTGTACTAATGGTAAATCTTCGACTGGGCGGCCATCTTGCTCAAAACGTTTCAACGTCGCAGAGCTCAAATATAGCTGGCTTAGAATGTCACCAAGACGCGCTGATAGACGCTCTTTACGCTTCAAAGAGCCACCTAGCACTGCCATTGAGATATCCGATAGCAGAGCAAGGTTTGCGCTGTAACGGTTCAATTGTTGGTAGTAACGCTTGGTTGCATCTTTGGTTGGTGATGAAGAACCTAAACCATCGCTCAAACCAAACCAGATACTGCGCACGAGGTTACTCATTGTAAAGCTCACGTGACCAGCAAGCGCTTTATCGAACTTCTCAACTGCATCGCCAGCCTCAGAATATGCTGCGTTCATTTCTTCAAGAACGTAAGGGTGACAACGAATCGCACCTTGACCAAAGATGATCATTGAACGAGTTAGGATGTTTGCACCCTCAACCGTTACCGCGATTGGTGCACCTTGGTAACCACGCGCTAGGAAGTTAGAAGGTCCCATACAGATCCCTTTACCGCCTACGATGTCCATTGCGTCGATGATGCTTTGCTGACCGCGATGAGTACAGTGGTACTTCACGATAGCTGAGATAACCGAAGGTTTTTCACCTAGGTCGATACCTGCCACGGTTAAGTTACTTGCTGCATCCATCACATAAGCATTACCACCAAGACGTGCCAATGGCTCTTCTACGCCTTCCATGTGACCGATTGGCTGTTTGAACTGGCGACGAATGCGTGAGTAAGCACCTGTGGCCATTGCGGCAGTTTTGATACCACCTGTTGAGTTTGAAGGTAGTGTGATACCACGTCCAACCGACAAACACTCAACCAGCATACGCCAACCTTGGCCCGCCATTTTTTCACCACCGATGATGAAATCGATAGGAACAAAGATGTCTTTACCGCGCGTTGGACCATTTTGGAATGGCACATTGAGCGGGAAGTGTCGGTTACCAATTTCAACACCTTTGACATCAGTTGGGATAAGCGCACAAGTGATGCCAAGATCTTTTTTGTCGCCTAGCAAACCTTCAGGATCGCGAAGTTTAAATGCTAAGCCTAGTACCGTTGCGACTGGCGCTAGGGTGATGTAGCGCTTGTTCCAAGTCAGGCGCATACCCAGTACTTCTTTTCCTTCCCATTCGCCTCTACAAACCACACCGTAATCTGGAATAGAGCCAGCGTCAGAGCCTGCTTCTGGACTCGTTAAGGCGAAACAAGGGATTTCCTTACCTTCAGCTAGGCGCGGTAAGTAATGATTTTTCTGATCTTCAGTACCGTAGTGTTGCAGTAGCTCACCAGGGCCCAAAGAGTTAGGAACACCAACGGTAGACGATAGAACGCCAGAAACACCCGTTAGTTTTTGTAGTACTAGTGATTGAGCGTATGCTGAGAACTCAAGACCACCGTACTTTTTCTTAATGATCATGGCGAAGAATTTGTGATCTTTCAGGTATTGCCATACTTCTGGCGGTAAGTCTGCGAGTTCGTGAGTCACTTGGAAATCGCTCACCATGGCACACACTTCATTCACTGGACCGTCTAAAAAGGCTTGTTCTTCTGCACTTAATTTAGGTGCTTGAATTGCGTGAAGCTTTTGCCACTCTGGTTTGCCTTTAAATAGCTCGGCTTCCCACCAGACGGTACCTGCGTCTAACGCTTCTTTTTCGGTTTGAGACATAGCTGGCAGCACTTTCTTGAAAAGCGTTAATGCTTTGCGGCTTATCAAAGACTGACGTACGCCAGGAACCGCGAATACAGCGGCAGCAAGAATGTAAATCGTCCAACCAGTAACGCCAACCGCGCCTATTACTGTGAGAGCTAACATAGCTGCTGTGAGTAAACTAATAGATTTCACGAGAGACATGCGGTGGTAGAGCGTAATGCCTAGCACGACCGTCATCGTGATGATTGAGAGCAAGATGTCCATATGTATTTTCCTTTTCAGACTTTATAAGTGTTGTACGTCTGTATGTTAGGTAAGAGGTCTAACCAGTTGGTTTAAGTGTAATCAAAATATTAAGGAAATGTAAAACATAAGATTGGATAAAAAGTGATCTAAGTAGAGTTAAAGTTCTAAAGTTGCGATTTGAGTGATGGTTTCATGAGCAAGTTGACAAGTTTATTACCATCACCAATCTAAATCTGTTGGTTCACTATCGACACTAATTCTCGTTTGTGGGTAAACTCAGAGTAATCAAACCCGAGTTCAGGTTTATGAAATGTCCGATACCAAATTGGTATCAGAACAATTTGCTCAGTGAATCTAGGACTGACTGAAGCCGAAATAATAAAGAGAACGTCTTATGTACCATGATCTGATTAGAAGTGAATTAAACGAAGCTGCTGAAGTGCTCAACAAATTTTTAAGCGATGACCATAACATTGCGCAAATCGAAGCAGCGGCGAAAATGATTGCTGACTCATTCAAGCAAGATGGTAAAGTACTGTCATGTGGTAACGGTGGTTCTCACTGTGATTCGATGCACTTTGCCGAAGAGTTAACAGGCCGTTACCGAGAAAACCGTCCTGGCTATGCTGGTATTGCTATTTCAGATCCAAGCCACCTTTCTTGTGTGAGTAATGACTTTGGTTATGACTTCGTGTTTTCCCGTTATGTAGAAGCGGTTGGCCGAAAAGGTGACGTATTGTTCGGTCTGTCGACTTCAGGTAACTCAGGTAACATCCTGAAAGCGATTGAAGCGGCGCAAGCGAAAGGCATGAAGACGATTGCGCTAACAGGCAAAGATGGCGGCAAAATGGCAGGGCTTGCCGATATTGAAATCCGCGTGCCACACTTTGGTTATGCGGACCGCATTCAGGAAATTCATATTAAGATTATTCATATCATCATTCAGTTGATTGAAAAAGAGATGGAATAGTCGTTTCACGGCCACCTTTTCGAGCTGTGTTGTTAGGGAGTTTTTTAAATCATGTGTGAATTGCTCGGTATGAGCGCTAATGTTCCGACGGATATTTGTTTCAGTTTTACCGGGCTCATGCAGCGTGGAGGTCGAACTGGCCCACACCGTGACGGATGGGGAATTACCTTCTACGAAGGGAAAGGTTTTCGAACTTTCAAAGATCCCAAGCCAAGTTGTGAGTCGCAAATTGCAGAGTTAGTGCAAAATTATCCCATCAAAAGTCGCGCTGTCGTTAGCCATATCCGACAGGCGAATCGTGGCGGCGTTAATTTAGAAAATACTCACCCTTTTACACGTGAGCTGTGGGGGAGGTATTGGACGTTTGCGCACAACGGTCAGCTCTCTGGCTACCAAGACTTGCATACGGGCCGACATCGACCTGTCGGTGAGACAGACAGTGAACTGGCCTTTTGTTGGTTGCTGAAGCAAATGGAAGATCGATATCCTGAGCCGCCAAAGGATATGGAATCTGTATTCTTATATGTTGCTAAATGTTGTGATGAGCTAAGAGAGAAGGGTGTATTTAACATGCTTCTGAGTGATGGTGAGTATGTAATGACGTATTGCACCAATCATTTGTATTGGATCACGAGACGCGCACCGTTTGGTAAAGCCGCTTTGCTTGATGAAGATGTGGAAATTAACTTCCAAGAAGAAACAACGCCACATGACATTGTTTCTGTGATCGCGACTCAACCTTTAACGGGTAACGAAGCTTGGCAGCGGATGAAACCTGGCGAATACGGCTTGTTTCACCTAGGTGAACTTGTGAAAAACAATGCCTCTGAACTGGTGAATGTGCCGTTTGCAGCGGCGAAACCGGGCAATCAGGCGCCAACTGAGCCGTTAGAATAGCGGTTAATTCGGAACAACTCGTAAAGCTCGCTTAATCGCGAGCTTTATTTTTATACGTTTTTTAACCGAATGCGTATACTGGTGAACTCTCATACTTTCTAGGTTCCTAGTCTCGCTAAGGCTTGCCGGAAAGACGTAACTGATAGAAATTTCTCATAAAACACCACGTCATTCTGAACGGTGAGGAACGAACCAGATTCAGAATCTACTTTCCGAGTGTCGTGTTACTCAAGTGGTTATGGGATTTTTTAGAATGTTGGGTTTTAGGTTTCTAGTCTCACTACGGTTTTCTTGAATCAGTTTTATATGTTTCAAAATAACAAAAGGCAGCTCTCAGGCTGCTCTTTTGTGTTTGGAGTTTGGTATTCAGGACTACTCATCGGAGGCGTAGCCGTGTGCGCCAAGTTCTGCGCCATCTAAATAGGCTTTACCATCCTTCATGATCAACCGCTCGTCTACCAACCACTTAGCCACCATAGGGTAGATTCGGTGCTCCTGAGCCTGCACACGTGCTGCAAGTACACTAGCATTATCGTCTTCGAACACCGGAACTTTTGCTTGCAGTATGACAGGGCCACCATCAAGCTCTTCCGTTACAAAGTGCACACTCGTACCATGTTCTTTGTCGCCAGCATCTATTGCTCTCTGGTGTGTGTGTAGCCCAGGATATTTTGGTAGAAGAGAAGGGTGGATATTGATCATCTTACCCATGTAATGAGAAACAAACTCGCTGCTCAGAATACGCATGTAGCCCGCCAGAATAATCACGTCTGGTTGGTACTCATCGATTTGACTCATTAGCTCTGCATCAAAGCTTTTACGCGAGTCGAATGCTTTAGGGTCGACAAAGTGACCGTCTACATCAAAGTTTTTTGCACGTTCTAAACCAAAAGCATCGGCTTTGTTAGAGAACACGGCTGCCACTCGTGCGTTTGGCATGCTGTCTTCGCAAGCTTCCAAGATAGCTTGCAGGTTACTTCCGTTACCCGAGATGAGGACCACAATGTTTTTTAGGGTATGGTTTTTCATGATGTCGAGAGTGCCTTGGTATGGTAGGTTGGAGTTATGTAGCTTCTAAACTACCTACTAATAGAATGGTTTTTAGTGTTCTAGATAGCAAAATGAGGACCTAGTCATCTAGTGTCCTCATTCTTTTTATCTTGTGAGCTCGATTTGCAAATTATTGGATTTCAACTTGCTCTTCGTTCGCTTCAGCTTGCGCGATTTGACCAATAACCCATGCGTTTTCACCTTCTTCTTGAAGAAGAGCAACCGCGGCTTCCGCTTGGTCTTTAGGTAGTGCAACGATTAGACCCACACCACAGTTGAACGTACGGTACATTTCGTGTGTGTCGACGTTGCCTTTCTCTTGTAGCCACTTGAAGATCACTGGCCATTCCCAGCTGTTACCATCGATAACTGCTTTTGTGCCTTCAGGCAGAACACGTGGGATGTTTTCCCAGAAACCACCACCAGTGATATGAGAAATCGCATGGATGTCGTGTTTCTCAATCATCTTAAGTGCTGATTTGATGTAAATCTTAGTTGGTTCTAGTAGGTGCTCACCGATAGTGCGACCTGCTAGTTCTTCGTTCTTATCTGCGCCAGATACTTCTAGGATTTTACGGATAAGGGAGTAACCGTTTGAGTGTGGGCCGCTTGAGCCAACAGCGATAAGTGCATCACCAGCAGCGACTTTCGTGCCGTCGATCACGTCTTCTTTTTCGACGACGCCAACACAGAAGCCAGCAACGTCGTAGTCTTCGCCTTCATACATGCCAGGCATCTCCGCAGTTTCGCCACCAATTAGGGCGCAACCTGCTTGAACACACCCTTCAGCGATACCTGAAACAACATCCGCTGCGGTATCAACGTCTAGTTTGCCTGTTGCGTAATAATCTAGGAAGAACAGTGGCTCTGCGCCTTGCACGATAAGATCATTTACACACATCGCAACAAGGTCGATGCCGATAGTGTCGTGCTTGTTCATATCCAGTGCTAGGCGAAGCTTAGTACCTACGCCATCAGTACCAGAAACCAGTACAGGTTGTTTGTATTTGGTTGGCAATTCGCATAGCGCGCCAAAACCACCGATACCACCCATAACTTCAGGGCGACGAGTACGTTTTACCGCACCCTTAATACGATCCACAAGCGCGTTGCCTGCATCAATATCTACACCAGCGTCTTTATAGCTAAGAGAAGAGTTGTTACCACTCACAGGGAAGTCCTCGGTATTAAGTTGGATATGAAAACGGCGCTATTCTAACAGTGCTTAAACATAGATAGCAAACGTTTGCGTCTGTTTTTTTCTTTAGTGATTTATCCTGATATCCGTGTAAAAATCATGTATAATCTGAAGGTTTGTTTAAATATTGCCAACTATAGCCGGAGATGGACATGAAAGTTGTTGAAGTAAAGCACCCTCTAGTAAAACATAAAATTGGTCTAATGAGAGAAGGTGACATCAGCACAAAACGTTTTCGTGAGTTAGCGACTGAGGTCGGTAGCCTACTTACTTACGAAGCAACGTCAGACTTTGAAACAGAAAAAGTGACCATTGATGGTTGGAACGGTCCGGTAGAAGTAGACCAAATTAAAGGTAAAAAAGTAACCGTAGTACCAATCCTACGTGCAGGTCTAGGCATGATGGACGGTGTTCTTGAGCACATGCCAAGCGCACGTATCAGTGTTGTTGGTATTTACCGTGATGAAGAAACACTTGAGCCAGTTCCTTACTTCAACAAGCTTGCTTCTAACATCGATGAGCGTATTGCGCTTGTTGTTGACCCAATGCTTGCAACGGGTGGTTCTATGATTGCTACGATTGATCTTCTAAAAGAGAAAGGTTGTAACCAAATCAAAGTGTTGGTACTTGTTGCTGCACCAGAAGGTATTGAAGCGCTAGAAAAAGCACACCCAGATGTGGAGCTATACACTGCGGCAATCGATGAGAAGCTAAATGACAAAGGCTACATCGTACCGGGTCTAGGTGATGCAGGTGATAAGATCTTCGGTACTAAGTAATTCTTTAATGTATTACTACGACTGAACAGAAAAAACAAAGGCTTGGTGAAAACCAAGCCTTTTTTATATCTATAATACGAGAAGAATAAAATGCGCCACTCAGTAAAGCAGCGCAGACGCACTATTTCGCGTTCTCTTCTTCCATTTGTGCGTTATCTACAACGTGGTTTTCACCTAAATCGTTTGGTAGCACAAGGTTAAGAATAATTGCCACGATACCGCATAGGCTCACACCTTGTAGGCTGAACTCGCCAATACCGAAAGCCATACCGCCAATACCAAATACAAGTGTTACGGCAACGATCACTAGGTTGCGAGACTTATGTAAATCAACGTTATTCTTGATCAGTGTGTTGAGGCCTACTGTGGCGATAGAGCCGAACAGCAGAATCATGATACCGCCCATGACAGGTACTGGAATCGTTTGAAGAACCGCGCCTAGCTTACCTACCAATGCAAGTACGATTGCAGTGATCGCAGCCCAAGTCATGATCACAGGGTTAAATGCTTTGGTTAGCATTACCGCTCCTGTAACTTCACTGTAAGTGGTGTTTGGTGGAGCACCCACCATCGAGGCTGCGATAGTTGCCACCCCGTCACCTGCGATTGTGCGATGAAGGCCAGGTTTTTTCAGGTAGTTTTTACCTGTAACGTTTGAGATAGCAAGCATGTCACCTACGTGCTCTACCGCAGGTGCGATAGCGACAGGAATCATGAACAAGATTGCGTTTATGTTGAACTCTGGCGCGGTGAAGTTTGGCATAGCTAGCCAAGCCGCTTGTGTTACTGGAGTGAAATCAACCACCCCGTAGAATAGAGAAACAGAGTAACCTGCAAGAATACCACCGACAATTGGAACGAGCTTCAAAAAGCCTTTTGCAAACACGCTTAGTACAATGGTTGTGAGCAGTGAGACCGCCGAGATGATGATCGCAGCATCACCATTAACAAGCTGTGCAGCACCATCACCGGTTTTACCTACCGCCATGTTCACTGCTGTTGGAGCAAGGCCAAGACCAATCACCATGATCACAGGGCCAACGACAACAGGCGGGAGAATTTTATGGATAAATCCAACACCACGCACTTTGATCATCGCCCCTAGAGCCACATAAACCAGGCCCGCTGCCATTAAGCCGCCCATCGTTGCGCCGATACCCCAAGTTTGGATACCGAACATAATAGGAGCAATAAACGCAAAAGAAGAGGCAAGGAAGATGGGAACAGAACGTTTAGTCATTAATTGGAAGAGGAGAGTACCGACACCGGCACCAAAGAGGGCGACATTTGGATCAAGGCCAGTTAGCAGCGGCACAAGCACCAAAGCACCAAAAGCGACAAAGAGCATTTGAGCGCCTTGTAACGCGTTTTTCATAATAATTCCCTATTTTCAAGATACGCAGACAAATCCGGCGAATACTATCATCCTGCAATCGTTTGCAACGTTGCATGGATCAAACTTTCGATTGAATCTTTCCCATAAATAGCATTTTTGAGAGTTAGTTGCTTGCAAATTGGTCTCTTTTACGAGTCTTGCGTGAAGATGAAAAATAGACAGCCTAACTTGTTGAGATAGCTTAATAAGCAATGAATTTATTATAAAAAATAGCACTGAAGCGCTGGTTGAGGCCCGAGTTAACAAAGCTGGTCATAATACAGACAATTTACTCAGTACTTACCTTGCTCAAGATTTGATAGTTGCTTATTATTCGGGTTCTTGTTCAGAGGATTATAAAAACTATGCGCTATTTAGCTCTCTTACTGATAGGTTGGTTGTCCCTACCAGTATATGCATTAACTCAGGTGGATATCTATCGTGCCGAAGTGGTTATCGACAGTGAGCAGAACGACGGTGAGTCTCTGGCTCGTCAACAAGGTATGCAGGATGTGATTGTTCGAGCGACCGGTTCTCAATCCTCTTTAAGCAATCCAGTGATTAAAAAGGCACTTGGTTCAAGTGCGCGTTACATTTCCCAACTGAGCTATGGGCAGGTTGATGGAAAAGCGAGCTTAAAAATGTTGTTTAACAGCGACCAAATCAGCTCGCTTTTAACACAAGCTCAATTGCCATCTTGGTCGCCAAATCGTGCCAATATTTTGGTTTGGATGGTGGAAGAACAGGGATACGATCGTAATATTGCTTGGGAGCATTCCGACTCTTCAAACGCTGTAGCACTTCGCAGTGCTGCGAAATCGAGAGGCTTGCCGATCACGATCCCGGTTGGTGATTTTGATGATGTAACTGGTGTTAATGTTTCTGATCTTTGGGGCGGCTTTATTGAGCCAATTGGCCAAGCGAGCCAGCGCTACCCAGCGGATGCCGTTTTAGTTGTGCGCGCTCAAGGTGAACAAATTCGCTGGACGTTATACGATCAATCACCAATGAGAATTGTTGAAGCACAGCGCTCTCCGCGTAACGGTTCCGCATCAGGCGCCAATGCCATTGCTGAGATGGTTGATGGCATCGCTGACTACTACGCGAGTAAGAGCGCAGTGGTAGTATCTGGAAAATCTTCAAAAGCGTTGGCGGTGAAAGTCCTTAATGTAACGTCTGCCACGGACTTCTTCCGTTTAGAGAATGCGTTAAAACAACTTAATTCGGTTGCGGGTACGGAAATTAAGCGTGTCCAAGGTGATGAGCTGACGCTCAACATCCATCTTTTGGCATCTCAACAAGCTTTTGAGAAAGAAGCTTCTTCTATTTCTCAATTAATGGTTTTTGAAGATCCTTTGGGTGAAGTTGATGCCCCAGCTTTAACTCAAGAAGCAGAGCCAATTGCTCCGATGAATGAAGCTAAAGATACAGCTATGGTAGAAAAAGTGCAGTCTGAAGTGCCTGCGGATATCGCGGCGGAAGCAAAGGACGAAACGCAACCAACTCAGCCTATGATTGTGGAGCCTGTCCGAGAACAGTATGACTTGATCTACGAGTGGCGCTCGGCATCGTAATCGCATTGATAGCTTTCCAGGCGTCAAGCGCAAGGATCAAACACCAATGTGGTAAGCGTAAAAAAGAGTCGCAATAGCGACTCTTTTTGTTTTCTAAATTCGTATTCGAACCAATGCTCAGTGATTGACTGAGATTGGCGTTATTTATTGAATTTCGCTTTTTCTTCTTTTTCTACTTGAGAGAGGCGCTTCAACTTAAGACCTAGCTCTTTGCCTCTCGCTCTAGCAAACAAAATATTGCCAGCGAAACCGAGTGAAGTCAGGAGCAACTCTACTGCCGCAAGCCAACGTTCTCCACCATCCACATAAAGGATGGTCAGCGCATGCAAGAAATACAGCATAAGAACAAAGTTAGCCCAAGCATGAGTGTAAGGCTTACCAGCCAAAATACCAGGCAACGGAAGTAATAGCGGAATACACCAAGCAATAGCAAGTGTTGTGCTGCTAAGGTGAGGGTGAGGGGACAACGCAAGCTGCCAAATTGCGACCCAGGCTAATAAGGCTAAGTTGCCAAATAAAGCCAGGTAACGATAGGTTTTAGCCTGTGTACCGAGTGGTGTTTGGTCTAAAGAGTCAGACATCGATTAACTATCCTTGATTTTACTAACAGACTTTTAGTTTTAACGCTGCAGTTGCCAGCCTTTTGCCTAATTGTTGTGCCAGACGAATCTCTTCACTGCTGAGGGTTGCCTCATGGCCTACACTGCTGGCGCCATACGGAGTGCCTCCGGACTGCGTAGTGTGTAGCTCTGGTTCGGCATAAGGAATGCCCAAAACCATCATCCCGTGATGCAATAAAGGGATCATCATGCTTTGTAACGTTGTTTCTTGACCACCATGCATCGAAGAGGAAGAGGTAAAGACACAAGCTGGCTTATCGATTAAGTCACCACTGACCCATAAAGATGTAGTCTGATCCCAGAAGTGCTTTAAAGGCGCAGCCATGTTGCCAAACCAGACGGGACTGCCAAACGCTAGACCGTCGCACGTTTTCAGTTCCTCTAGAGTAACAATTGGATCAGAAGGGGAGTGTGAGTGAGGTGACAATTCTTCAACTGTACGCAAAATTGCTTGGCATTGAGGAGTCGATTCGACTCCTCTTGCTATCTGTCTTGCCAGTTGTTTTGTCGAGCCGTGACGGCTGAAATACAAAATAAGGATCTGGCAATCCATTTATAGAATATCCAACACTTGCTCTGGTGGTCGACCAATTTTCGCTTTGCCGTTGGCAACTACCACCGGACGCTCAAATAATTTTGGATTTTTCGCCATTGCTTCGAACAATTGCTCATCGCTAACAGAGTCTTCGCCTAGGCCAAGTTCTTTGTATTCGCTTTCTTTGGTGCGCATCATTTCACGTACAGATGAAAAGCCAAGTTGTGCGTACAGCGCTTTTAGCTCATCTACGTTAAGTGGTGTGTCTAGGTATTTGACGACTTCCGGTGTAACACCATTTTGCTCAAGCAGTTCAAGTGTTTGACGGCTCTTTGAGCAACGAGGGTTGTGATAAATCACGACTGACATGGTTTTCTCCATTTCGTTATTGTAATGCCATGAATCGATCTCTTTGGATCATGAGTTGGTCAATACGGGCATCGTATCGAGCTTGCTCTAAGCTGCCCAACTTGGCCATTTTACTTGCTTCACTATAATATTGAATCGCTTTATTCCAGTTTGCTCGCAACGCCAAAATTTCCGCTCGCGCAGCCAACTCTTCATCACTACGTCCTAGCGCGTGGTAGCTCTTCGATATTAGGTGCCAGCCATTTGTATCTTCAGGATAATCATGAGTGTATCGCTGAAGAACTCGCGTGGCTTGAGCGTTTTTATTGTCCTCAAGTAGCGCATTGGCATAGTTAATGGTCAATACTTTATTTTGAGGGTTCCGAGATAACGCTTTACGGAGCATATCGGTTGCTTTTTCTGGCTGCTTCTTCTCGATATATAAATCCGTCATAGCATCCAGGTAGAACGGGTTACTTGGGTCCTGCTCCAGCAACTTTTTCAAAATAGGTTCCGCTTGAGACAAGCGTTTGCTGTCTAAATGTACGAGTGCTCGCCCATAGTCAAAAGCAGGTGTGATGTCCGCAGAGGCTTTCTTTTGAGTTCGCTCAAACCAGCCCAAAGCAGATTGTCCGTCAATGCCGGCGTACCGCGCAACAATGCGCGCACGCGCTAGGTGATAGTCTATTGAAGGCACAACTCGCATTGGTGGATAGGTCCTTGCTCGCGCACGGCTATCGGTAATTCGATCTTCAGGTAGTGGGTGAGTCAGTAGCATTGGCGGCGGTTTACTCGCATAACGATATTCATCTGCAAGACGGCCAAAAAAACGTGGCATTGCTTGAACATCAAAACCAGCTTTTGCCAGTGTCGAAATACCAAAGCGGTCCGCTTCTTTCTCATTTGCGCGAGTGTAGTTGATTTGGCTTTGCATGTTACCTGCGGTTGCCGCCGTAATTGCAGCCATCCCCGCTTCTGGTGAGGCTATCGAAAGCAGTAATGCGCCAGCGAGTGCAGCCAATGTGGCCGGAGAGCGACGTGCTTGCTCTTCCATGCTGCGCGCAAGGTGGCGTTGTGTGACGTGCGCAATCTCGTGAGCAACAACAGAGGCTAACTCGCTTTCTGAACGTGCATGAAGAAACAACCCAGAGTGCAACGCTACGTAACCACCAAAAAACGCGAACGCGTTAATATTGCGGTCGCGAATCATAAAGAAGTGAAACGGCGTTTTTACATCGTTCGCATTGGCTACTAGTCTGTGCCCGAGAGCGTCAATATATTCATTGATAACAGGATCATTAACGATAGGTTTACTGGCTCTGAGCATACGCATATAGGCGTCGCCGTAAATCAACTCTTGGTCTATTGAGAGCGTGCCACCAGCAGCCGTACCAATGTCTGGTAAGTCAATGCTATTAGCATAAGTTGTCGGCGAACTGATTGCAGCTGCAAGACATAAGCAAACTAGCGAGCGAGTGCGTTTTAACATACGTTTAAAAGGTTCTCCAAAATACATAAGCATGTGGTTAGAGGCTGAGAACCTCTCAACAGCGCCACATGCGTTTTGGTTATCCGCGAGGATATAAGCTAGCAATAAGACCGGAAATAAATGAATTGGTTTCGTAAATTATTTTATATCCGAGTCATTTCAGCATGTGGTTAAATCATGTCAGAAGTGCTAGCACCAGCTCAAAAAGCCGTTACAATACAACCCTATCATAAGTGCAGAGCAATACAATGGAATCCATGTTACTTGATTTGCGTGAACAACGTTGCCCTATGGCACTGTTACTTGCAAAGCGTCACGCTGCTGAAGTCTTTCAAGGAGAAACGCAGCAGTATCATCAACTTGTTATTCAAGTGGTGGATAACAGCTCTAAACGAGACATTGTGAACTATCTCAGTGCCCAAGGGTACTCAGTTGATTGCCAATCTACATCAGAGCACTACACATTGACTGTATTCAATAAGGAATCCGCATAAGATGTTTGAAATGGTTAGTCGTTGGTATAAACGACGTTTCTCAGACCCTCATGCAGTAAGTCTCGTCGCGATCTTGCTGTTTGGTTTTATCACCATTTACTTCTTTGGGCATTTGATTGCGCCATTGCTTGTCGCGATCGTTTTGGCTTATTTACTTGAATGGCCAGTCGTAAAAATGTGTCGCATGGGCGTGCCGCGCACTTTGTCGGTCATCATCGTGATCTTAATGTTCGTCGGATTGATGTTGATCGCTTTGTTTGGTTTGGTTCCGACGATTTGGACTCAGGTCGGTAATCTAATTAACGATATTCCAAACATGTACAACGGGTTACAAAAGTTTATTGTCACGCTACCAGAACGTCATCCTGAGTTAGCAAACTTAGAAATTGTAGAAACCGTGGTGACAAATGCCAAAAACCAAGCGTTGGGACTTGGTGAGAGTGTAGTAAAAGGCTCACTTGCGTCATTAGTCAGTATTGCGACGCTAGCGGTATACCTGATTTTAGTGCCACTACTTATCTTCTTCTTACTGAAAGACAAAGAAGAGATGCTAAGAATCGCGAGTGGTGTTTTGCCGAAAAACCGTAAACTCGCGAATAAAGTTTGGCATGAAATGAACGAGCAGATCTCCAATTACATTCGCGGTAAAGTGCTCGAGATTTTAATCGTGGGTGGCGTGAGTTATGTGACTTTTGCCATTTTAGATCTTCGCTATTCGGCGCTGCTTGCCGTAGCAGTCGGTCTATCTGTGTTAATTCCATATATCGGCGCAGCAGCTGTAACTGTGCCTGTCGCCATCGTTGGTCTGTTCCAATGGGGCCTTGCGCCTCCGTTTTATTGGTTGCTGCTTGCTTACGGTATTATCCAAGCGCTGGATGGCAATGTGTTGGTTCCTGTTCTGTTTTCTGAGGCGGTAAATCTACACCCAGTTGCCATCATTGTGGCAGTGTTAGTCTTCGGTGGCTTGTGGGGTTTTTGGGGCGTGTTCTTCGCCATTCCGTTGGCGACACTAGTTAAAGCCGTATGGCATGCCTTACCAAGTACGGAAGAAAACGAACCAGTCGAACAAGAGTAGGCGTTACCAAAGTACGATGCTCAAAAGAAAGCCCAGCAGTTTGCTGGGCTTTCTTGCTATTTGAAGAACGGATCGCGCTTATGCGTTTTCGTTGAGGTAATTTAATACGACTTCGTGGTGATCTTTGGTTTTGAACTTGTTGAACACGTGTTCAATTACGCCTTCTTCATTGATCAGGAAGCTAATGCGGTGAAGACCATCGTATACTTTACCCATGAATTTCTTTTCGCCCCAAACGCCAAATTGGTCTGCAACGGCATGATCTTCGTCAGAAAGCAGGGTGAAGTTTAAATCATCACGCTCGATGAATTTGCCTAGGCGTTTTACAGGGTCGATGCTTACGCCAAGTACGACCACGTTGTGCGCATCGAGTTCAGCTTTGATGTCACGAAGACCTTTTGCTTGTGTAGTACAACCCGGAGTCATCGCCTTAGGGTAAAAGTAGAAAAGTACTTTCTTGCCTTTAAAGTCTTCAAGAGAAACGGTATTTCCGTCTTGGTCGAGCAAAGAGAAGGCTGGCGCTGGCGAGCCTGCTGTCAGCGTATTCATGGTGATTTCCTTTACTTTATAGTGTGTTTTTAATGAAATTCAGAGAACCTTGTACGTTGAGCGACTGACAAAGTTCATCGAAATCTTCTTGTAATTGCATTAAGTTACAATCCGCACTTACTGATGCGGTAATCGCAATGTGGAATTGGTCCGCATCAAGTTGAATTTTCGACTTACTGATAGTTTGGGCGCTAAGAGAGTCCAAACCAATCTGTTGATCCGCGAAGAACTTAGTAAACTTTTCAGTCAGACCTGGGCGGTCTTCAGACTCAATAAACACTTCCATTGTGTAGCTGTTGTCGAGCAATTCGTGCGCCGACGTACGCTTCATAATCGTAATCAGGTCATGCTCTTGGCCAAGTAGGGGCAATTGCGTCTCTACTCGAGTCACACTGCTGGCGTTCCCAGTTAGGAGCATGATCAGGGTAAATTCACTTCCAAAGATAGCGATACGGCTATCGACTATGTTACAACCGGCTTGAGTAACGAGGTGTACGACTTGGTTACAAATGCCTGGACGGTCCGTTCCAACTGCTGTAAGTACCAGATGTTGCTTCATAAATGAGCTTCTTGTCCTTTCTTCAATAGAGAGATGTTAGCACAGATATTGCGGAGAAATATCGAGTCAGTTCTTTTTTTAGTTTACAAAAAAGCAGGTTGGCTCTTGAGGTGAACGATTGGAGGCAAGCAGTAAACGAGGGAGTTGGGGGAATAAAACGTTTGCATGATGTGCTTGCGTGTTGTTTGGTCTTTTTATTCACTCAGGTCTGACTTGGTGAGCACGACCCAAGAGTATATTTTCCTGGCTTGTGCACTTCAGTATTTTCCAAATCACTGATAGATTCTAAAGTCACTCGAAAGCCCAACACGATTATCAATATTGCCGCTAATCAAACCAAATAGAGCAATTAAGTTGCTAGACCTCTAACAACTGATAATTATTCATTCATTTGTACTTTGTAAGCGAGTTTACGCTCTTGTGTTTTTCAATCGCATTACAGTACCATGCAGAAAGAGTTAAATGAGGGAGATAAACATGTTTTCAGGAAGTATCGTAGCGCTGATTACGCCATTCAAAGCAGATGGCGAAGTAGACTTTGACAGTCTGCAAAAGCTAGTAGAGTACCACGTTGAAGCGGGTACAGACGGTATTGTGGCAGTAGGCACAACAGGTGAGTCAGCGACACTGACCATTGAAGAGCATGTAAAGGTCGTTAATAAAACTGTTGAGTTTGCCGACGGTCGCATCCCTGTGATTGCTGGCACGGGTGCAAATGCAACCCACGAGGCAGTAACATTTAGCAAATTACTGGCTGATTCTGGTATTGCTGGCTTCCTGAGTGTGACACCGTATTACAACAAACCAACTCAAGAAGGTTTGTTCTTGCACTACAAGGCAATTGCTGAAGCGAGTGATGTGCCTCTAATTTTATACAACGTACCAGGCCGTACTGCTGTTGATATGCAGCCAGAAACAGTGGCACGCTTGTCAAAGCTTGATAATATCGTGGCTTTAAAAGATGCAACGGGCGATTTGGACCGAATTGCAATTCACCGTGAACTTTGTGGCGAAGATTTTATCTTACTAAGTGGCGATGATGCGACGGGTCTCGATTTTGTGAAACTTGGCGGCAATGGTGTTATCTCGGTAACGAACAATATTGCAGCTAAAGACATGGCAGACATGTTCCATTTGGCAAGTGAAGGTAAGTACGAAGAAGCAGAAGCGATTAACCAACGCTTGATGACTCTACACAAAAACCTTTTCATTGAAGCAAGCCCTATCCCAGTAAAATGGGCAGCGCAAAAGCTTGGTTTAATTGAAGAAGGTGGTTTGCGTCTTCCTTTAACCACACTTTCTGAAAAATCGCAGCCGATCGTTGAACAGGCGTTAACCGACGCCGGTATTTATTAAAATTGAGCTATTAAGATTGAGTTACTAGGATTGAAGTTCATACTGGGGGCCAAAGCGCCCTCGGTGTTTTAGGAGTATAGATGAAGCTTTCAAGCCAGTTAGTGTTAAGTTCATTAGCTGTATTCGTATTGACTGCCTGTTCAGGTGGTGCCAATCAACGTCGTCAAGCAAAAGATGACTTCGAGTATTTGAACTCCCCCAATTTGGGTGAGTGGAATGTCCCACAGGGTGCACAGCCTCAGTTTTACCCTAACTATGAGATCCCTCAGGGTAACTATGCTGGTGGTGTAGGTAAAAATGTCGACATTCGTCCACCTCAACAAGTCCTAGAGCTTATTCCTGGTGCACGTCTGGACCGCAGTAGTGATGGTGAAGTGACACTTTGGCTACTTCGTAAAGATGAACTAGACAAGGTTTGGCAAACGGTACAAAACATGGTCGCGGCCAACGAGATTCCAGTTGAAAGCCAAACAGATTCTCGCATCGAGACAGGTTGGGTGACGTGGGATTCGCCAGACGAAGAGCTGGAAATTGGTAGCCGATATGAGATCGTACGTGCTGAAGCAAATGGTCGACACGGCTTTAAAGTGAGTCTTATTGACTGGCGTGAAGGCAATCAAGTGAAAGAAGTAACGGCGACCAACCGTGAGCGCTACAATGTGTTCATGACGAACTTGGTAACCGCTCGCTACGATCAAGAAGTACGTGAAGAAGCACAACGTAAAGCGCAAGAGTTGGTTAAACAGATCCCAATTACAATGGGTAAAGACCGCAGCGGGCTTCCTGTGATTGTCGCGCGTGCGCAATACAACATGCTTTGGCAACGTCTGCCTAATATTCTACCTAAGATGGGCTTTAAGATTGAAGAGCGTAGCCAGTCTCAGGGCACAATCACTGCGAAATATGCGTCTCCGGATGATGAATTCTGGAACGATATCGGCGTTAAACCAGTGGAGTTAGATGCTGGTAAGTACACATTCTTACTTGGTGATTTAGGCAACCGTACATCTATCAATATTACGGATTCCTCTGGTAAGCCAGTAGAAGAAGAGTTTTTGAAATCACTAGCGCCTGTATTGGCTGCGACGGTGAAGCAGTAACCAAAGCGAACTTAACGCGATACGTTTACACAATAATTGAAAAGGGACCCAGTGGTCCCTTTTTTGATGCTTATATTCGGCGTGTCGGGATAAAGTAGGTGTTTAACTAACGAGGCTCGTCTTTGTTGCTCTCCTCGTCAGCGGAGCGCTGTTTATCCAACGTGTTCAGCTTATCTAAATCGTTCTTACGGCTTTTATCCATCTGACCAAACTTCATTTTTGCGGTGTATTTGAGTGCGGCAATGTTACCAATGACCACGCTCAACACTACAATGATAATGACCCAAGGATTGGTGAGTATTTCTATCATAGAGCCTCCGGCGGCGTGATATTGTGAATAAATTTGGCAACGACGTTATCCAAATTATTCAGTATGACGTCAATCCCTGCAATGTTATCGGTCTGATTTTGCTGAATCAACTGGCTTCTGAGTACATCAAGCGTCAACTGCTCGAGGCACTGTTGCCCGATAGTGCGGTGGCTAATGTGCCAAGGCTCAATCGAAACGCCACCTAAATCTTGCTGATAAGGGAAGAAGAAGCCGAATCGACCAAGGTTGGCTTTTAACCATTGGTAGAACGCTTGCTGGTGGCCTTCAATGTACTCCCAAGGTTCCAGCTTGAGTTTGGTGTCAGTAGGCAATAAATTGCGCGCATAGACATCAAAATCACAACCCCAATGATGACGACTTCCTCCAGGCAGTGCCGACCAGCGCAAAATGGCCATCAACTTCTCTTCGTCATTTAACTCTGCTTTGTTTAAAGGGCGGGAGTTGACGTCGAGAATTGGCAACTCACCAGAAAACTTCCCGTTCCAGATCGCTTTTTGGCGGTTGAAGTCACGAAAACCACTGGCGATTTCCATTTTAAAACCTGCTTCTGTTGCCGCTTCAATCATCTTTAGCAGATCGTCAGCTACTTCAGGGTGGAGTAGAAACGCTTTTTGACCCACTAAAGTGGATTGCAGATGAGAATCTGTGGTGCCGGTGAGTTGCTCTGGTGTCATGGTGTTCTCGCTGATTATTTCGCTAACAGGTGTTTCAACGTGTTCTCGTACATGTCAGTCAACTTTTCTAGATCGTCCACTTTCACGCATTCGTTCACTTTATGAATCGTAGCATTAACAGGGCCTAACTCTACGACTTGACCACCCATTCGAGCGATAAAGCGACCATCAGATGTACCGCCAGTTGTAAGTAGTGCTGGCTTCGTATCATTCACGTCGGCAACAGCAGCAACAACCGCATCTAGCAGCGCTCCTGTATCGGTCAGGAATGGGTCGCCGTTGAATGTCCATTTTAGGTCGTAGTCCAGCTCATGCTTGTCCAATGTTTCGGTAACACGCTGAACAATTGCGTCATTGTTAAGCTCAGTACTAAAACGTAGGTTGAACTGAACATGGAACTCGCCAGGAATGACGTTAGACGCACCAGTGCCAGCCGATACGTTCGGGATCTGGAAGCTGGTTGGTGGGAAATAATCATTTCCTTTGTCCCACTCGGTTGTTGCGAGTTCATGAATGGCGAGTAGAGACTCGTGCACAGGGTTATTGGCTAGGTGAGGATAGGCCACGTGGCCTTGTGTTCCTTTTACCGTCAAATCGCCCGTGATAGAGCCGCGACGTCCATTTTTCACCACATCGCCAACTACTTCGGTACTGGATGGTTCACCGACGATACACATGTCGATATTTTCGCCACGTGCCATCAACGTTTCTACAACACGAACAGTACCATTGATAAATGGTCCTTCTTCATCCGACGTAATTAGAAAGCCGATTGAGCCTTTGTGGTCTGGGTTCTCTGCAATGAAGCGTTCGACAGCAACGACCATAGCAGCTAGCGACCCTTTCATGTCCGCTGCACCGCGACCGTGTAGGTAACCATCAATAATAGTTGGTTCAAACGGATGTGTATCCCAGTGCTCCAGTTTGCCAGCAGGTACCACATCGGTGTGGCCAGCGAACGCAAATAGTGGCGCTTCTGAACCACGGCGAGCCCAGAAGTTCGTGGTGTCTTCAAATACCATCACTTCAATTTCAAACCCGAGTGCTTTTAAGCGCTCGATCATCAAATCCTGACAACCTGCGTCTTCCGGCGTTACAGATTGTCTACTGATCAGATCTTTAGCAAGTGCCAATACTGGACTGTCTGTCATCCTTGAGTATTCCTTTATTTAAGAGTTGAAAATGGTAGCGTATTGATCAGCTTTAAAACCGATATGAAGTTGATCATTCACTTTTAAAATTGGGCGCTTGATCATCGCCGGATTTTCTACCAAAAGAGCGATCGCGTTTTCTTCGTTAAGCGTGTCTTTCTGCTCTTGTGTGAGTTGGCGGTAGGTCGTGCCACGTTTGTTGAGCACCTGTTCCCAACCTAAAGCGCGACAAAATTCGCTTACCATAGCTACATCAACGCCTTGCTTACGGTAGTCATGGAAGTCATAAGTAATATCCTCAGCTTCTAACCATTTTTTGGCTTTTTTGATCGTATCGCAGTTGGGAATACCAAACATGGTAATCGACATAGTGTTTCCTTTTTTCTTTGTTCTATTTTTCACTGGCGCGGTTAAGACGCACTTAAGTGATTTGGGCTGCTATAGCATCCTATCAAGAAGCAATCAAACTGACAAAATGCGGTGGAAAATATTTTCAGATAGATTGAGATAACTGATGTTACGTAACTTATTTACGATGAATGCACTATAAATCGAATAAAAAATCGTCTAAATCAAATGGAAAAGTCGAGTTATTGATCAAACGCAACATCTCGCTGAGCAAAAACGAAATAATGAATCAGCACAATTTTAGGAGGTGTCAATGGAATTGAGTCCTGTTTTTGCAAGGCGGCTATATTTGGCCTTGTTGGTGGAAAACCTAGAAAGGCC
The DNA here is from genome assembly GCF_024181785.1 of Vibrio sp. Y42_MX_L11. Taxonomy (NCBI): domain Bacteria; kingdom Pseudomonadati; phylum Pseudomonadota; class Gammaproteobacteria; order Vibrionales; family Vibrionaceae; genus Vibrio; species Vibrio sp. Y42_MX_L11. The sequence goes on from NZ_JAMZAP010000002.1 coordinate 317,825, forward strand.
GAATGTGCCAAAGTTGATCGAAAAAACGGGGTGGCCTCGTCGTACAATTCAAGATGTACTCAAGGCGTTACCTGGGATCGGCATTGAACTCATATTCGTTCAAGATGGCCGACGTCATAATGACGGCTATTATCAACTTTCAGATTGGGGGCCTTTTGATAGCCAATGGGTTCTAGAGCGGGAGAGAGATATCGCTAGCAGTCTTGGATTTCGTGCATAAGCCAGCAATTGCTGGCTTTTTTCATATTCAGGCGTCATCCATTGCAGCGGTAAGCGGAGCCCAGCACGCTAAATGAGGTGATAAAATCTTGCGGGGAGACCATAAAAACGGTGTCCGCATCGATAGCCGCGGCATTGTTTTTTAAATCATTCATCGCACCTTGCATCATCGCGTCATTAGTCATAAAAATGTAGTTATACCAGTGACCCTCACTTCCGGTGACTTCGCCTTTGTATTCGCATCGATCAGGGTTGAACTGAGCGTCAATGCGAATATGAACATCTTGGCTTTGAGCATGAGTAAGGTGAGAAGGCATCGTGCAACCAGAGAGAAGTACGACAAAAAGTCCAAGTAATAGGTGTCTCATCAGCTATTTCCCCAATACTATGTAAGCAGCAAAACCAATCCAGCTCAGAGCGAGCAGTACCCAAGGCAGTTTGCTTGATGCATGGTTTGGCGCATCGTTGGTGATGTTGTCTTGTTCGATAGCTTCTTCATGCTGACGTTGCTTTTCACGTTGCTGTTTTTTCTTTGCTTTATCGGCTTGACGATTGCGCTCTTTTTGCTGCTTCTTATATTGAGCGATGCCTTTTTCGATACCTTGAGCGATCAGCTTGGTTTGCTCTTTGGTTTGCCCCGGTTTCTGTGTGGATTTGGCAATTCTCATCGCTTCGGCTTGAGTTTCTTGAGAAGGCGCTGGGGTAGCTGGAGTTCTTTTTTTCATGTTTCTCATCAACGTCATTGTAAATCTTTGTTTAGTTTACCTGTGTAAGATGATGAAATGAACTTTAGTTCTCATCTTTGCTGGCTTGCAACTCTGAAATGATAGGTTAAAGTGGCGTTTTATCACATTAAGAAGAAGATGTTGTGCGCTACTCGTTTGACCAATATGACGCCCATGGATTTTTAAAAGCGCCGATTATTTTATGGTTTGGATGGATGTTTCTTGTACGTTCATGGGTTGTGTTTGCGATGGCAGGCGTAAGTCGTGATAGTGGCAGTAAGCTACTCGCTATTGTTTATCCAGACTCAAGTACGCTGTATTTGGGTTTGGCTATGGGCATTCCAAGCCTGCTTCTCATGTGGTTGATGGGGCTCCGTCAACCCGATAGAGAATGGGTAAACAGAATTACTCGCTATGGTCGAGAGATCACTTTGATCTTGTGCGGTATCCAACTGGCTCAGACCATGTATCATGTGTATCTGGAACATGGTGTATTCAACTGGGCAAACGCCCTTACCATTACCTTATTAGCTTGGTTTATGATCTATCTTCTAAATGGAAGATGGGTAAAAGACTGTTTTCATGTGCCACAATTGGAGCGCAATGAAGAGCAGCCTTCGAAGAATTAAAAACAATAACTTCCCACACCGGGGCAAAGTATAGAGGAAACCTCAATGTCACAAGCTCAAACGGCGATCGTGCCAGAAGCAGGGCCATTTGCACTGTACACTCAACTTAAAGTGAACCAAAACCGTGAAAACGTATTGGATAAGCTGAAAGCACTACCAAAGTTAGTGGAAGAGTTAAATATTACCCAGCCAGGCGCGGCGCTGACCCTTTCTATCGCATTCACAAAATCGTTTTGGCAACACCTCAATGTAGACGCGCCAGAAGAGCTTATTGATTTTACTCAACTTGGCGAAGGGGATATCGTAGCGCCTGCAACGGATGTTGATGTGCTGATTCACTGTCACTCTACTCGTCACGACTTGCACTTTTATGTTCTGCGTAAGTTTCTAGAAGAGACGGCAGAAGATGTCACCATTGTGGACGAAACGTATGGGTACCGTTACCTTGATGCGCGTGATATGACAGACTTTATTGATGGGACAGAAAACCCGAAAGGGGAGGCTCGCGCTGATGTGGCTCTAGTAAAAGAGGGCCCATTTGCTGGAGGTAGTTATGTCATGGCTCAACGCTTCGAACATAACCTTGCCGCTTGGAATCGCTTGAATGTCAAAGCGCAAGAAAAAGTGATTGGTCGTACCAAACCAGACTCTATCGAGCTAGAAGACGTTCCTGCTGCATCACACGTTGGTCGAGTTGATATTAAAGAAGAAGGAAAAGGTCTCAAGATTGTTCGTCATAGCTTGCCATACGGGACGGTGACAGGGCCTCATGGCCTGCTGTTTATCTCTTACTGTAATACACTTCATAACATTAAAGTGATGCTAGAAAGTATGTACGGCGTGACAGATGGTAAAACAGACCAAATGCTTCGTTTCACAAAAGCGGTAACTGGTGCGTACTTCTTCGCTCCTTCACAAGAAATGCTCGCAGAGCTAGCCATCAAGTAAGTTCTCAGACTTTATTTCTTAAGCCCTCCAATTGGAGGGCTTTTGTTTTCTATTTCTATTCCAATCTCTTTTCAAAAAACACTAAACTTTTCTGTTACTTGGTCGATAAGTACTCAAAGCCTTAATTTTAGGACCCTTTATTCGTGGCGATCACCGTTAATACCAATGTTGCAGCACTTGTCGCACAACGTCATTTGACCAGTGCAACGGATATGCTGAATCAATCCATGGAGCGTTTGTCTTCAGGGAAGCGTATTAACAGCGCAAAGGATGACGCTGCGGGTCTGCAAATCTCCAACCGTCTGCAATCGCAAATGCGTGGTTTGGATGTTGCGGTTCGCAACGCGAATGACGGCATTTCCATCATGCAAACTGCGGAAGGCGCGATGAATGAGGTGACCAATATCATGCAACGTATGCGTGATTTGTCGCTACAGTCAGCCAATGGTTCAAACAGCAAAGCGGAACGCACTGCACTGCAAGAAGAAGTGACGGCACTTAACGATGAGCTAAACCGCATTGCCGAAACGACCTCCTTTGGTGGGCGTAAACTGCTCAATGGCAGCTTTGGTAAGTCGGCATTTCAAATCGGTGCAGCGTCAGGTGAAGCTGTGCAAGTTGAATTAAAGTCGATGCGCAGTGATGGCATTGATATGGGCGGCTTTAGTTACATTGCAAACGGACGTGCAAGCTCTGATTGGAAAGTAAAAGACGGTGCGAATGATCTTAGTATGTCATTTACGAATCGTTTTGGTGAGACGGAAACCATTCAAATTAATGCCAAAGCTGGCGATGATATCGAAGAGCTTGCGACTTATATCAATGGTCAAACTGACAAAGTCACGGCATCGGTGAATGAAGAAGGTCAGTTACAGCTATTTATGGCTGGAGAAGAAACTTCAGGCACTTTATCGTTTTCAGGTGACTTAGCGAGTGAACTGGGGTTACAGCTAAAAGGTTACGATGCGGTTGATAACATCGACATTACGTCTGTCGGTGGTGCGCAACAAGCCGTGGCCGTCCTAGATACTGCGATGAAGTACGTTGATAGCCATCGTGCTGAGTTAGGCGCGTATCAAAACCGCTTTAATCACGCGATCAATAATCTGGATAACATCCACGAAAACTTAGCCGCTTCCAACAGTCGTATCCAAGACACTGACTACGCGAAAGAAACCACGCAAATGGTGAAGCAGCAGATCTTGCAGCAGGTCAGTACTTCTATTCTTGCACAAGCAAAACAAGCGCCAAACCTAGCATTAACCTTACTTGGCTAATGATCGACCTCGCTCGAATTTAACGCAAAACCTGCCTGTATCGACAGCTCGAAAAGAAGCTTTAGCGAAAGTTTGACGTTTTTTTGCTTTTTTATCTGCTTCATCACGATTCCTTCTCCAAATGAACTTTTTTCAAAAAAATCCAAAGAATTCCCTAAAGAAATCAGTTTGAGCGCCGTTAATAAAAGTAACTTTGAGAGAACTACTTGGTTTTCCGAGACGTCGGAAACCGCTATACCGGAAAATCAATTGGAGAAATCACCATGGCAGTGAATGTAAACACTAACGTATCAGCGATGACCGCTCAGCGTTACCTAAACAACGCAAACTCAGCTCAACAAACTTCTATGGAGCGTTTGTCTTCGGGTTTCAAAATCAACAGCGCAAAAGATGACGCTGCGGGTCTACAAATTTCGAACCGTTTGAACGTACAAAGCCGTGGTTTGGATGTGGCGGTTCGCAACGCGAACGACGGTATCTCAATTGCACAAACCGCTGAAGGTGCAATGAACGAGACCACTAACATTCTTCAACGTATGCGTGATTTGTCTCTACAATCAGCAAACGGTTCAAACTCGAAATCAGAGCGTGTGGCGATTCAAGAAGAAGTGACCGCGCTAAATGACGAACTAAACCGTATCGCAGAAACCACTTCTTTCGGTGGTAACAAGCTGCTAAACGGCACACACGGTGCGAAATCGTTCCAAATCGGTGCGGATAACGGTGAAGCCGTGATGCTTGAGCTAAAAGACATGCGTTCAGACAACAAAATGATGGGCGGTGTGAGCTACCAAGCTGAAAGTGGTAAAGGTAAAGACTGGAACGTTGCTGAAGGTAAGAACGACCTAAAAATCAACCTAACGGACAGCTACGGTCAAGAGCAAGAAATCAACATCAGCGCAAAAGCAGGTGACGATATCGAAGAGCTTGCGACTTACATTAACGGTCAAACTGACCTAGTGAAAGCCTCAGTAGACCAAGACGGTAAACTGCAAATCTTTGCTGGCAACAACAAAGTCGAAGGCGAAGTCGAGTTTTCAGGCGGCCTATCTGGCGAGCTAGGTTTGGGCGAAGGTAAAAAAGTAACGGTAGATACTATCGACGTAACCTCAGTTGGTGGCGCACAAGAATCTGTGGCTATCATCGATGCGGCACTGAAATACGTAGACAGCCACCGCGCAGAGCTGGGTGCATTCCAGAACCGTTTCAATCATGCAATCAGCAACTTGGATAACATCAACGAGAACGTGAACGCGTCGAAGAGCCGTATCAAAGATACTGACTTCGCGAAAGAAACGACTCAAATGACCAAGTCACAAATTCTATCGCAAGCGTCAAGCTCAATCCTTGCGCAAGCGAAACAAGCGCCAAACTCAGCGCTAAGTCTGCTAGGTTAATTTCAAACCTAAGACGAGAACCTCATTGGCTCGTGGTGAGAGATGAGCGAGTAAACCCAGCTTCGGCTGGGTTTTTTTCTGTCTTTTAGGGACTCAGGATTTCTGCGAATCACGACATTAGAGCTTCATCACATTTCAGTAAGCCAAAGAAAATAATCGCAAAAAATTGAAAATTTCTTCTAAAGGATATTCATCGGTCGCCGTTAAAGGGACTGAGAGAAATGAGATGTACCTAAGTGAGGTGAGAGACACGACGGTACATTCACTAAAGCCTTAAGGAGATCAATTATGGCGATTAACGTTAATACTAACGTTTCTGCGATGACTGCACAGCGTTACCTAAACCAGGCAGCTGACGGTCAACAAAAATCAATGGAGCGTTTGTCTTCGGGTTATAAAATCAATAGCGCGAAAGACGATGCTGCAGGTCTACAGATTTCAAACCGCTTGAATGCACAAAGCCGTGGCCTAGACATGGCGGTGAAAAACGCAAACGACGGTATTTCTATTGCACAGGTTGCTGAAGGTGCAATGAATGAATCTACCAACATCCTACAACGTATGCGTGACCTATCGCTTCAATCTGCGAACGGTTCTAACTCAAAAGCAGAACGTGTTGCGATCCAAGAAGAAGTAACAGCGCTAAATGACGAGCTAAACCGTATTGCTGAAACTACCTCTTTCGGTGGTAACAAGTTGCTAAACGGTACATACGGTACGCAATCTTTCCAAATCGGTGCAGACTCAGGTGAAGCTGTGATGCTTTCTATGGGTAGCTTGCGCTCAGACACTTCTGCAATGGGTGGCAAGAGCTACGCAGCAGAAGAGGGTAAAGATGCATCTTGGACTGTTGGTGATAAAACTGAGTTCAAAATGAGCTACACCAACAAACAAGGTGAAGAGAAAGAGCTATCGATCAGTGCAAAACAAGGCGACGACATTGAGCAGCTAGCAACGTACATCAACGGTCAAAACGATGATGTAAAAGCGTCTGTTGGTGAAGATGGCAAGCTACAAGTATTTGCTTCTTCTCAAAAAGTTCAAGGTGATGTTGAGTTCTCTGGCAACCTAGCGGACGAGATCGGCTTTGGCGGTCCGAAAGACGTAACAGTGAAAGACATCGACGTAACAACAGTAGCAGGCTCTCAAGAAGCTGTGGCTGTTATCGACGGTGCCCTGAAGTCAGTAGACAGCCAACGTGCGTCACTTGGTGCTTTCCAAAACCGCTTCAACCACGCAATCAGCAACCTAGACAACATTAACGAGAACGTTAATGCGTCTAACAGCCGTATTAAAGATACTGATTACGCGAAAGAAACCACTGCGATGACTAAGTCGCAAATTCTTCAGCAAGCAAGTACTTCAATCCTGGCTCAAGCGAAGCAGTCTCCATCTGCAGCGCTAAGCTTGTTGGGCTAAGTGGTTGACCCAGCCTGAGGTAAACACCTTAGTGCTGGGGCACCAAAGCGATAGATTCTATCGTTAGCCCATAAGGTGGAAGGGAGATTGTAATGGATATATCCTCCTACGCATCGAACATCCAGCCTTACGGCACGCCAAGTGGCACAAAGTTTGCAAATAAAAATGGCAATGATATAGGCACGTCTAGCCCAGCAAATTCAAATGGTGAGGTTTCGCCGCAAAAAGCGAAAGACACCGAATACGACTTCTCTGTTCAAGCAGCGATCGAGATGGCGGAAAGCCGTCAAGAGCTGAACAAAGAAGAACGTGAAAAATTGGTCGCGCAAATGAATGAGTTTGTGACGTCCATAAACAAAGGAGTCGCGTTTCGAGTGGATGAGGAATCCGGGAGAGATGTGGTGACGATTTACGAAGCCAAAACGGGCGACGTGATTCGTCAAATTCCTGATGAAGAGATGCTAGTGGTATTGCGTCGCCTAGCTGAGCACACAGCCAACAGCGGGTTGTTGACTGAAAAAGTGTAAGTCGTTTTTAGAGGTGATTTGATGAGTTTAGGCCCTTTGGGGATGTCTGGCGGCATGGATATCAATTCCATGGTCAGCAAAATTGTGGATGCCGAACGCGTACCAAAGCAGCAACGCATTGACAACGAGCGCACGACAATTAATGCCAGTATCAGTGCCTATGGGCGACTCAGAGAATCACTGGATACGATGAAAAATCTCATGGCGAACTTTCGTCAAGAGAAAGCGTTTGCCGTTCGTACTGTTGAAACGACAGACGACAATATCGTATCTGCTACTGCAACTACAGATGCTATCGCTGGCAAATATGCTATCGATGTGTTGCAGCTTGCCCAGAGCCACAAAGTCGCTTCTGACGTACTGCCAGAAGACGCAAAGTTTGGCCCTGGTAAGCTGCAGATTTCGCTTGGTGATGACACCTTCAACGTGAACGTTCGTTCGAGCTCCAAGCTCGCAGATGTCGTACGCGGCATCAACGGCTCAAAAGACAATCCCGGTGTTCGAGCATCTCTCATTAACGACGTTGAAGGACCACGCCTTATCCTTGCCTCAAATCTCTCTGGTAAGGATCATCAAATCAGAGTCAGTGTGGAGGCCGACAAAGGCAACCCTCTAAAGTATTTCGAATATCAAACACTTGAAGACCGTGTTAACGCGCTTGAAGAAGCTCGTTCAGCGGCGGAAAAAGTGTTAGGTCCTCTTCAATTCCCCGAGCAACCAATAGAACTGGATGCAAACGGCAATCCTCTACCTCCAGAAGAGCAAAAAGCGGCAGAAAATGGACAATATGATGGCTCCCAAGAGCCAATCTCTGCTGCGGGTGCAGAAGCTGCTAAAGCTGGGCAGGAAGCGATTGATGAAGCCAACCGACGCGCGAGTTTGCGCCCTGAAGACCGAATTCCAGGGTGGACAGAAACTGCGTCAGGCACTTTGCTGGATTCTTATGAAGAGCCAGAGCTTGAACTCGACGAGAAAGCAATAGAGAAGGCACCAGATGTACCGGGTTGGAGCAATGCGGCATCAGGCACATTAACCGACTCTTACGTTACGACGAAAGAGGCCAAGCAGCTTCTTGAGCAAGAAAAAGCTGAAATTGAGCAAAAAATTGCGAGTGAAAAACAAGCGCTAGACGCAAAAGTTGAACGTGGTGAATTGACAGAAGAGCAAGCGAAACAAATTCATCGCGCTAAGCTGGATCCTCAAGAGCGTGAACGTTTAGAAAAAATTGATGAAGCAGAAGCGAAAATCGCAAAAGCGCAATCTGCTTTTGAAGAATACCTTGGTATGACAGAGGTACAAGCAGGGCAAGATTCAGAAGTTCTGCTTGATGGAGTAGCAAAGCTTTCTAGTCACAACAATGTGATTGAAGATGCCATAGAAGGTGTTGATTTAACACTTAAAGGCAAATCAGAACCGAACAAGCCACCTGCTGAAATTGGCGTCGAATACGACCGTCAGAGTGTGCGTAACGACATCGAAAACTTTGTTGCGGCGTACAACTCGTTTTATCAAACGTCTCAAGCGTTGGCGAGTGTGGATCCGGTCACTGGTCAAAAAGGACCGTTGTCGGGTGACAGTACCGTACGCAGCGCAGACTCACGATTAAAATCGGTATTTTCCACTCAAATTGATAAAGCGCCTGAAAACCTAAAGTCATTAACTGAATTTGGCATTACTACCACGCGTCAAGGTACCTTAGAAATCAACTATGACATGTTAGATCGTCAGTTGAACAACAACTTCAACGAGCTAGAAAAGTTCTTCGGTGGCAACACAGGTTTTGCTAAACGAGTCGAAGATGCGATTCATGGTATTACAGGCATTACAGGCAGCATTCGTACTCGAGAAAAAAGTCTCACAGAACAAAATTATCGTTTGAGTGATGATCAAGCGGCATTAGATCGCCGGATGGAAAGCCTAGAAAAACGCACTCACGCGAAGTTTACCGCCATGCAAGATGCGACTGGCAAAATGCAAGGTCAGTTAGGTGCCTTAATGAGTGCGTTGGGTTAATAAATGCAAAAAGAACTCATAGATATTAGTGATATAGATCAACTAATTACGCAAGAATTGGAAAAAGTCGACTTTAGTACTGAAGAAATTCTTCGCTTGGTCGATATCAGGGAACGGTTATTGCAAAACCTGTTACCAATTATTCATCAAAATCCTTTGGTTAAGCAGGATGCAGAGTGGCAAGCGTTGCTTACTCGTACCAAAAGAATTGTCGAGCTGATGCAATCGGAAACGTCAAAGGTCGGAAAAGAACTTCATAAGTTTCGTTATGGCCAGCGTTCGCTTCAGCAGTACAAAAAATTTATTTAAAAGAGGATTACTATGCGCGGTTCTTTGCAAGCATACAAAAAGGTATCAGTCGACAGCCAGCTAAGCGCGGCTTCTCCGCACAAAGTCATTCAAATGCTTATGGCTGGTGCGATTGAGCGCCTTATTCAAGGTAAAGCGGCCATGCAAGCAGGCAACATTCCAGCAAAAGGTGAGCGTTTAGGTAAAGCGCTAGACATCATTATTGCGCTACGTAGCTGTCTATCGATGGATGACGGTGGTGATATTGCTTCAAACTTAGATTCACTCTATGAGTTTATGATCACGCAAATTTCAGCTGCTAACCATCAAAATGATCCTCAACTGATCGACGACGTTATCGACATTATCCGTGAGATCAAATCCGCTTGGGACCAAATCCCTACAGAGTTTCATAATCTTACAGCAGCTGAAGTCGGTATTTAATAACCAAAACAACGCGTTAAGATATTAGAGGAATATATTTGTCAATTGCGCAACGAGTTGTGTAGCAAAGTTTCTATCAAGCTCACACCTCTTTATTGCTTGGTTGCCTTATTTTTATATTCAAATAAAATAGAAGCCATTAGTAGCCCTAATGGCTTTTTTTGTTGCTGATTTTCCTATTTTGTCTATCGTAAATTGAGTGTGGTGGTTCTGCCTTCTTTTAGCACCCAATTGCGCAAATCAAGGTTTGGCCGCAACGCACCTAAAATAAAGGCAATCATTCTTACTTATGCAAGGTTTGGCAAAGCTGCTTGTAATTGATGATGACGCATCAGTCGTTTAAATTTAAGCAATATATTGGAATTTGTTGGAGAAAATTGCGAAGCGGTCAGTTCTGATCAGCTCAGCGATGTTGATTGGTCTAGCGTATGGTCGTGCTGTATTGTTGGTAACATTCCAGCAGGTCAAGCGGCGAATACGGTTATCTCTCATTTAAACAGCGCCTACCACATCCCACTTTTAGTCATGGGCCGATTTCCGTTGCCCGTGGATGATCTTCCAAATTTTGTAGGTGAGCTAGAACTACCTCTTAATTACCCACAGCTTAGTGAGGCGTTACGCCACTGCAAAGATTTTCTGGGTCGAAAAGGGGTCAATGTCGTTGCTAGTGCACGAAAAAACACGCTTTTTCGCAGCTTAGTTGGTCAAAGCAGAGGTATTCAAGAAGTTCGTCACCTGATCGAGCAAGTCTCAGACACTGAGGCAAACGTGTTGATCTTGGGTGAATCTGGTACCGGTAAAGAAGTCGTTGCGCGTAACATTCACTATCATTCGTCGTACAGCAGTGGTGCCTTTGTGCCCATTAACTGTGGTGCCATTCCACCGGAGCTTCTAGAAAGTGAATTGTTTGGCCACGAAAAAGGCGCGTTTACTGGTGCGTTAACGGCACGTAAAGGTCGATTTGAGCTCGCAGACGGTGGCACGATCTTTCTTGATGAGATTGGCGATATGCCGATGTCGATGCAAGTGAAGCTACTTCGCGTATTACAAGAGCGCTGTTTCGAACGCGTGGGTGGCAATAGCACCATCAAGGTCAATGTTCGAGTTGTCGCGGCAACACACCGTAATCTAGAAAGTATGATTGAAGAAGGCACGTTCCGAGAAGACTTGTTCTATCGTTTGAACGTGTTTCCAATCGAGATGCCTGCGCTGAAAGAGCGCAAACAAGATATTCCATTGCTGCTGCAAGAGTTGATGACGCGTCTGGAAGCGGAGGGTGGCCAGCCTATCTGTTTTACCCCTCGTGCGATCAATTCACTGATGGAGCACAACTGGCCGGGTAACGTACGTGAGTTAGCCAACCTTGTTGAGCGAATGATCATTCTGTACCCAAATAGCTTGGTCGATGTAAACCACTTACCAACCAAATATCGCTACAGTGATATCCCGGAGTTCCAACCAGAAAGTAATCCGTTTATTTCGGTTGAAGAACAAGAGCGTGATGTGTTCCAAGACATCTTCTCAGAAGACTTTAGCTTTGATGATCAAGACGATCTTGACCACAGCATGAACGCTCCGCAAGCGCTGCCGCCTGAAGGTGTAAATCTGAAAGAGCTGTTGGCTGATTTAGAAGTTAATATGATCAGCCAAGCGTTAGAAGCACAAGGTGGAGTCGTGGCACGAGCCGCTGATATGCTGGGTATGCGACGCACAACGTTGGTGGAAAAAATGCGTAAGTACAACTTACAACGCTAGGCAACGTTGAGATTTAAGACGATATCTAAATCATTTGGGCTATTTAGCATCGTTTTTCTGACACCAAAAACCGTTATCTGAGGGTGTCAACTTATTGTCGATGACTTAACGTCATGATAAATATAAAAAATAGCTTGGTACGCTAATTGCTTACCAAGCTATTTTAGTTTTAGCGGCGATATTTCGACAGGCAGTAATGGATAACAACACCAACCAATCCCATTTAGATTCCGTAGAAAATCAGGTTGAGCGCTATAAGCAGGTGCTTGATGTGATGCCTGCCGGAGTGATTCTGCTCGACACGTACGGCATAGTGCGTGAAGCAAACCCAGAGGCGCACCGAATTCTTGAGATTCCACTGGTTAATGAAAAATGGTTCAACATTATTCAGGTGGTGTTTGATCCTCGTGAGGATGATGGTCACGAAGTTTCCCTGCGGAATGGTCGTAAAGTTCGATTAGCCATTTCGGCTTCTACGACAGGTCAATTGATCCTGATTACCGATTTAACCGAAACTCGCTTACTTCAAGCTCGTGTGAGTGATTTACAACGCTTGTCTTCGTTAGGGCGTATGGTAGCGTCGCTTGCTCATCAGGTAAGAACGCCGCTATCGAGCGCTATGCTATATGCATCCAATTTGGGAGCGCCAAACCTTCCACCAGCGACAAGGGATCGCTTTCAAACCAAATTAATGGATCGACTGCACGATTTGGAAAAGCAGGTTAATGATATGCTGCTTTTTGCTAAAGGTGGTGATAATAAAGTCATTAAGCCATTTACGATTGCTCAGTTGGTGGCGGAATATCAGCCGATGGTCGAAACCGCGCTAAAAAATAACGGTATTGATTACTGCCTAGAAGTGGAAGAAGAACAAACTGAGTTGCTAGGCAATGCGAATGCGATTGCATCCGCGTTGAGCAACCTTGTCATGAATGCGATTCAGATGTCTGGTAAAGAGTCGCAAGTCGATATTTTTTTCCGCCCGGTAAATGGCGAGTTGCGCATTTCAGTGCAAGATAGCGGACCGGGTGTACCTGAAGAACTACAAGCCAAAATTATGGAGCCATTTTTTACCACGCGTTCTCAAGGAACCGGGTTAGGGCTGGCTGTTGTTCAAATGGTTTGCCGTGCCCATGACGGTCGATTGGAACTTATTTCAGAGCAGGGTGATGGAGCCTGCTTTACCATGTGCATTCCGCTAGAGCGAGTGCAACCAGAAGCGCAGTAAGCAGCTTCTGGTAATAACAATTACTGGAGAATCAGAATGGCGCAAAGCAAAGTGCTGATCGTAGAAGACGATGAAGGTCTTCGTGAAGCCCTAGTGGATACTCTGGCTCTGGCAGGGTATGAGTGGTTAGAAGCTGACTGTGCGGAAGACGCACTACTAAAACTCAAATCGAATACTGTCGATATCGTCGTTTCTGACGTGCAAATGGCAGGTATGGGCGGATTGGCTCTGCTCAAAAACATCAAGCAGAATTGGCCTAACTTACCAGTACTGTTAATGACGGCGTACGCCAACATTGAAGATGCCGTGTCGGCAATGAAAGACGGCGCGATTGACTACATGGCGAAACCATTTGCACCGGAAGTATTGCTGAACATGGTCAGTCGATATGCACCGATCAAAAGCGATGACAATGGTGACGCGGTCGTTGCAGATGAAAAAAGTCTGCGCCTACTTGCATTGGCCGATAAAGTGGCACGTACAGATGCGAATGTTATGGTGCTAGGTCCGAGTGGCTCTGGTAAAGAAGTGATGTCGCGTTATATTCACAACGCATCAAACCGTAAAGATGGTCCATTCGTTGCGATCAACTGTGCGGCGATTCCAGACAACATGCTGGAAGCGACACTATTTGGTTACGAGAAAGGCGCGTTCACTGGTGCGGTTCAAGCGTGTCCGGGTAAGTTTGAACAAGCACAAGGCGGCACAATCTTACTGGATGAAATCAGCGAAATGGACTTAAACCTGCAAGCGAAACTATTACGTGTTTTGCAAGAGCGTGAAGTGGAGCGCCTTGGCAGTCGTAAGAGTATCAAGCTGGATGTACGCGTGCTCGCGACCAGTAACCGTGATCTCAAGCAGTATGTCTCAGAAGGCAACTTCCGTGAAGATTTATACTACCGCTTGAATGTGTTCCCAATTGCGTGGCCAGCACTGAACGAACGCAAAGGCGATATTGCGCCACTTGCCAAGCATCTTGCTGAGCGTCATTGCAGCAAGATGGGGATGCCAGTGCCTCAATTTTCAGCCGTTGCGGTAGAAAAGCTGCTGCAATACCCTTGGCCAGGTAACGTTCGTGAGCTGGATAACGTGGTGCAACGAGCTCTTATTTTAAGTGAGAATGGTGATATCGACGCTGAACACATCTTACTAGAAGGGGTGGACTGGCAAGATGCCAATAGCTTGCAACATGTGGTGCAAAATGCAGAGATGGTGGTACCTAATGTTAAGCCAGTCGCTCAACCTGAGAGTGTGAACCGTCCGGTATCTGGCGGGGAAGGCTTGGGCAGCGAGCTGCGTGACCAAGAATACGCCATTATTTTGGAAACCTTGGTGGAGTGTAACGGCCGACGCAAAGAAATGGCGGAGAAACTGGGCATAAGCCCACGAACCTTGCGCTACAAACTTGCCAAAATGCGTGATGCTGGTATAGATATCCCAAATTAACATGTGCAATCGCCATAAGACAAAAAGTGTAAGCAAACCGCTAACTAATGTCTTATGGCACGTTAATTGCTGTGTTAATAATCAGTTTTGTTAATAGTCAATCTTTTGGCTTAGAGGTGCTAATGAAAGTTGATGGTATTCAGGCAGAAATGCGCGCCATGATGGTAGAAGCAACCAATACTGCTCCTACTGCAAGTGGGGCGAAAGTTGGAGCAGATTTTAATGATCTCCTAACTAAAGCCATCAATAACGTGAACACACTTCAAAAAGCATCCGGTGATTTACAAACCCGTTTTGATCGTGGTGATGCCGATGTTTCCCTTTCTGACGTTATGATTGCTCGTAACAAGTCTAGTGTCGCTTTTGATGCGACGGTTCAAATTCGCAATAAACTCGTTGAGGCGTATAAAGACCTCATGAACATGCCAGTGTAATTTAGGTAATAAGTGTGGCAGACAAGTCTACAGATTTAACCGTCACTGAAGGCGGCTCAGATGGTGCACTGGTAGCAAGTTCCGACGTAGATGTGGAGAGTCAAAATCCAGATCTAGAGGAGCGCAGTGCGTCAAAATTTGATATGGCAGTGGGTGACCTTGATTTACTTCGTCAAGTTGTACTTGTGCTGTCAATCTCCATCTGTGTTGCATTGATCGTGATGCTGTTCTTTTGGGTCAAAGAGCCGGAGATGCGCCCGCTTGGTGCGTATGAGACCGAAGAGTTGATCCCCGTTTTGGATTATCTGGACCAGCAAAAAATCAATTACAAGCTTGATGGTAATACCATTTCTGTTGAATCGAGCGAATACAACTCGATCAAACTTGGCATGGTTCGCTCGGGCGTAAACCAAGCCACAGAGGCGGGCGATGATATTTTGCTGCAAGATATGGGCTTTGGCGTATCACAACGTTTAGAGCAAGAGCGCCTTAAACTCAGTCGAGAACGTCAGTTGGCTCAAGCGATTGAGGAAATGAAGCAAGTTCGTAAAGCGCGAGTCTTATTGGCGCTACCAAAGCACAGTGTTTTTGTGCGTCATAACCAAGAAGCATCAGCGTCCGTATTTTTGACACTGTCGACTGGTACGAACCTCAAACAGCAAGAAGTTGATTCTATCGTCGACATGGTAGCGAGTGCCGTTCCGGGAATGAAAACTTCCCGCATTACCGTCACAGATCAGCATGGTCGTTTGCTCAGTTCAGGCTCTCAAGACCCTGCTTCTGCTGCGCGACGCAAAGAGCAAGAATTAGAGCGTAGCCAGGAACAAGCGCTGCGTGAAAAAATTGATTCAGTGCTATTACCTATTTTAGGTTATGGCAACTACACGGCGCAGGTCGATATCCAAATGGATTTCAGCGCGGTTGAACAAACTCGCAAACGCTTTGATCCCAATACCCCTGCAACCCGCAGTGAGTACGCATTAGAAGATTACAATAACGGCAATATGGTAGCGGGTATTCCGGGGGCGTTAAGTAATCAGCCTCCAGCGGATGCCTCTATTCCGCAAGATGTGGCTCAGATGAAAGACGGTTCTGTCATGGGACAGGGTTCGGTGCGTAAAGAATCCACGCGTAACTTTGAGCTTGATACCACCATCAGCCATGAGCGTAAGCAGACAGGGACGGTTGCTCGTCAGACAGTTTCTGTTGCGATTAAGGACCGTCGTCAGGTCAACCCAGATACGGGAGAAGTGACCTATACCCCTATGTCCGAATCGGAAATTAATGCTATTCGCCAAGTCTTAATTGGTACGGTCGGTTTTGACCAAGGCCGTGGTGATTTGTTGAATGTACTGAGTGTGAAGTTTGCAGAGCCTGAGGCTGAACAGCTGGAAGAACCACCAATTTGGGAGCACCCTAACTTCAGCGACTGGGTTCGTTGGTTCGCAAGTGCATTAGTGATCATCGTTGTTGTGTTGGTTCTGGTTCGCCCAGCAATGAAGAAATTGCTTAACCCTACCAGTGATGACGAAGACGAAATGTACGGACCAGACGGCTTGCCGATTGGTGCAGATGGTGAAACTAGCCTGATTGGCAGCGACATTGAAAGCAGCGAACTGTTTGAGTTTGGTTCAAGTATTGATTTGCCAAACCTTCATAAAGATGAAGATGTATTGAAAGCGGTTCGCGCTCTGGTTGCGAATGAACCTGAACTGGCTGCTCAAGTAGTGAAAAACTGGATGAATGACAATGGCTAACGATATCGTACCTCAAGATGACAACGCCGCGGGAATGCCAGTTGAGCTGGATGTCTCAACCATTACTGGCGAAGAAAAAGCAGCAATTTTGCTACTGAGTCTCAATGAACAAGATGCCGCTGGCATTATTCGTCACCTAGAGCCAAAACAGGTCCAGCGTGTGGGTAGTGCGATGGCTAAGGCGAAAGATCTCAGCCAAGACAAGGTGTCAGCCGTTCACCGTGCATTTTTGGAGGACATCCAGAAATACACCAACATCGGCATGGGCAGCGAAGACTTCATGCGTAATGCACTGGTAGCGGCTCTTGGTGAAGACAAAGCCAACAACTTGGTTGACCAGATCCTACTTGGTACGGGTTCAAAAGGCTTGGATTCGCTGAAATGGATGGACCCACGACAAGTGGCGAGCATCATTGTCAACGAACACCCGCAGATCCAAACCATCGTATTGTCTTATTTAGAAGCAGACCAATCCGCGGAGATTTTGTCTCAGTTCCCTGAGCGCGTGCGTTTGGACCTGATGATGCGTATTGCCAACCTTGAAGAAGTTCAGCCATCGGCACTGGCAGAGCTGAACGAAATCATGGAGAAACAGTTCGCGGGCCAAGCTGGCGCTCAAGCAGCCAAGATTGGCGGCCTGAAAGCGGCAGCGGAGATCATGAACTATCTAGACAACAACGTCGAAGGTTTGTTGATGGAACAGATTCGCGATCAAGACGAAGACATGGCGACGCAAATTCAAGACTTGATGTTTGTCTTCGAAAACCTAGTCGAAGTGGACGATCAAGGTATTCAGAAACTGCTGCGTGATGTACCACAAGACGTGTTGCAAAAAGCACTTAAAGGTGCCGACGATTCTCTGCGTGAGAAGGTATTTAAGAACATGTCGAAACGAGCGGCTGAGATGATGCGTGATGACATCGAAGCGATGCCGCCAGTTCGCGTGGCGGATGTCGAAGCGGCACAGAAAGAAATCCTGGCGATCGCTCGTCGCATGGCCGATGCAGGCGACCTCATGTTGTCTGGCGGTGCGGACGAATTCTTATAATCTCTATTGCTCCGCGATTATCCTATTGCGGAGTGCCCTCACTTCTTAATCGAATACATAATAGGTAACCCATGGCTGGCGAAAGAAAACGTGGATTTATCCGTCCTGATGAAGATGATTCGATGATCGAACCACAACGTTGGGGGTTGCCTGATTACGGCGAGCCCAAAGCCAAGCAAGCAAAACAAACCGCGTTTAACTATGACCCGGGTTGGGTACCGAATCTTGAAGAACCAGAAGAAGAGCAAGCACTTGAGCTAACCGAAGAGCAGATAGAGCTGATCAAGCAAGGCGCTTATCAGGAAGGTTTGTATCAAGGTCAAGAAGCAGGCTTTAAGCAAGGTTACGACAAAGGCAAAGAAGAAGGCCTGCAAGCGGGCCATGCTGAAGGGCTGGAGCTTGGAAAAGCCGAAGGCGTGACCGCAGGTCAAGAATATATTCAGCAGCAAGTCGAAACCTTTATGAACTTAGCGAACCAGTTTGCTCAGCCGTTAGAGCTAATGAATGCTCAGGTTGAAAAGCAGCTGGTGGACATGGTGCTCTGTTTAGTTAAAGAAGTCGTGCATGTCGAAGTACAAACCAACCCTCAAATTATTTTAGACACGGTTAAGCAGTCGGTTGAAGCGCTGCCAATATCAGGTCATCCCATTACCTTGCACCTGAATCCAGAAGACGTTGCGATTATTCGCTCAGCTTACGGCGAAGAAGACCTTGATTGCCGCAACTGGACGTTGGTTGCTGAGCCATCACTCAATCGAGGCGACGTCCAGATTGAAGCGGGTGAGTCAAGCATTAACTACCGTATGGAAGAGCGCGTCAAAAGCGTGTTGCACAGTTTTTGTGGTGCAAACCGTCATCAAGAGGGTGAGTAATCCATGCAAGCATTGGCTGACCGTTTAAAAAACTACAAAGTTGAAGGCTTAACGACGCGCCCAGTTGCCTCTGGCAAACTGGTTCGAGTGGTTGGGTTAACGTTGGAAGCGACAGGTTGTCGCGCACCAATTGGCAGTTTATGCTTAGTGGAAACCATGTCCGGTCAGATGGAAGCCGAGGTCGTCGGTTTTTCAGGTGATAACCTATTTTTGATGCCAAGCGAGCAAATTACGGGCATTTTGCCTGGCGCTAGAGTGACGCCATTAACCAGTGACGCTGGCTTGCCTGTTGGCATGGAGTTGCTTGGTCGAGTGATTGACGGGGTTGGTAATCCGCTTGATGGACTTGGCCCGTTGTATACCGATCATCGCGCCTCTTTTAATGCTGAGCCAATCAACCCGCTGGCTCGAAAGCCAATTTCAGAGCCACTTGATGTGGGCTTGAAAGCGATTAACGGATTATTGACGGTAGGTAAAGGTCAGCGTATCGGTCTGTTTGCCGGCTCTGGTGTGGGTAAATCGGTCACGCTTGGCATGATGACGCGAGGTACAACCGCACAAGTTGTTGTAGTCGGTCTGATAGGTGAGCGTGGACGCGAAGTTAAAGAGTTTATCGAAGAGATTTTAGGTGAGGATGGACGACGTCGCTCTGTCGTGGTGGCTGCGCCTGCCGATGCTTCACCATTGATGCGTTTGAAAGGCTGTCAAACCGCCTTAACCATTGCAGAGTACTTTCGCGATCAAGGTTTGGACGTTCTGTTATTGATGGATTCCTTGACGCGTTTTGCGCAAGCACAGCGTGAAATCGCCCTTTCTGTTGGTGAGCCGCCAGCGACAAAAGGCTATCCGCCATCTGTGTTCGCCAAGCTACCTGCTTTGGTTGAGCGTGCGGGTAACGGAAGCGCCGAACAAGGCTCAATTACGGCGTTCTTTACCGTGTTGACCGAGGGCGATGATTTACAAGACCCGATTGCGGATGCATCGCGGGCAATTCTTGATGGTCACATTGTGCTGTCCCGTGAAATGGCGGATGCAGGCCATTATCCTGCGATTGACGTCGAAAAGTCGGTGAGCCGTGTTATGCCGCAAATCACCACTGAAGAACATGTTCTGATGTCGAAAGCGGTACGTCAGGTCTTGTCGATTTGCCGCAAGAACCAAGATTTGGTCTCGATTGGGGCGTACAAACCGGGCACCGATCCTGCTATCGATGGCGCGTTTACATTGAAGCCAAAGTTAGACGAATACTTACAGCAGAGCATGAAAGAATCGGTGCCATACGATATGTGCGTCAACATGCTTAGAAACATTTTGGGCGGGTGATAGCGCATGAACAATGCGATGGAGTTCCTACTTGAGCAGACTAAAGAGCGTGAAGATCAAGCCGTACTTGCGCTGAACAAAGCGCGCTCTGAACTTGAAGATTATTACCGTCAGGTTGAGCAAATCGAAAAGTATCGCCTTGATTATTGCCAACAGCTTATCGACCGTGGGCAGGCGGGCTTAACGGCAAGCGAATATGGGCATTTAAATCGCTTTCTCACCCAGCTAGACGAAACGTTATCTAAGCAGAAACAAGCGGAAAGTCATTTCAAAGAACAGGTAGAAAACTGTCAAGAATACTGGTTAACAGTACGCAAAGAACGCAAATCCTATGAGTGGATGATCGAAAAGCGAGAGAAAGAGAAGCAGCTTGCGGAAGCCAAACGGGAACAAAAGCAAATGGATGAGTTTTCAACGTTGCTTTACAGCCGTCGAGCGAAGCCTTTTTAATGTTTAAAAGTTGATGTTGCTTCCACTTATAGCGCTCGATTTGTCACTGCGGCAATGAGCTTGTTATTGGCGTAATTTTTTGCAAATAACTTTGTAGATGATCATCCCAATAACCTAAATTTGCCACCGTGTGCAATTTAGCAGCGGCCTAGCGCTCGAAGTTGCTGATAATGAGAATTTCTATATGAATGTGAATTTGTCCAATGTTTCTGCGACGAGCAAGACGTCAGTGTCTGACTCTGCCGCACAAGCACCTACAGAAAACGCGGAGAGCAAGGGATTTTTGGAAACCTTGACGGATGCATTTTCAGGTTCACAAAAGTCAGAAAAAGTAGCAACGAAATCACTAAACGGTGAAGAACAAAACAGTGTCGAGATTAACAAGCTTTCGTCTGGAAAAGCTGATAGCCAAGAAGCGGTCACAGACGTGGCTCAAGCGAGCAGTAACGACGCCAAAGAGTTGCTGGCGCAAGAAAGCCAAGATACTGCTATTCAAGAGCAAAGCCGCTCTGGCGACATGCTGACAGAGCATGCGAACACCATTCACAGTGATGAAGCAAGCCTACTGGAAGCCAAACAAGGCGCGCACTCGCAAAATGATGCTGATGTCACTGAGAAAGTCGGTTCACTCTCGAACGCCCCTTCAGCTGCTAATGGCGCAAAAAGCGCGATGGGTGAAGGACAACAGCTGCTTGGTCGTATTGAACAAGCGAATCAAACCTTGAAAGCGAATAATGCATCCATCGATAGTGGCAAAGTTTTGCCTCAACGAGCGGGTTTAGAGCACTCGTTTAACGAGCAAACAACAGACATTGATGAACCTGCTTTGAATGAAATGCCATCAGCTCAATCGCTTGAACAAGTGCAGGCAATGGCTGGGCAAGGCTTAGAGCCAATTTTAGATAAGAATGGTCAACCTATCGATGTCGATAAGCTCTCGTCTGAGTTTGCTACTTGGCAAGGTATGGCTAAACAAGTCAGTCACCCAACCGAGAAGGGCATGGTCAGTGGTGACGTTGCCAATGAACTATCGCCACTGGAGGTGGGTTTGGATGGCTCTAAAATTGATGCGCTTCAGCGTGTTTCCTTGGATGAACTCGAACTCATAGATACCAAACTGGCGCAGGGAAAACCACTGACTCAGCAAGAAACTGAGATCATAGAAGGGTTGAAAAAAGGGACGGTCATTGCCGATATTCCAGAGCAAGATCTTGCCCAGTTTGTTGCGCTTCCTACTGACGTTAAACAGGTTCTCGCCGAGCAGCAAGTACAACATCATTTGGCTCGCCAGGCTGCGCCTATGGGGATGTCTCAGCAAGCCCTTAATTTTGCGACTCAATCAGCTCAGCCGCAAGCTGTTCAGAGTGCAGATAAAGTCGCAGTATCTCCGATGCCAGATGCGTTGGCCGCAGCTCATTTGCCGACTGCGCTTCAAGGCGTGAAGGATGGAGAGGTTAACCAGAAAGTTGTGAATGCCGCATTGGCTGCTGGTGCACTTAAAGCGACAGCGGATAAGCAAGATAAACCAGAACTTCAACATGGTTTAGCAGGGCAGCTTCAGGCGATGGCGGGTCAACAAGGAACAAACGTGCAGCAACAAGCGCGTATTGATGCCGCGCAGCAAGCTCAGCTTCCGTTGCAACTGACCAAAGAGCTAGCCAATGAGCAAGTGGCGGAAAAAGTGCAAATGATGATGTCGAAGAACCTAAAAAACCTCGATATTCGTCTTGATCCACCAGAATTAGGTCGTATGCAAATTCGTATGACGATGAACAACGATGTAGCTAATGTGCATTTTACGGTGAACAACCCGCAAGCGCGTGACATCATTGAACAGACGCTTCCTCGCTTGAGAGAGATGTTGGCGCAGCAGGGCATGCAATTGGCTGATTCTTCTGTTCAGCAACAAAACAGCGGGCAGCAGCAAGGTAGGTATACTGCTGAGCAACATGGTCAAAGCGCTCAAGGCAGCGGTTTTTCTGGACAATCAGAAGAGAGCTTTGATGCTGACGTCAATCTGGATTTGAATGTGGCTTCAAAGCGTGATGGAATTAGCTTTTACGCATAACAGGCCGTTTAAAGGCAATAATACAAGGTTACCAAACGACTTCCTTAAGCATCTCGGTAACCTAAAAGAACAATAAGAGACAACAATGGCAGAAGAACAGTTACAAGGGGCCGATGCGCCGAAAGGAAAAGGTAAGTTACTTATCATCATAATCGCTGTTGTGGTATTGCTACTTGGCGGTGGTGCAGCAGCATTCTTTCTCATGGGCTCTGATGAACCAGCTCAGGCTGAAGCGTCTCAACAGGTTCAAGCGAAGGCATCTGATGCCTCGCCCATTGCCTACGTGAATCTTCCTCAGGCATTTGTATTTAACGTTACTGGGGACCGTCGCGACAGACTGGTACAAATTAAAGCGCAGTTAATGGTTCGCGGTGCAGAGAATGAAGAGTTGGCGCGGTACCATTCGCCACTGATTGAGAGCTCTTTGTTATCAACGTTTGCTTCGGCGACGGTTGATCAGTTGCGTTCTCCAACGGGACGAGTGGAATTGCGCGATCGTGCTTCCGAAGATATCAAAGCAGCGCTAAACGCTGCGGTCGGTAAGCCAGTGATTGAAAAAGTACTGTTTACAGATTTTGTTATTCAATAGGTAAAACGTGACCGATCTATTAAGCCAAGACGAAATTGATGCGCTATTACACGGGGTTGACGATGTTGATGACGTCGATGAACCGATAGAAAACGACAACGAAGGTGCCGTCAATTTTGATTTCTCGTCGCAAGACAGGATTGTACGTGGTCGAATGCCGACGCTCGAACTTATCAACGAGCGCTTTGCACGACACATGCGTATTAGCCTGTTTAATATGCTGCGTAAAACGGCAGAAGTGTCGATCAATGGCGTGCAGATGATGAAGTTTGGCGAATACCAAAACACATTGTACGTGCCAACCAGTTTGAACATGGTGCGTTTTCGTCCGTTAAAAGGTACAGCGTTGATCACCATGGAGGCTCGCTTAGTCTTTATTCTGGTAGAAAACTTCTTTGGTGGGGATGGTCGATTCCATGCCAAAATCGAAGGGCGCGAATTTACCCCAACGGAACGCCGCATCATTCAGCTTCTGCTGAAGATTGTATTTGAAGACTACAAAGAAGCGTGGTCGCCAGTGATGGGGGTGGAGTTCGAATATCTCGACTCAGAAGTAAACCCAAGTATGGCTAACATTGTCAGCCCGACAGAAGTGATTGTTGTGAGTTCTTTCCACATAGAGGTCGATGGTGGCGGCGGCGATTTTCATGTTGTTATGCCTTACTCCATGGTTGAGCCGATCCGTGAACTGTTGGATGCAGGTGTTCAGTCCGACAAGATGGAGACAGACGTCCGTTGGAGCTCAGCATTACGTGAAGAGATTATGGATTGTCCGGTTAACTTTCGCGTTAACTTGCTTGAAAAAGACATCTCTTTGCGTGACCTCATGGAATTGCAACCGGGTGACATCATCCCGATTGAAATGCCAGAACATGCGACAATGTTTGTGGAAGACCTGCCGACCTATCGCGTAAAAATGGGCCGTTCGGAAGACAAATTAGCGGTGCAAATTTCTGAGGAAATTGAGCGCCCACATGTAGTCAAAACAGATTTAGCTTTCTTGGGCAAAGACATCATGTCTGAGCTTGAGAATGAAGACGATATAGACGATTAAGATACCTTATTGAACAGACATGCTTTGGCATTAAATAAGGCTTAACACAGGATAGAAAAATGGAACCAAGTGACGATCAAAAGCTAGCAGATGAATGGGCAGCCGCTCTTGGCGAAGACCCGTCTGCACCTTCTGTTGACGTAGATGAAGTATTGGCCGCGCCACTGGAAGAGCTAAAAGACACTTCAAGCCCAATTACCGAAGATGAGCGTCGTAAACTCGACACCATCATGGATATTCCGGTGACGATTTCGATGGAAGTCGGTCGTTCACAAATCAGCATTCGGAACTTATTGCAGTTGAACCAAGGTTCGGTTGTTGAGTTGGATCGTCTAGCGGGCGAGTCATTGGACGTATTAGTCAACGGTACACTGATTGCGCATGGCGAAGTCGTGGTCGTGAACGATAAGTTTGGTATCCGTTTGACGGATGTGATCAGCCAAACTGAACGAATTAAGAAGCTACGTTAAGATGAGCCGCTCAATCAAAACGCGATTGACGCAAATCACTGGAGCACTGAGCTTAATGCTGAGTGCTCCTTATGCATTTGCTGCCGCACCAAATAATCTGGATCTTGCGACGACACTGGGCTCGCTTGTGCTTGTGATCGGTGTGATTCTTTTGTTGGCTTGGCTACTTAAACGTATGCAAGTGCCGGCGATGGGACAACAAAAAGGCTTGCGTATTGTGAGTCAGTTGCCAGTGGGCACCAAAGAAAGAATCGCCGTAGTTCAAGTGGGTGAAGAGCAGTTTTTGGTTGGAATTACCAGCCAATCAATCCAAACGTTAGCCAAGTTAGATAAGCCACTGAAAGAGGAAGAGTTGGCGACCAATGCTTTTGCGACTCAATTTAGCCAACTGATCAAAAAACATGACAAAGGGTAACCCGATTCGTTTGCTCCTGAGCACGTTGTTGCTTTTCGTCGGCGTGCTGTTTTCTTCATTTTCGTTTGCTGAGGCAGAGGAGTCTGCTCTGCCTGACAACTTGGCTGATGGAAGTAGCGTCACTGTTCAGGCGATGCAAAGTGATACTGGCGCCAGTCGTGCTATGTCCGTTTCTAGTGGTGGTGGCATCCCTGCGTTTACCATGACCACAAACCCAGATGGCAGTGAAGATTACTCGGTTACGCTACAAATCCTAACGTTAATGACCATGCTTGGCTTCTTGCCTGCCATGGTGATTCTAATGACGTCGTTTACTCGAATTGTTGTGGTGATGTCGATATTGCGTCAGGCAATGGGTTTGCAACAAACGCCGTCTAATCAGGTCATCATTGGTATAGCGCTGTTTTTGACCTTCTTTGTTATGTCTCCCGTCCTGAACGAAATCAACGATAAAGCCGTTCAGCCTTATTTGAATGAGCAAGTCACTGCGAGAGAAGCGTTTGATGCTGCACAAGCACCAATGAAAGCTTTCATGCTTAAACAAACCCGAATCAAAGACTTGGAGACGTTTGTAACCATGTCAGGAGAGCAAGTTGAGAACCCAGAAGATGTGTCGATGGCGGTGTTGATTCCTGCTTTCATCACCTCGGAGCTAAAAACTGCATTCCAGATTGGCTTTATGCTCTTCTTGCCGTTTTTGATTATTGACCTCGTGGTAGCGTCGGTACTGATGGCAATGGGTATGATGATGTTGTCACCAATGATTGTTTCGTTGCCGTTCAAGTTGATGCTGTTCGTATTGGTCGATGGTTGGAACTTGATACTTTCGACACTCGCGGGCAGTTTCGCCCTTTAGATAAGCGCAGATAGAGGATAAGACATGACACCAGAAATGTTTGTCGAGCTTTTCCGTGAAGCACTTTGGATGGTGCTTATCATGGTCTGCGCCATTATCATCCCAAGTTTGCTTATCGGCCTTATTGTTGCGATTTTCCAAGCTGCGACTTCCATCAACGAGCAAACATTGAGCTTCTTGCCGCGTTTGATAGTCACGCTTTTGGCTCTAATGCTATTTGGTCACTGGATGACGCAAATGTTGATGGAATATTTCTATGGCTTGATTGAGCGCTTACCTCAGGTGCTTTATTAGAGGCGCCTATGGAGTACCCCACTAGCGTTGTCTTAGATTGGATCGCAAACTATTTCTGGCCCTACGTTCGTATCTCTTCCATGCTGATGGTGATGACGGTAACTGGGGCTCGATTTGTCTCACCACGAATCCGCCTTTACCTCGGGTTAGCCATCACTTTTGCCGTCATGCCAGCGATCCCTGCAGTGCCTCAAGACATTGAGTTGCTCTCGTTTCGGGGTTTTATGACCATTGCCGAGCAAATGATCATCGGTATTGCGATGGGTATGGTCACTCAATTTATGATTCAAACCTTTGTCTTGTTGGGACAAATATTGGGTATGCAGTCAAGTTTGGGTTTCGCTTCTATGGTTGATCCCGCAAATGGTCAGAACACGCCATTGCTTGGTCAGCTATTCATGTTTTTGACGACAATGTTTTTCCTTGCCACCGATGGGCACTTGAAAATGCTGCAACTGGTAGTGTTCAGCTTTAAAACCTTGCCAATTGGGTCCGGGACGCTTACTGCGGTCGATTTTCGTGAAATGGCAGGCTGGCTTGGTATTATGTTCCAAACGGCACTGAGTATGTCGCTATCTGGCATTATTGCGCTACTTACCATTAACTTGTCGTTTGGTGTAATGACCCGTGCTGCACCACAGCTGAATATCTTTTCGCTTGGTTTTGCGTTTGCGTTGATGGTGGGTCTATTACTGTGTTGGTACATACTGGCTGGCCTTTATAGTCATTATGAAATGTTCTGGACAGTGGGTGAGGCGCAGATTTGTCGACTCATTCGCTTGGAGTGCTAAGAATTGGCAGAATCAGACGGTCAGGAACGCACCGAAGAAGCCACGCCCCGGCGGTTACAACAAGCCAGAGAAAAGGGGCAGGTTGCTCGGTCTAAAGAACTCGCATCAGCATCTGTACTGATCGTTGGCGCCATTTCACTGATGTGGTTTGGCGAGGCGTTAGCACGCTCACTGTTTTCCATCATGAGCCGTTTATTTGATCTTCAACGAGAAGAGATTTTCGATACGGCAAAGCTATTTGACATTGCTTTAGGGGCGATGACCGATTTGTTGTTCCCTCTATTTTTGGTGCTAGCTACGTTATTTACTGCCGCCATGATTGGTGCTGCGGGTGTGGGAGGAATCAGTTTTTCTGCTCAAGCGGCTATGCCAAAGCTGTCAAAAATGAATCCGCTTAGCGGTTTAAAGCGGATGGTCGGAATGCAAAGCTGGGTAGAGTTGATCAAATCAATTCTTAAAGTGGTTTTGGTTACTGGTGTCGCGATCTATTTGATCCAAGCATCGCAGGCGGATCTGATTCAATTAAGTATGGATGTGTATCCGCAAAACATCTTCCATGCTTTAGATATTCTGCTGAACTTTATCTTGTTGATCAGCTGTTCGCTGTTGATCGTGGTTGCCATCGATATTCCATTTCAAATCTGGCAGCACGCTGATCAGTTAAAAATGACCAAGCAAGAAGTCAAAGACGAATATAAAGAAACCGAGGGTAAGCCAGAGGTCAAAGGACGCATTCGTATGCTGCAAAGAGAAGCGGCTCAACGTCGTATGATGGCAGATGTTCCTCAGGCTGATGTTATTGTTACCAACCCAGAGCACTTTTCGGTTGCGCTTCGTTATAAACAGAAGACAGACCGTGCGCCGGTAGTGATCGCTAAAGGCACCGATCACATGGCAATGAAGATTCGAGAAGTCGCCCGAGAGCATGACATCACAATTGTACCTGCTCCGCCACTTGCTCGTGCGCTGTACCATACTACTGAGCTAGAACAAGAGATCCCCGATGGATTATTTACTGCGGTGGCTCAGGTTTTGGCATTTGTATTCCAGTTGAAACAATACCGAAAACGAGGTGGACAGCGCCCCAAAATTCAGGATTACGATTTGCCAATCCCGCCAGAACACCGGCACTAATACTAAAAGAAGCCTAATTCTAAAAAGGCTAATTTAATCAGATATTAAGCTCTACTTGAGTGTTTAGTCATTATTTTGGCGTTAATTATGGTACATAGCTTGCTTAAAACGCCTTAATTATCAACCATACCTAAACTTTTAGGCCAAAGCGGTCGCGTATTAATAGTAAGAGCTAACGTGACGCTTCAATCGATTGAGATCTCTCGTAGTATGAAGTTAAGCCTGCCATTTGCAGATAAATTGCCACGAATCCCTCAGCGTGAAATGCCAGCTATTGGCGCGCCGGTGATGGTTTTGGCCACCTTAGCGATGGTGGTGCTGCCTATTCCAGCCTTTTTGCTGGATATGTTCTTCACCTTTAACATCGCGTTGTCGATGGTGGTGTTGTTAGTGACCGTTTACACACGTCGTCCGTTGGACTTCGCCGCTTTTCCGACGGTACTGCTGATCGCGACCTTGTTGCGTTTGGCGCTGAACGTTGCCTCGACACGTGTCGTCTTACTGCATGGTCACGAAGGCGGCAACGCGGCAGGTAACGTAATTGAAGCGTTTGGTAATGTCGTTATTGGTGGTAACTACGCGGTCGGCTTAGTGGTTTTCCTTATCTTAATGATCATCAACTTTATGGTGGTGACCAAAGGTGCGGGTCGTATCTCTGAGGTAAGTGCTCGCTTCACCCTTGATGCGTTGCCAGGTAAGCAGATGGCGATTGATGCGGACTTAAATGCCGGATTGATAGACCAAGAACAGGCAAGAGTTCGTCGTTTTGAAGTGACAAAAGAAGCGGATTTCTACGGTTCAATGGATGGTGCCTCGAAGTTCGTAAAAGGTGACGCGATTGCCGGTATTTTGATTCTGTTTATCAACATCATCGGCGGTCTGTCGATCGGTATGGCGCAGTATGGATTGGGTTTCGGTGAGGCAATTGAAATCTATACTTTGCTGACGATTGGTGACGGCCTAGTTGCACAGATTCCATCGCTATTGCTGTCGATTGCAGCGGCGATGATGGTGACGCGTCAAAACACCGATGAAGACATGGGTGAACAGCTGGTCTTCCAGATGTTCGACAACCCAAAAGCACTGATGATTACCGCAGCTATTCTCGGTGTGATGGGCATCGTACCGGGCATGCCACACTTTGCGTTTTTGAGTCTGGCGGTCGCGGCTGGCGCGGCGGCGTATTTCATCGATAAACGCCAAAAGCAGAAAGCGAAAGAACCGGCTTTACCAGCGAAAGCCGACGAAGGTGTAGAGCCTTCATCACAACGCGAACTATCTTGGGACGACGTCCAGCCAGTCGATATTATTGGCCTAGAAGTGGGTTACCGCTTGATTCCGCTAGTGGACCGAGACCAAGGTGGAGAACTGTTAGAGCGCGTAAAAGGTGTGCGTAAAAAGCTATCGCAAGATTTTGGGTTCTTAATCCCTGCGGTTCACATACGTGACAACCTTGAACTGACGCCAAACAGCTATCGAATCACATTAATGGGGGTTGCGGTGGGCGAAGCTGAGATTCGTCCGGATCAAGAGCTAGCGATTAACCCAGGTCAGGTGTATGGCATGATTGATGGCGAGCCAACCATTGACCCTGCATTTGGATTGGAAGCCGTATGGATTCGCGAAGATCAGCGTGAGCATGCTCAGGCGTTAGGTTATACGGTTGTTGACTCATCGACAGTATTAGCGACGCACCTGAGCCAGTTATTGACTAATAACGCATCGCAGTTGATTGGTCATGAAGAAGTAGAGAATTTATTAGAAATGTTAGGACGCAGCGCGCCTAAGTTGGTTGAGAACTTTGTTCCTGACCAATTACCATTAGGTGTGGTGGTGAAAGTCCTACAAAACTTGTTAAACGAGGCCATTCCAATCCGCGATATTCGCACGATTGTTCAAACTTTGGCTGAGTACTCAAGTAAGAGTCAAGAAGCTGACATATTGACGGCAGCAGTTCGAATTAGTCTTAAACGCCTAATTGTTCAAGAAATCAATGGTATAGAGCCTGAGCTGCCAGTGATTACTTTGATACCTGAACTGGAACAAATATTGCATCAAACTATGCAAGCATCAGGAGGCGAATCCGCGGGGATTGAACCGGGGCTCGCTGAACGATTGCAGTCTTCACTAAGCCAAGCGACACAGGAACAAGAATTGAAAGGCGAGCCAGCCGTTCTGCTTACTTCCGGTGTATTACGCTCGACGTTGGCGAAATTTGTGAAGAACACAATACCTAATCTCCGGGTACTGTCTTACCAAGAAATCCCGGATGAAAAACAGATCAGAATTGTGCAAGCCGTGGGTAACTGATCTCACGCATCATTAATGGATTCATAGTTTGAAAATAAAGCGATTTTTTGCCAAAGACATGAGAACGGCGCTGCTCCAAGTGAAAGAGGAGTTAGGCGCGGAAGCGGTGATCATGTCAAACAAGAAAGTGGCTGGTGGGGTGGCGATTGTTGCGGCGATAGATAGTGAATCTAACCCGTCTCAAGCAAGCGCAGCGTCACAACAAAATCGCGGTGCTTCTCAATCGAATCGCTATAACGAACATCGTCAAATGTCATCGTCTTCTGCTGATCGTTATCAAGATCGTCATTTAGATGAAGATAAAATTAGCCTGAACAGTAATAACAGTAACAACGAAAAAACAGGCTCGATGACGCAGCGATTCGCTAACATGCTTAAGCAATATAGTGGTGGTGCAGCAGATGCTGACGATCATGTAGCGGAAAATGAAGATTCGCTCTCTGCTTTATTGCAACGCCAGAATAAGCATCGCGACGGCTACAACCAAGAAAAGCCAGCGCCATATCAACCAGATTCACCTTTGGCGAAGTTAATCGCACAAGATAATCGATTTGAGCGTCCAACGCCGAAGTTGGATCCGACACGCTATGATCGCCGCCGTCCAAGTGATGAGCGAGAAGAGTCTGCCGATGAGCTGGAGAGTATGCGCGAAGAGATGACGTCAATTCGTCGTCTTTTAGAGCATCAAGTCTCTGGCCTGATGTGGCAGGAAGTGGAACGTCGAGAGCCGCTCAGAGCAATGCTGATTAAGCGCTTAGAGCGTATGGGCGTTTCTCCGGAGTTAGCAGACCAAATGGCGTGCTATATCCCGGAAGATACAAAACCAGCGCGAGCGTGGAAAGCGTTGTTGTCGCTGGTGGCGGATCAAATCAATATTCCTAAACAGGACATTTTAAAACGTGGTGGTGTGGTTGCACTGTTAGGTCCGACGGGGGTGGGAAAAACAACCACCGTTGCGAAGCTCGCAGCACGTGCCGCCATGGAATACGGTGCCGACAATGTGGCCCTTGTGACAACAGATACATATCGCATAGGTGCACATGAGCAGCTCTCAATTTACGGAAGAATCATGGGTTGTCCCGTAAGAGTTGCTAAAGATTCTAACGAGTTAGCCGATGTTATATATCAGCTAAGAAACAGAAGACTGATTTTGGTCGATACGGCAGGGATGGGGCAACGAGATGTCAGGCTTTCTGAGCAGCTCGATACTCTAATGCAAGAGAGCGGAGAAGTGATTCACAGCTACCTTGTTTTGCCAGCTACCGCACAACGTCGCGTTCTACAAGAAACGCTGGATCACTTCCGACGCATACCACTTTCGGGTTGTATTATGACGAAGCTTGATGAGTCATTAAGTCTAGGCGAATTCATCAGTGTAGTGATTCAAAACGCAATGCCAGTGGCTTACATCGCTAATGGTCAGCGCGTGCCAGAAGACATTGTGATAGCGCAACCAAAATATATGCTTGCGAAAGCAAATGAACTGTTAGAGAAGTCGACAGAGAACGAACCTCACTTTTGGAACAGTGACAGTGAAGGACTCTAAGGCGGCGGGCTACTATGACTGAGAATATGATACACGATCAAGCAAGCGGCCTCCGTCGCTTAACACAACCATCGTTGACCAAAGTGATTGCTGTTACTGGCGGCAAAGGTGGTGTGGGGAAATCAAACGTAACACTGGGTCTGGCGATTTGTATGGCTCGCCAAGGCAAGAAGGTGATGGTTCTCGACGCTGATTTAGGTCTGGCCAATGTGGACGTGATGCTCGGAATTCGTGCAAAACGTAATCTAGGACATGTCTTAGCGGGTGAATGTGAGCTAAAAGATGCGATTGTCGAAGGGCCTTATGGTATAAAGATAATCCCTGCAACTTCTGGCACACAGAGCATGACTGAGCTTTCTCACGCTCAACATGCTGGACTCATTCGAGCATTTGGTAGTCTTGAAGACGAAATGGACGTCCTGCTGATAGATACCGCCGCAGGCATTTCTGACATGGTAATCAGTTTTTCGCGAGCAGCTCAAGATGTCGTTGTGGTTGTGTGTGATGAACCAACTTCAATCACAGATGCATATGCGTTAATTAAGCTGTTAAGTAAAGAACACCAGGTCCAACGCTTTAAAGTTGTAGCAAATATGGTCAGAAGCTACCGTGAAGGGCGAGAATTGTTTGCAAAGTTGACGCTAGTCACAGAGCGATTCTTGAATGTCAGCCTTGAACTCGTAGCATGTATTCCATTAGATGATAAAGTACGACAGGCTGTAAAAAGACAAAAAATTGTCGTTGATGCGTTCCCTCGCTCACCTGCCGCTTTAGCTATTAGCTCACTAGCAAACAAAGCGTTAACGTGGCCACTACCGAAAACACCAAGTGGACACTTGGAATTTTTTGTGGAAAGGTTGCTAAATCGTACCGAATTCGCAGAGGACCCTTTTGGTGAATAAAGCGATAACCTATGACCAACATGGCAAGTTTAATAGCCAGCAAGCGTTTATAGAGCGCTACTCAGTGTTGGTTAAGCGCATTGCTCACCACCTATTAGGCCGTTTACCGCCGAGTGTTCAGGTAGAGGATTTAATTCAGGCCGGCATGATCGGTCTTATCGAAGCTCAGCAGAATTATGATGGTTCTAAAGGTGCGAGCTTTGAAACTTATGCAGGTATCCGTATTCGCGGTGCAATGTTAGATGACATGCGCAAAGGCGATTGGGTACCGCGTTCTGTTCATAAAAATAATCGAGAGATTAACCAAGCGATTGCGGAACTGGAAGGCGAATTAAATCGAGATCCTACTGATTCTGAAGTAGCCACGCATCTCGGTATGACACTGGATCAATATCATAGTGCTCTGACCGATATCAACTGCTCAAAATTAGTCGGTATTGAGGATTTAGGCGTTTCTGATGATGTGATTTCACCTGCAGATGAAACTGATGACAGTAACCCGTTCAAAGGGGTTGCCGATGAATCATTTCGAAAAGCACTGGTTGAATCAATAAAACAGCTTCCAGAGCGTGAAGCTTTGGTACTTTCGCTTTATTATGATGAAGAACTCAATTTGAAAGAAATTGGCGATGTGTTAGGCGTAAGCGAATCTCGCGTAAGTCAAATACTGAGTCAAGCGATGCAACGTTTGCGCACCAAGCTCAGTGCGTGGACACAAAATGACTAAAAACACTGATTTTACGATTCAGTGGAGGCAATTTTGAATAAAAACATGAAGATCCTTATTGTTGATGATTTCTCAACAATGCGCCGTATTGTTAAAAACCTGCTTCGTGACTTGGGTTTCAATAACACTCAAGAAGCGGACGATGGTTTAACCGCATTACCAATGCTGAAAAAAGGTGACTTCGATTTTGTTGTAACTGACTGGAACATGCCAGGTATGCAAGGCATCGATTTGCTTAAACACATCCGCGCGGATGCAGAACTTAAGCATTTGCCAGTTCTAATGATCACGGCTGAAGCGAAGCGTGAGCAGATCATTGAAGCTGCTCAAGCAGGCGTAAACGGCTACATTGTTAAGCCATTTACTGCTGCAACATTAAAAGAAAAATTAGATAAAATTTTCGAGCGTTTATAACTCTCTCTTTTTCTCTTTGTTATTCGAGTCATTCATACCAATTATTAAATACCTATTAAATGACTCGTTTAGCGTTTTTAAAGTGATAAGAAGAACTAAACGTAAAAGGGTCTATTCAGAATGATCTCACTAGAGCAGGCGAAGTCACTCGTTCAAATGCTAGAAAACGGGGAACAAGACCAAGCCAATATGCTTGTTGCCTCGATCTACGAAGGTGCCGAGAATCCAATGCTGCAAGAAATTGGAGCCTTAACTCGAGACCTTCACGAATCACTCAAGCAGTTCAGTCTCGATCAGCGCATGACCGAAATTGCGAAAGACGAAATCCCTAACGCAAGGGATCGTCTTAATTATGTGATCGAGAAGACAGAGCTAGCAGCCAACAAAACGATGGATGCAGTCGACTGCTGCCTTCCTATCGCTGACAACCTGCATGATTGCCTTCAGAAAGTTCGTCCTCAATGGAATGAACTCATGCACGGGCGCATCGAATTAAGCGAATTCAAAGCACTTTGTCACCGAATCGACGAGCTATTAGTTCAAGTCGAAGGTGACAGCACTGAGTTGCGTGGTCAATTGACCGAAATTCTCATGGCGCAAGACTTCCAAGACCTAACTGGCCAAATTATTCGCCGCGTAATTACGTTGGTAAATGAAGTAGAAGGCCGCTTAGTGGAAATCCTAACCGTATTCTCTGGAAATAAACCTGAAGAACACATTCAAGTTTTGTCAGAACCGGCAGATAAAAAGAATACACAAACAAGCGAAGCCGAAGGCCCGATTCTTCATCCAGAACTGAGAGAAGATGCGGTTTCATCGCAGGACGAAGTCGATGACTTGTTGTCCAGTCTTGGATTTTAAAGGTAACGTATGAGCTACGATTTAGACGAAGATATTCTTCAGGACTTTCTCATTGAGGCTGGGGAAATTCTCGAACTGCTTTCTGAGCAGTTGGTTGAATTGGAAAATAACCCAGAAGACAAAGACTTACTTAATGCAATTTTCCGCGGGTTTCACACCGTAAAAGGCGGTGCTGGCTTCCTGTCTTTGGCAGAGCTAGTCGATACTTGTCATGGTGCGGAGAACGTGTTCGACGTTTTACGAAACGGCCAACGCACGGTCACGCAAAACTTAATGGATACGATGCTAAAAGCGTTGGATACGGTCAATACCCAGTTCCAAGCTGTTCAAGATCGTGAGCCATTGGAAGCTGCGGATCCTGCCCTTCTTGAAGAACTTCATCGTCTATGTAAACCTGAATCAGAAGATGAAGTCGCTGCAACCGTGGTTGAAGAACCAGTGGTTACTCCTGAACCTGTCATTCCTGAGCCTGTTATTGAAGAACCTGCCGCGCCAGCGTCAAGTGTCGGCTCTGTTGATGAAATTACCCAAGACGAATTCGAAAAGCTGCTGGATGAGCTTCATGGTAAAGGCTCAGCTCCAGGCGCTTCAGAACCTGCGACACCAACAACGCCATCAGAGCCCCCTCAATCAAGTGCGCCATCTGTTGAAAGTGGCGATATCACTGACGATGAATTTGAGCGTCTACTTGACGAACTTCACGGCGTTGGCAAAAGTCCATCAGCGGCAGAGGCTGCAGCATCTGCACCAGCAGAACCTCCTAAAGCGGCAGAACCAGCTGCGCCAGTTGCATCGTCAGAAAATCAAGATAGTGACTTAATGACGGACGAAGAGTTCGAAAAGTTACTCGATGAGCTACATGGTGCGGGCAAAGGTCCTACGCTAGAAGAACTGGATATGGCAACGAAGCCGGCATCAGCAAACGTAGAGGAAAGCCCTGCGAAACCTGAGCCTGCGGTTAAGCCAGCACCAGCAGCTCCAACTCCGGCTCCAGCACCAAAACCAGAATCTAAACCTGTCGCGGTGAAAGAAGAGGCGAAAGCGCCAGCGGTTAAAAAGCCTCAGGCCGAGGCAACCGTTCGTGTCGATACCTCGACGCTTGATACCATCATGAACATGGTAGGTGAGCTTGTATTGGTCCGAAACCGTCTATTAAGCCTTGGTTTGAACAGCGACAATGAAGAAATGTCCAAAGCGGTCGCCAACCTTGATGTCGTAACGGCGGATCTGCAAGGCGCGGTAATGAAAACGCGTATGCAGCCAATCAAGAAAGTATTTGGCCGTTTCCCACGCGTTGTCCGTGACTTGGCGCGCAACCTAAATAAAGACATTGTGTTGGAAATGCGCGGTGAAGAAACCGATCTCGATAAAAACCTTGTAGAAGCATTGGCTGATCCATTGATTCACTTGGTTCGTAACTCGGTTGACCACGGTATTGAAATGCCAGACGACCGCGCGAAAGCAGGTAAATCACGCACAGGTAAAGTGATTTTGTCTGCATCACAAGAAGGGGATCACATTGAGCTATCCATCGTAGATGATGGCGGCGGTATGGACCCGAACAAACTGCGTGGTATCGCGGTTAAGCGCGGTATGATGGACGAAGATGCGGCGGGCCGTTTAACAGACAAAGAGTGCTTCAACCTTATCTTTGCGCCAGGTTTCTCAAGTAAAGATAAAATTTCTGACATCTCTGGCCGTGGCGTTGGCATGGATGTGGTTAAGACGGCGATCAACACCTTAAATGGTTCAATCGATATCGATTCTGAGCTAGGTAAAGGCACTAAGATCACCATCAAAGTACCACTGACGCTTGCGATCCTACCAACACTGATGGTTGGTGTTGGCGGTCATCCGTTTGCGCTGCCACTGGCATCTGTGAGCGAAATTTTCCACTTGGATCTGAGTCGGACAAACGTGGTAGATGGTCAGTTGACGATCATTGTGCGTGAAAAATCTATCCCGCTATTTTACTTACAGAACTGGTTAGCATCCAAATCACAAAACGTCGAAGAGCGTACTGGTCACGGTCATGTGGTTATTGTACAGATCGGTAACCAGCGCGTTGGTTTTGTTGTGGATACGCTTATTGGTCAAGAAGAAGTGGTTATTAAGCCACTCGATAATCTATTGCAAGGCACTCCGGGCATGGCTGGTGCAACAATCACTAGCGATGGCCATATTGCATTAATTCTAGATGTGCCTGATTTACTTAAGCGATATGCTGCGGCTTCACGCCTTTAAGCAAAGCTGACGTTATTAAAAGGAATAAGATGGCGATTAAAGTACTAGTCGTTGATGATTCGAGTTTTTTTCGACGTCGCGTGAGCGAAATCATCAACTCAGAATCGCGCCTAGAAGTGATTGACGTTGCGGTAAATGGCAGAGAGGCGGTTGAGAAAGCCAAATCTCTTAAACCGGACGTCATCACGATGGATATTGAAATGCCAGTGATGGATGGCATTACCGCTGTACGTGAAATTATGGCAGCGGCTCCAACGCCAATCCTAATGTTTTCGTCCCTGACTCATGACGGGGCGAAAGCCACGCTTGATGCGCTAGATGCGGGCGCATTGGATTTCTTACCGAAAAAGTTTGAAGACATCGCACGTAACCGCGAAGAAGCGGTGTCACTGCTTCAGCAACGAGTTATTCAGATTGCTTCGAAGCGCGCTTTTATGCGTCGACCAATCACTCGCGCTGCTGCGAGTACCAGTGCGGCAGCTCGTCCACTAGGCTCAAGAACGGCTTCGCCAGCGACTCCAGCTCCTGCTCGACCGACTGCGGCAAAGTTCCGAGCCTCCGGTAAGAAGTATCAACTGACCGCAATTGGCACGTCTACTGGTGGTCCGGTTGCTTTGCAAAAAATTCTGACGCGTTTACCGATGAACTACCCGCATCCGATCGTATTGATCCAACATATGCCAGCAACCTTTACTGCTGCATTTGCCAGCCGTTTGAATACCTTGTGTAAGATTCAAGTGAAAGAAGCCCAAGACGGCGATGTCTTACAGCCTGGTGTGGCATACCTTGCTCCAGGTGGTAAGCAAATGATGGTGGATGGTCGAGCGGGGGCTGCTCGTCTTCGTATCATTGATGGCGGCGACCGCATGAACTACAAACCATGTGTGGATGTGACTTTTGGTTCTGCAGCCAAAGTGTACGGTGACAAAGTGCTCTCTTTAGTACTGACTGGCATGGGTGCAGACGGTCGTGAAGGTGCTCGTATGTTGAAGTCTGCAGGCTCAACTATTTGGGCTCAAGATGAAGAAAGTTGTGTTGTTTATGGTATGCCCCAAGCTGTTGCTAAAGCAGGCATTTCTTCAGAAGATTTACCGCTTGACCGCATTGCAGAACGCATGTTGGTGGAAGTTGGCCTAGCGTAGGATTCATCATGATTGTTTGGAGTGTAGCTAACCAGAAAGGTGGCGTGGGTAAAACCACCTCAACAGTGACATTAGCGGGTTTGCTGAGTCAAAAAGGTCATCGCGTACTGATGGTCGATACTGACCCTCACGCATCACTGACTACCTATCTTGGTTATGATCCTGACGCAGTAACTTCGAGCCTGTTTGATTTATTCCAGTTGAAGACATTCTCTCGTGAAACGGTGAGGCCGTTAATCCTAGAGACAAAACTGGAAGGGATGGATATCATTCCCGCGCATATGTCCCTTGCGACGCTTGATCGTGTCATGGGGAATCGCAGTGGGATGGGGCTGATCTTAAAACGAGCTCTACAAGCGGTCTCACAAGACTATGATTATGTGTTGATTGACTGCCCGCCAATTCTTGGTGTGATGATGGTGAACGCACTGGCCGCCAGTGACCGAATTTTGATTCCCGTTCAAACCGAGTTTTTGGCGATGAAAGGCTTGGAACGCATGATGCGCACGTTAACCATTATGCAAAAGTCTCGTCCGGGTGGTTTCAAAGTGACTATCGTTCCAACGATGTATGACAAGCGCACCAAAGCGTCTTTGCAGACATTGATGCAACTGAAGAAAGATTACCCAAATCAAGTATGGACCTCTGCGGTGCCGATTGATACCAAGTTCCGTGATGCTAGTTTAAAGCATTTGCCAGCATCACATTTTGCATCTGGTAGTCGTGGTGTGTTTGCGTATAAACAGTTACTGATTTACCTGGAGAGGTTAGCGTTCGATGAGCAGTAACGACGTGCTTTCCAGTGAACAAGCGCTTGATGACTACTTTAATGCGCTACTGGGTGATGAGGCTGAAGCAACGACTCTTGAGGAAGAGCTTGACTTGCTGGCTCAAGAAATATCATCTG
Source organism: Vibrio sp. Y42_MX_L11 (assembly GCF_024181785.1). Lineage (NCBI taxonomy): Bacteria > Pseudomonadati > Pseudomonadota > Gammaproteobacteria > Vibrionales > Vibrionaceae > Vibrio > Vibrio sp. Y42_MX_L11. Next base: position 356,748 of record NZ_JAMZAP010000002.1, read on the forward strand.
CAGAGCCAGAGCCAGAGCCAGAGCCAGAGCCAGAGCCAGAGCCAGAGCCAGAGCCAGAGCCAGAATTGCAGTTTCAATACTCGGAGCCGGAAACTTACCAGTTTCAAGAAGCGTACCCGCCAGAATTGGAAGCCCCAAATCTGGAAGATGTGCAAAGGTTATTAAGTCAGCTTGAAGCAAGCAACCCTGTAGCCGAGTTAGATATTGATAGTATTCTTGAACAAAATACGATTGATATTGCAGCAGAAATAAAAGCGGCTGAGCCAGACGTACAAACCGTTAGTGAGGCGCCCGAGTTACAAACAGTTGAAGAGATACAAGACTGGGTGATTGATGCGCCAGTTTTTGAGGAAACTCAGCCAGAACTGGTTGAACCTCAATCGGTGATTGAGCATGATGTCAATATAGAATCGAACGTTGATACCGAGCTCGAGACACAAACAGGTTCCGAAATACCAACTGACTGGGAAAGCACGAAGCGAAGTGAAGATTTTCAAGTGCTTTACTTTGATGTGAATGATGTCACGTTTGCCGTACCGCTTGATGAGTTAGGTGGTATTCATCGCATCAGCGAGCTTAACCATTTGATAGGAAAGCCCGCCTGGTATTTGGGGCTACAAACAAATCGTGAGCAACAGTTTGATGTCGTCGATACCGCGAAATGGGTGATGGCAGATAAGCTTCGCGATGACAGTTACAAAGATAATTACCAATACGTTGTCATGCTTGGAGAGAGCATGTGGGGGCTGGCCAGTAACCAACTAATGGGGACGGAAACGCTCAATATCGACAAGGTTCGCTGGCGTGAACAGGCGGGTAAGCGCCCTTGGCTAGCGGGCATGGTAAAAGAAAAAATGTGCGCCTTAATTCATGTCCAGGCGCTCATTGACATGCTAAACGCCGGTTTAGATGTCAAATCACTGAATTAGATTTAAGTCGGGAACGACATTAACGAGGATTAACTATGTCTCAAGCTTTTGAAGTAGAAGTGAAGAAAGATGCATCGAATGACGAAGTTCTTCAGTGGGTGACGTTCCAGCTAGAAGAAGAAACGTACGGCATCAACGTAATGCAAGTTCGTGAAGTACTTCGTTATACTGAAATTGCACCCGTTCCAGGTGCGCCAGATTATGTTCTGGGTATCATCAACCTGCGTGGTAACGTGGTTACTGTTATCGACACGCGTTCACGTTTCGGCCTGATGGAAGGCGAAGTTACAGATAATACTCGTATTATTGTGATCGAGTCAGAGCGTCAAGTGATTGGTATTTTGGTAGATAGTGTGGCAGAAGTGGTTTACCTACGTTCTTCTGAAATTGACACGACGCCTTCTGTTGGTACTGATGAAAGCGCGAAGTTCATCCAAGGTGTGAGCAACCGTGACGGCAAACTTCTTATCCTTGTGGATTTGAACAAGCTCCTAACGGATGACGAATGGGACGAGATGGCTCACCTATAATGGGCTGAATAATGATGGCTGAAGAGACTCTTTTATCTGTTCCATTCCTTGCGGGTGGCGTCGCTTTTATCGTGTTGGTGTTGGTTGTTTTGCAACTGCGCATTCGCTCGGGGTTGCAAAAGCAAGTAGACCAGCAACGAGCACAGTCTCGACATGTAGATAAAGAAGTACAAAAGTTGAGTAAGCAGTTACTCGAAGTGCGTTCGGTTGTCGTTGGTCTTGGACAAAAAGTAACGGAACAACAAGACATTATTCAGCACCTAAACGAGAGAATTCGTGAACTCGAACACGCTGATACTGATGGTCGCTTGTACAGTCGAGCTTCTAAAATGGTACAGCTTGGTGCAGATATCAATGAGCTCATTGAAGAGTGTGAACTGCCAAAAGCTGAAGCGGAATTGATGCTTTCACTACAGAAAAAACTGGCGGGAAAAGAGAAAATTCCACCACTAAGCGGTCAGCCATCAGATGATGCAGAATACCCGGCGCGTGGACGTCGTCGACGTTAAAGGTTTTAAAACGATAAAAAGAGGCGATAAGCCTCTTTTTTTGTATTCGGTTACTAATTATCTTTTTGCAATACAGCCCTAGATTACCTTAAGCTATTTTCCTTCTTAGCACTCGCTCCCCAAGTTAAAATGAGAGCTTATAACTACTTATAGTTAATTTTATTAAAGTGTGACGATTAATTAACAAAAATACATGAACTTACATACATCCCAGCCCTCTTATCCTGTTTTGTCATAACTAAGCTGTGCTAATATAGCGCTTCGTTCATTTTTTAGTTGAAGCTCTATGTTAGAAGTATCTAACCTGACAGCGATCCGTGATGAGAGGGTCCTGTTTGAAAACCTGCAGTTTGAAATTAAGCCTGGTGAATTGGTCCAGATAGAAGGGCGCAATGGTACTGGCAAAACTACGTTACTACGTATTGTGACAGGTTTAGGTGATAGAGAAGAAGGCATCATTAAGTGGAAAGGAGAAGAGGTTGAAAAATCTCGTGATGTTTTCCATCAAGATCTGCTGTTCTTAGGGCATCAAACTGGAGTGAAACGAGAGCTTACCGCACTAGAAAACTTACGTTTTTACCAATCTATTCAAAATAACCGCTCTTCTGACGAAGAAATCTTCACTGCTTTAACTCAAGTTGGTTTAGCTGGTCGAGAAGATGTGCCTGTAGCACAGCTTTCCGCAGGTCAGCAACGACGAGTGGCACTAGCAAGGTTATGGCTCAGTAAGCAAATTTTATGGATTTTAGATGAACCGTTGACCGCCATCGATAAGCAAGGCGTCAAAGTGCTTGAATCTTTGTTCGCAAGTCACGCTGATAATGGCGGTATTGTCGTGTTGACGACGCATCAAGATATGTTTTCGGACAGCCCGAAACTTAGAAAAATAAAGTTGGGTGATTGATATGATTCCATCTATGACCACCATCATTCGCCGCGAGCTATTGATAGCATTTCGCCGTCAGGCAGACATTCTGAACCCGCTTTGGTTCTTTATTATTGTTATTACTCTGTTTCCTCTTAGTATCGGGCCTGAACCAAATTTGTTAGCACGTATTGCAGCGGGCATTGTTTGGGTTGCCGCATTGCTATCCGCCTTATTATCATTAGAGCGTCTATTTCGTGATGATTTTCAAGACGGTGCATTGGAACAAATGATGCTAATGCCGATTCCATTGCAACTTGTAGTGGTTTCAAAGGTCATAGCACATTGGTTGTTAACAGGGTTACCTCTGATCCTAATTAGCCCATTATTGGCGGTTTTACTTTCGCTCGATTTCAATACTTGGCTATCTGTTGTACTAACCTTGATGATCGGTACACCGACACTAAGTTTTATTGGAGCTATTGGTGTGGCTTTGACGGTTGGGTTGCAAAAGGGTGGCGTTCTTTTGAGTTTGCTTATTCTTCCGCTCTACATCCCAATTTTGATTTTCGCAACATCAGCAATTGATGCCGCCGCGCTTGGTATGGCGTATAACGGTCAACTAGCAATTTTAGGTGCGATGCTAATGGGAGCGATGACGTTAACGCCTTTTGCCATTAGTGCCGCATTGAGAGTTAGTGTTAACTAACTCAATAAAGTGCCAATGAAGCGGCGCTTGATCAAAGAATTATTATTAAAGCACTGCTACGGTCTCAACCCTTTAGACAGTGTCCCTGAAGTAAGAGTGAGAACAAAACATGTGGAAATGGCTACATCCTTATGCCAAGCCAGAAACCGCTTACCGTTTGAGTGGTAAGTTTCTGCCTTGGTTTTCTGTATTGGCCCTCGTATGCTTATCGGTTGGTACGGTTTGGGGGCTTGCATTTGCGCCTTCAGATTACCAACAAGGTGACAGTTTCCGAATCATCTACATTCACGTCCCATCAGCTATTTGGTCTATGGGCGTTTACATGTCGATGGCGATTGCGGCATTTATTGGCTTAGTATGGCAAGTACGTCTATCTGATATGGCGGCACTTGCGATGGCGCCGATAGGTGCGGTATTTACCTTTATTGCTCTACTTACTGGTGCCGTTTGGGGTAAGCCAATGTGGGGCACTTGGTGGGTATGGGACGCCCGTCTTACTTCAGAATTGATTCTTCTATTTCTCTACCTTGGTGTTATTGCGCTTTATCACGCGTTTGACGATCAAAAAACCGCCGCAAAAGCTGCTGGTATTTTAGCGATCGTAGGCGTAGTAAACCTACCTATCATTCACTTTTCCGTGGAATGGTGGAACACGCTTCATCAAGGTGCGACGATCACGAAATTTGAACAACCTTCTATTTCATCCGACATGCTTTGGCCGTTATTGCTGAACATCTTTGGCTTTGCGTTCTTCTTTGGTGCCGTGACGATGGTACGTTTTCGTAACGAAATCATCAGTAAAGAAAGTCACCGCCCTTGGGTGCGCAAACTCGCAACAGAACAAACTCAGTGAGGTAATTGATTATGCATTTTGAATCTCTGAGCGACTTTTTTGCCATGGGTGGCTACGCATCATACGTATGGAGTGCGTTTGGTATTACTTTCTTATCCATGCTGATTCTTCTGATCACTAGCCTTCGCCGCGGTGATGCATTATTGAAAGAAGTGAAAGCAAAAATTGACCGACAAGCTCGTATCGACGCAGCGAAGAACATGGAGAACACCTTATGAACCCGAGACGTAAAAAGAGGCTAGGTATCGTACTAGCGATCTTTATCGGTATTAGTGCCACCATTGGTTTGATACTTTATGCGCTTAACCAAAATATGGACCTTTTCTACACTCCAACGGAATTGGTTAATGGTAAGCCAGATGGCACCAAGCCAGAAGTAGGCCAGCGTCTACGTATCGGTGGTATGGTGGTTGTGGGCTCGGTTCGTCGAGATCCTAATTCTTTGAAAGTGAGTTTTGACCTGCACGATGTCGGTCCGAAAGTGACGATTACCTATGACGGTATTCTGCCTGACTTGTTCCGTGAAGGGCAGGGTATTGTGGCTCAAGGTGTACTGAAAGATGCCACGACGGTTGAGGCATTTGAGGTCCTAGCGAAGCACGATGAAGAATACATGCCACCAGAAATTGCAGAAGCGATGAAGAAAACGCATGAACCGCTTCAATACAGCACCGAACAGAAACAAGGAAGCGGCCAATGATTGCTGAAATCGGTCACTTTGCTCTCATTCTTTCGCTTGCAATGGCAGTGCTGCTGAGCGTATTGCCATTGTGGGGAGCATCGAATAATAACACCATGCTCATGAACACAGCGCGACCGCTATCTTGGTCTATGTTCCTGATGCTGTTGTTCTCTTTCGCCATTTTATGTTGGGGATTTTATACCAACGACTTCACGTTACAGTATGTAGCGAGCAACTCGAATAGTCAGCTTCCTTGGTACTACCGTTTAACCGCAGTATGGGGTGCACACGAAGGTTCACTGTTGCTATGGGTTTTAATCCAAGCTGCTTGGACTGTCGCTGTAGCGACATTCAGTCGTGGTATGCCGCAAGAGTCGGTTGCACGTGTACTTGCCGTAATGGGCATGATCTCAGTGGGTTTCCTACTGTTTATCATCTTAACGTCAAACCCATTCTTGCGTACGTTGCCTTTCTTCCCGGTTGACGGGCGTGACTTGAACCCTCTGCTTCAAGACCCTGGTTTGATTGTTCACCCGCCAATGCTTTACATGGGCTACGTTGGTTTCTCGGTTGCCTTCTCCTTTGCGATCGCATCCCTAATGACCGGACGCCTTGATACGGCTTGGGCCCGTTGGTCTCGTCCTTGGACAACCGCTGCATGGGTATTTTTAACACTCGGTATCGCACTAGGCTCTTGGTGGGCTTACTACGAACTTGGCTGGGGTGGCTGGTGGTTCTGGGATCCAGTAGAAAACGCATCATTCATGCCTTGGTTAGCGGGTACCGCATTAATGCACTCTCTTGCAGTGACAGAAAAACGCGGCACATTTAAAGCGTGGACGGTACTATTGGCAATCTCTGCATTTTCGTTGAGTTTGTTGGGCACATTCTTAGTCCGTTCCGGTATTTTAGTATCGGTGCACGCGTTCGCGTCTGACCCGTCGCGCGGTATGTTTATTCTAGGTTTCTTAGTTTTCGTTATCGGTGGTTCTTTACTGCTGTTTGCCGTGAAAGGGGCGGCAGTGCGTGTACGAGGTAACTTCGACTTAGTCTCTCGTGAAAACGCGCTCCTAGCCAATAACGTATTACTTATCGCAGCACTTGTTGTGGTGTTAGTGGGGACATTATTGCCGCTCGTACATAAGCAGCTTGGTTTGGGGTCGGTTTCTATCGGTGCGCCATTCTTCGACATGCTGTTTGCGTGGTTGATGATGCCATTTGCTTTCCTACTTGGTATTGGTCCACTTATCCGTTGGAAGCGAGACAATTTATCTAAACTTGTGAAACCAATGCTCGTTTCAGGTGTGCTTGCTTTTGCTTTGGCCGCGGTATGCGTATACCTGTTTGCCGACTTCTTCTCAACCATGGCTTACATTGGCTGGGTAATGGCGATTTGGATTATTGCAATGCATGGCTTTGAACTATATGAGCGTGCAACGCACCGTCATAGCTTTAGTGAAGGCGTTCGCAAGCTGCAGCGTAGCCATTGGGCGATGATGTTGGGTCATGTTGGTCTGGCGGTATCTGTTATCGGTATTGCGATGGTACAGAACTACAGCATTGAGCGTGATGTACGTTTAGCACCTGGCGAACACTTCCAAATTCAAGGTTATGATTTCTACTTCTCAGGCCTGCGTGATAAAGATGGTCCAAACTACGATGGCTACATCGCGGATTTTGAGATCACACATGATGGCAAATACGTGAATACGCTTCACGCTGAGAAGCGCTTCTACCGTACGGCTAAGTCTATGATGACCGAAGCTGCCATTGACCGTGGAATTAGTCGTGACTTATACATTGCAATGGGTGAACGTTTAGACGACAACCGATCTTGGGCTGTTCGTATTTACTATAAACCGTTCGTTCGTTGGATTTGGGCTGGCTCTTTGATTATGGCGTTAGGCGGTGCATTAGCGATTTCAGATAAGCGTTATCGCTTCCGTAAATCTTCAAAGAAAAACGCGAAGTCAAAAGAGCAGGAGGCATAACATGAATAAGAAAATCTTATTTATTCCGCTCGTCGCTTTCATGATTTTGGCGGGCATTTTCGCAACCCAGTTAATGCGCAACCAAGAGGGCGATGATCCAACGAAATTGGAGTCGGTTTTGGTTGGTAAGCCAGTTCCTGAGTTTCACTTAGAAGACTTAGCTGAACCTGGAAAACAATACGACCAGTCAATTTTTAAAGGTGAGCCGTTGCTCTTGAACGTTTGGGCAACGTGGTGTCCAACGTGTTATGCAGAGCATAAATACCTAAACGAATTGGCGGGTAAGGGCGTTAAGATCATCGGTATGAATTACAAAGATGATCGTAACAAAGCGGTAGGCTGGTTGAATGATCTCGGCAACCCGTACTTAATTAGCCTATTTGATGGTAGCGGTATGCTTGGTCTTGACCTTGGCGTTTATGGTGCACCAGAAACATTCATTATTGATGCAAATGGTGTGATTCGCTATCGCCATGTGGGGGATGTAAACCCACGTAATTGGTCAGAAACACTGGAGCCGCTTTACAACAAATTGGTTGAGGAGGCGAAGCAATGAGAAAGCTAATTCTTGCCGTTTTTGCTGCGATGACATTATCTCTTGCTGCTCATGCGGCCATTGAAGTGTACGAGTTTGATAATTTGGAACAAGAACAGCAGTTCAAAGAGTTAAGCCATACGCTCCGTTGCCCTAAATGTCAGAACAACACGATCTCGGATTCTAACGCTGAACTTGCTCAGGACTTACGCCATAAGGTGTACGAAATGACCAAAGAAGGTAAGTCCAAAGATGAGATTGTTGATTACATGATCGCCCGCTACGGTAACTTCGTGACTTACAACCCACCATTTACGGTCGCGACTGCGATCTTGTGGCTAGGGCCACTCGCTGTAGTATTGGGTGGTTTTGGTTTGATTGTACTGCGTAGCCGTAAATCTAAAGTTAAGGCAAAAGCGAGCAGTGACGAGCAATGGGATGAGCAAAAAGAGGCTCGTTTAAAAGCATTGCTTGAAGAAGAGAACAACGGAGATAAGAAGTAATGACACTATTTTGGATTTCCACCGTTGCTCTTACGCTTATTGCTTGTGCGCTGGTGGCTTTGCCGCTGCTTAAACAAAAAGCGAACAATGATGATGTGTTACGCGATGAGCTCAACAAGGCTTTCTATAAAGACCGTTTATCTGAGCTTGCAGAAGAAACCGACGAAGGTCTGGTTGAAAGTGAAGACGAACTGATTTCTGATCTAAAGCAGTCTCTCCTTGACGATATTCCTGGTGATAAAGCGCAAAAAGAAACCAAGGTTTCACCAATCGCGGTTTTAGTCCCATCGGTAATTCTGACGGTGGCGTTGAGCTATGGCTTGTATTACAAATTTGGCGCGTCAGAAGATATTGTTCAGTGGCAAGAAGTGTCTGCAAATCTACCTGAGTTATCGAAAAAGCTGATGTCGGCTTCTTCTGAGCCGTTGAGTGACGAAGAAATGGCGGATTTGACCCTTGCCCTTCGAACTCGCTTACATTACCAGCCGGAAGACTCGACAGGTTGGTTACTGCTAGGTCGTATTGCGTTAGCAAATCGTGATGTCACGACTGCTATCGATGCGATGGAAAAGTCATATCGCCTAGAGCCCAAAGATCCTGATGTGATGTTGGGTTATGCACAAGCTCTGATGCTGTCTCAAGAGGAAATGGATCAAGCGACGGCTCGCTCATTACTCGGCAAGCTGATGCAGCAAGACTATGTCGATCTGCGAGTGTTTTCTTTGTTAGCGTTCGATGCGTTTGAGCGTCAAGACTTCCCGGCAGCGATCAAGTACTGGGGAATCATGCAGCAAATGATTGGTCCAGAAGATAGCCGCTACGAGATGTTGTCACGCAGTATTGAGAGTGCTCGTAAGCAAATGGGCGAAGCGGTTTCACCGGATAAGAGTGTTGCTGTGACAATTAATGTGGCACCAAATGCTCAGTTGGATCCAAACGCAGTTCTGATTGTGTCAGTACATCGTGCAGATGGCTCACCAATGCCTGTTGCGGCAGCTCGCTATCCGCTGGGTACTTTCCCTCGTACAGTCGTATTAGATGATGGTAATGCCATGATGCAGGGGCAAAAACTATCTTCACTCGACAAGTTAATCGTCCGTGTGCGTGTGGACTCTGACGGTAACGTAGCAACGCGTGACCAAGATTGGCACGGAGAGAGTGACGTCGTTGAATTTGGCACGCCGGTTGAAGTGACCATTGACCAGCAATATTAATCGTTAGCGTCTGTCTCTGAAATATGACAACGGGGTAGAGTCTGTTGCCTTTAGTGGTATGACTCTAAACGATCGAGTAGAATACCGAAGGCCAGCGACTGCTGGCCTTTATTTATTCCCATATCTGAGTCATCTTTACTACGTATACTGCTCAACATACGTACAACTTTTCATTGGGTGACTTAGGTACATTAATAGTCGTTATGGAAAATAAAATGTATAACAAGGGTAAATCTACCTTCTTGTTACTGCTTGCAGTTGGACTGGTTGGCTGTTCAAGTGCGCCTGATGAAGCAGTAACAGGACAAGAAACAAATCAAACGACTTCTGATGTGTATGACCCGTTGGAAGGCTTTAACCGAACCATGTGGGAAATCAACTACGAATATTTAGATCCGTATTTGGTTCGTCCTGTATCACTTGCGTATGTGGAATACACGCCAGTTCCTATTCGTTCCGGTATTGCTAACTTCTTGTCGAACTTAGATGAGCCAGCCAGCATGGTTAATAACTTAGTCATGGGTAACGGTACGAAAGCCGTGGACCACTTTAACCGTTTTTGGATTAACTCGACGTTTGGTATTTTCGGTTTATTCGATATTGCAAGTGCCGCGGGTATTACGAAATACGACGAGAAAGCGTTCAGTGATGCAGCAGGTCATTATGGTGTTGGAAATGGCCCTTACTTCATGATTCCAGGTTATGGCCCGTATACCTTACGTGAAGTGACAGATACCGTAGATAGTACGTATTTACCCCTCTCTTACCTCAACTTCTGGGCGAGTTTGGGCAAGTGGGCGTTTGAAGGCATGGAGAAGCGTGCTTTATTAGTACCGCAAGAAGCACAGTTAGACTCGTCGCCGGATCCATATATTCTTACTCGCGATGTTTATATTCAGCGTCAAAACTTTAAAGCAGAAGTTGAAACCGTTGAAGAAGTTAACATCGAAGAAGAAGAGTATTTAGACGAATACCTAGAAGACTTTTAAGCGCTGTTCTTTACAATATACAAATAAAAAAGGCTTAGCTGATGCTAAGCCTTTTTTGTATTTTTGCTGTTTGGTTAGAAACGGTAGTTTGCTTGAACACCGATTAGCCAAACATTACCCGTAGTTTCGCCTACGAATTGGCCGCCGACTTGTTCCGCAGCGTCGTCTGACTTATAACCACGAGACTCAACGATTGGCGCGTCTTTCGCGAAAATATAGGTGAAGCCAGCGTCTAGGCTGAAGTCTTTCGTCCAATCGTACGTTGCGCCAATACTTAGCCAAGTACGGTCAGTTTCTGGGATAGTGATCGTACGGTTTTTGTCGCTTACCGCTGAAGTATCGTACGCAATACCAGTACGTAGCGCTAGCTTAGGATCAAGCTGGTAAGTGGCACCAACAGCAAAGCGGTAGTTATCTTCCCAGTTTTCTACTTTAACCATATGCGTGCCAGCGGTATCTAGACGTGCTTCCAATTTCTCGAAAGAGCTCCAATCCGTCCAGTTAAAGCTTGCGTGTAACGCAAGTTGGTCTGTTACTTGGTGGAAGCTTGCCAACTCAGCCGTTGCAGGCAGGTTTAGGTACATGTAGCCGTTGTCACGTAGTTGTGAAAGCTTAGTACCGAAGCCAAAACCTAGACCTTCAGCATGGCCTTCAAGCTTCAGTTCAACTTCAGATTTGTACGCGAAGCCGATACGGTTATTTTCATTGATCTGCCATGCAGTACCAACTTGCCAGCCCCAAGCGGTATCGTCACCTTCCATGTATTTTAGAGCGGTACCTTGAGGAACACTGATAGGATCGCCAGTGACAGGGTGCTTTCCTACAACGTTATTCTTAGGAGCTGCTGCGCCAAAGCTGCCTTCGCCGATGATGTAACGGATACCACCACCAACGCTGATTGATTCATTGACTTTGTAAGCTGCGTTTAAGTTCGCTTCCATTGTCGTTACGCTTGCTTCGTTACCGAAGTGTGATGCACCAAAGCCTTTACCTAAATCGGTTTCCATACCGTAGTTGGTGCCAAATGCCAAACCAATCGCGAATTTCTCATTGTATTGGTGTGATAGGTAGAAGTTTGGAATGATTGCATCATGTGCGAAATCATCTGAAGATGCAGAAGAAGTACTACCGTGGAAGTTTACATCACCTTCAATATCAATATTTGGGTTCACATAGATTGCACCAACGGACACTTGAGTGCCTTCCAAATAAGTTAGCATTGCTGGGTTACGCCATTGTGCACTTGCGTTGTCAGCCATTGCTGCTTCACCAGCATATGCTCGACCTAGGCCTGTTGCAGAATATTCAGCAAGTTGGAAACCTGCTGCGTTAGCCATGCCCGTTGTGCCAAGTAGGCTTAATGCCACTGCTGTTGATAGAAGAGTCTTGTTGGTTTTCATTCGAATGTTCGCTGATTTGTTTATAACGTGGGACGAAAGTTTAAAGGTAGAGTTTTTACTTTAGAAATGAAAATCCAGCACAAGCAGTCATTTGGAATATTATGCTTTCAAGTGTTGTTTGGGTGGTTTAATAATCTAACTGTGAAGGGCTTGTAAATGGAATTCAGCGAACAGCTGTGCGTCCTAATTGTGAGATTTAGATACACGTGTTCACTCAAATTGAGTGGGCAATAAATCGCAGATATGAAAAAAGGCTGGAAATCCAGCCTTTTATATAAAGTATTTTTCTACTAACTAACAGCGAAGCGCTTAGAAGCTACGGCTGTATTGTAAGCCGAATAGAATTGCGTCAGCATGAGTTGTTGCTGTTACACCGGTAGAAAGACCAGGAGCTAATTGAGTATTCTCATTAACTTTTACATCTTCACCTAACAAGTATGTGAAGCCAAAATCGATGTTTGAGCTATTATCAATATGGTAAGAGAAACCTGTTGAGAACCACTGGCGATCTGAATCTGGTACCGAGATAGACGTTACTTTATCTTGAGCGCTTGTGTCGTACATGTAACCAGCACGAAGTGTCCAGTTGTTGTTTAGGTAGTAAGTACCACCAATTGCGTAGTGCCAGCCATCTTGCCATTGATAGTCTTTCGAGTAACCACCTTTAAGTAAACCCTGATTTAGGTTCTCAAAATCAATTTGGTCGAAATCTTTCCAACCGATGTATTGGATGCTGTAGTGTACAGCAAACTTAGTGTCTTGGATTTTGTGGAAACCAGAAAACTCGGCCATATCTGGTAGAGGTAGCGTGATTTCCTGACCTTTGTCGTCTTTTGCTGTAAATTCAGGGCTGTAACGATACGCTAGACCAAAACGGTTGTTTTCATCTAGTTCGTACACAGTACCAACGTTGAAACCAACAGCCCAACCATCAGCTTTATCTACGTCCAGAATTTTTTGACCGCCAACCCGTGGGACTGAAGAGCTAGTTGTACGCTTCATTGTGCCTTGGCCGTAGATTAAATCTAAACCAGCACCAAAGCTCCATTGTTCGTTTAAACGGTAAGAACCCGCAAAGCCAAAGTTGAAGCTTTTTACATCCGTAAGACCACCGTACTCGGTTGCGGTATAGTTATCTGAAAATTCAGTTTTAGTGCCGAAATTAGAGTATGCGTTTACGCCCCATGCAAACTTGTCATTTACTGGAACGATTAGGTGAATGTTTGGAGCTATTGACGTATCACCCACATCATCAGTGTCAGCAACATTTACAGTACTAGAACCCAAAGGAGTATTAACGTTATATTTCGCATCTTTCACTTCAATCATTGAAGTAATGCTTTCGAAACCTAGCGAAAGCTCCATTTTATCAAATAGAGCCATTGCTGCTGGGTTACGAGCCATTACCGCGGCGTTATCTGCGATTACTGCATCACCAGCAAATGCACGGCCGATGCCAGTTGCTGATTGAGCGTTGATTTGGAAACCCGCTGCCATCGATTGACCTGAGGCAAAAGCTACCGTTACTGCTAGGAGAGTCTTTTTAAACAGACGCGTGTTCTGAGTCATTTGTTTTTCCTTATTAGATTCGTCTCTTTGGACGATAAATTGAGCTTTTGCTCAGTGGCGCAGATAGTAGTATCAATAGTTGCTTGGACAAATCCGACCATTGGATAAAATTGAATAAAAATTGCAGAAATGATGTCTAAAAGACGGGAAATTGCACTTAAAATGCATAATTTAGAGTTTAAGCTCTAAATGCTATAGCAAGGGTGAATGTTTTGTGTTCTATTTATACAAAAATGCCGCTAAATAAGATCATTTAGCGGCATTTAACCTTTTGAAGGCTGGAAATCGTCGAAGTTATTACATCGGTTTAATCATTGATGCAAGAGTCGTAGCGATAGCATCAATATTTTCACCTTCTTCTCCGACTAAAATCAAGCTTGAACTCCCGACGGGCTGAACGATTCCGGTCATGCCATCCTTATTAAAGTCGGTACTTTGTTCGCTAGGAATACCAGTAATAAATAACGTTACTTTACCTTTTGGACCTTGGAATACCATATGCACCGCATTGGATTCGCCAAAACCGCAGTGGTTTAGGTAGTAAACGTGATATGGAAAGCTTTCACTAAACTGGTAGTGAAATGGCGACATTTTCGCATTAATTTGCGAGCTCGGTACATCCTCATCAAGATGACGAACAAAAGGTTCTTCATGAATAACGTGTTTCATCGCGGTATCAGCTAAACTGGCTTGTGCTGGAGAAACCAAAACATTTCCCCAGTTTACTTGACCAACTAATAATCCTGCGGTGAACGCAATAGAAGCGGCAAGTGCCATTGCTTTGCGCACAAAGTTTGGTCTGACGACCTTCTCTTCATCAAGTGCACTCGACGTCTGACTAAATAAAATCTTATCAGCGAGATCTTCAGGTACATCCACATTCATGGCTTGTTTAATTTTTACGTCGAGATCCAAAACGTCATCAACAAACTTATTGTTGGTGTCGCTACCAGCTAAAGCTTGCAGAATCTCTTCATCCTTTTGTTTTGGATCCGACAAAATACGACGACGAAATTCTAAATCATCCATTCTTTTGTCCTCTCTTAGTATCTTGAGAATCCAACATCTCTTTGAGTTGATTACGAGCGCGAAATAATCGAGTCATCACTGTATTTTTATTTAAATCAAGAATGTCGCCAATCTCTTCTCCGCTGAAACCACCGACAACTTGGAGAAATAAAGGCTCGCGGTATTCAACATCGAGTTTCATGATCTGCGCTTGCAGCCATTCTTGCTGATGATGTGGGTCATCGCTGACTTTAGCATCATTGCCGTAATCATCGATATCAACTAAATCAAATTGTTTACGTTCGAAGCGGCGCGCATTTTCTCGTCTCAATATGGTGATGAGCCAAGACTTGGCTGCTTTTTCATCCTGGAGACTATCGAGTGACTTCCAAGCTCTAAGACAGGTTTCCTGAACTAGATCTTCCGCTATCGCTTTATCTTTGCACAACCAGTATGCGTAGCGATATAAGTCACGATGGTATCCTCGGACGAGCGCTTCGTATTTTCTTTGCTTGTCCATATCAGAGTTGACCGGACTGTTGGAATTTTTCTTTCCAAACATTTTTAATATGGCCACAGGAGCCTCCATCCTCGCTCTGTGAGTTTCTTATTTGTTCTGAGCATGACTTTACTTTTCAATAGCCTCGCGGTTTCGGTTGAGCGTGTGTCGTAGATAACCTCTGACACAATAAGCTATGTGGTTACTTAAAAGTGTATACGCAAATGCCAAATATCATCGAACATGAATTGGTAAAGATTGTTAACAATATCATCATTAGTAATCAATGGTTTGGATAAGTTCATTCGATGGGACATAAAAAGAGACTGCTAGCGGTGAATTTTTGAATCGGTTTGCATCGCTGAGCCTTTTAGATGTGCTTAAAGCTCGTAAAATCACTATAAAATTGATCTATTTCAAAATATCAAGCAGTGAAGGGGTTATAGTACATCTTGTCATCTCGTTAGTCATTGCGACTAACATGTTGAGCAAGATGACACTTCCTTTTGAAGGCTGACTTTACTTTCTCCTAATCAGGAAACTGATTAATTTTCAATTGGCGTAAGTTAATTGTTTTATAGATATTCCGACCACACAGTTATGTGTGGTTTTTTTTTGCTTCGATTTTACCTTCCATATACCTCTTACCGTTTTAACTCTCTATAGTTAATCATTATTAATCGCATAAGAATCAAAGAAGTAGAGTAATTGATCTACTTGCTTCACGTTTATTTAAACGCACGTTTGATAAATTTAACAAATTCATTACAATGCATCAGGTCAGACCTCTTGTATTTAAGGAGAAACAATGGGCAAGCAGGAAGTAAAAACACGCAATGGTGAGCGTGTCGCTATTGTCGCGGGGCTTCGAACTCCCTTTGCTCGTCAAAGCACGGAATTTAGCCAAGTGCCAGCGGTCGATTTAGGGAAAATGGTAGTAAGCGAAATGCTTGCTCGAACAGATATTGATCCGAAGTTAATCGAACAAGTGGTATTTGGACAAGTAGTACAAATGCCTGAAGCGCCAAACATCGCACGAGAAATCGTGTTAGGCACCGGTATGAACATTCATACTGATGCTTACAGTGTGACTCGTGCGTGTGCAACGAGTTTTCAAGCGGCGGTCAATGTCGCAGAAAGCATCATGGCGGGAACCATCGATATCGGTATTGCTGGTGGTGCAGACTCTTCTTCCGTCCTGCCTATTGGCGTATCTAAGAAACTGGCCGCTAATCTGCTTGCTCTAAGTAAGACAAAAACAATGGGTCAGAAGCTTAGCATCCTCAAAAACTTGAGCTTTAAAGACCTTATGCCAGTGCCTCCTGCAGTAGCCGAGTACTCGACGGGCTTGTCGATGGGACAAACTGCGGAGCAAATGGCAAAGACGCATGGTATTTCTCGTGCAGAGCAGGATGCGCTTGCACATCGCTCTCATACGCTGGCTTCCCAAGCTTGGAAAGAAGGTAAGATCCAAGGTGAAGTGATGACGGCTTTTCCAGAACCATACAAAAAATGGATTTCGGAAGACAACAATGTCCGTCACGACTCAACCGTAGAAGGGTACGCGAAACTTCGACCTGCCTTTGATCGCCAGTATGGCAGTGTTACGGCAGCTAACAGTACGCCACTGACTGATGGTGGTGCGGCAGTGATGTTGATGCGCGAAGGTAAAGCGAAAGAGCTTGGCATGGAGATTCTTGGCTACATCCGCGGCTACGCATTTTCAGCGATTGGTGTGGAAAAGGACATGCTGATGGGACCGACTTATGCCACTGCGAAAGTGCTAGAAAATACAGGCTTGGAACTGTCTGATCTGACGTTGATCGACATGCACGAAGCGTTTGCTGCGCAAGCATTGGCGAATGTGAAGATGTTTGCTTCAGATAAGTTTGCTCAAGAAAATCTAGGTCGTTCGAAAGCGATCGGTGAAATCGACATGGATAAGTTTAACGTGCTTGGTGGCTCAATCGCTTACGGTCACCCATTCGCGGCGACAGGTGCACGAATGATGACGCAAACCCTACGTGAACTGAAACGCCGTGGTGGCGGTATTGCATTGAATACCGCATGTGCAGCTGGCGGTCTTGGCGCAGCAATGATTCTGGAGGTTGAGTAATGAGCGAGCAAAAAGCATTTAGTCTAAAAGTTGATGAGCAGAACATTGCTTGGTTAGCGATTGACGTACCTAATGAAAAAATGAATACGCTACAGGCGGCTTTTGCTGATGAAATGAAAGAAATCTTTGCTCAGCTAAAAGACGCCAGTGGCATCAAAGGGATGATCATTCATTCCCTAAAACCGGACAACTTCGTCGCGGGAGCCGATGTTCGCATGCTAGAAGCGTGCACGACCGCAAGTGAAGCAGAAGCATTAGCGAGGCAAGGTCAAGAGCTATTCCAGCAGCTATCGGACTTACCATATCCTGTGATTGCCGCTATTCACGGTCCATGTTTAGGCGGTGGCTTAGAGCTTGCTCTTGCATGTGATTATCGTGTTTGTACGGATTCAGATAAAACGCGTTTAGGCCTACCAGAAGTACAGCTTGGATTGCTGCCAGGTTCCGGCGGTACGCAGCGTCTGCCGCGTTTGATTGGCCTGTTACCTTCACTGGACTTGATCTTAACGGGTAAACAACTTCGTGCGAAGAAAGCTAAAAAGCTGGGCGTTGTGGACGCCTGTGTCCCAGATACCATTTTGCTCGACGTAGCAAAACAGTTTATCGACAAAGGTAAAAACAAGGGTACGAAAAAGCTATCCACGAAAGAAAAAGTGATGTCGGGTAGCGGGTTAGGGCGCAAGTTTGTGTTTGAACAGGCAGCGAAGAAAACCAATCAGAAAACCCGTGGTAACTATCCTGCAACGGTCGCGATTTTAGACGTTATTCAGCATGGTTTAGAGAAAGGTTTCGCCCAAGGACAAGAGCTTGAAGCGAAACGCTTCGGTGAGCTTGTGATGAGCTCAGAGTCAAAAGCGCTTCGTTCTATCTTCTTTGCGACAACGGAAATGAAGAAAGAAAATGGTACGGATGCGAAACCCGCGCCAGTTCATAAAGTTGGCGTGCTTGGCGGCGGCTTGATGGGCGCAGGAATCAGCCATGTGTCTGTTGCAAAAGCGAAGGTGCCTGTCCGCATCAAAGACGTCAGCAACGATGGCGTTCTAAACGCACTCAACTATAACTACAAGTTATTTGAGAAACAGCGTAAACGTCGCATTCTATCAAAAGCCGATCTGCAAGCGAAAATGTTGCAACTGTCTGGCGGTGTCGACTTTACCAGCTTTAATCATATTGATGTCGTAATTGAAGCCGTTTTTGAAGACTTAGATCTTAAACAAAAAATGGTGGCGGATATTGAAGCGAATGCCAAGCCGGAAACCATCTTTGCGACTAATACTTCTTCGTTACCAATCCACAAAATTGCAGAAAAAGCGGAGCGTCCAGAAAACGTAGTGGGTTTGCATTACTTCAGCCCGGTAGAAAAAATGCCGTTGGTGGAAGTGATTCCGCATGAAACGACATCAGATGAAACCATTTCAACAGTCGTTGCACTTGCTAAAAAGCAAGGTAAAACCCCGATCGTAGTGAAAGACAAAGCGGGCTTTTACGTGAACCGCATTCTTGCGCCATACATGAACGAAGCGGCGCATATTCTGCTGGCTAACGAACCGATCGAAAAGATTGATACGGCGTTGCTTGATTTTGGTTTCCCTGTCGGCCCGATTACCTTACTGGATGAAGTCGGTGTCGACATTGGCGCGAAGATCATGCCGATTCTGGTCAACGAGTTAGGTGAGCGATTCAAAGGCCCGGACGTGTTCGATATCTTATTGAATGACGGTCGCAAAGGACGTAAGAGCGGGAAAGGTTTCTACACTTACAAAGGTAAGAAGAAAGAAGTCGATAAATCTATCTACAAGCTGCTTAAGCTCGATCCTGAATCTAAGCTGAGCGATAACGATATTGCGTTGCGCTGTGTACTACCAATGCTGAATGAAGCGGTACGTTGTTTGGATGACGGCATCATTCGCTCGCCACGTGATGGTGATATTGGTGCAATATTTGGCATTGGTTTCCCTCCATTCTTGGGCGGTCCATTCCGTTATATGGATCAGTTTGGCATTAAAGAACTGGTTGAGAAAATGAATGAGTTTGCATCGAAGTATGGCGATCGTTACGCACCGTGTGATGGTTTGCTTACTCGAGCTGGAGAAGGAACCACATTCTATTAAACGTTGCTTCGGTAAAGAAAAAGGCTTGCCAGTGGCAAGCCTTTTTCATAAATAAGAAATAGTTACTTCTTCTTGTCTTTTTTATCTTTATTGTGGCCTTTACCTGGGTTGTCGTCCCCGTGAACGCTGCTGTTGCCTTTGTTGTCTTTATCTTTCCACTGTTTTGAAGAGCAATCATCTGATTTGATAGAAACATTGTCTCCGCTTAGGCGGACACAGTCGTTACTTAGCTCAAAGCCATCACCTTTCACCGAGATTTCAGCGTGTGCAGATGCCAGTGGCAGTAAAATAGCCGCAAGTAGTAGTGCTTTTTTCATGATTACCTCATTAATTTATTTTTAGTGTGGTAATTAGAGCATAAGCCGCAATGGCGTAATTTCAATTTTCTGCCAATTATGGTGTCGATTCTATTTATGAGACCCACAACCTCATTGGTTTGTAGGTATATACTTACTAATCGATAATTTTATTACTGCGCAATTAGATCATCCTAAGCCGCAATCTTTTGGCCTAAGTTGGAACTCTTCAATCGATCCAATTTCTTGCCCTAAGTGGATGCGCGGAGCGTCCGAATGCGATTGCCCTTGAGAGTGCATGACCAATCGGTTTGCCGTGCGAGGTTTCAACTCATTAACGACAAAGCGAATCATGTCTGCTCGGGTCAATTTCTTCAGTTCAGAAAGTACCTTGTCACGTTGGTTAAACTCGGTGTCTTTGTTTCCTATTGCAACCCAAAGACGCTGAGCACGACCTCGCAGTGTGGTGTCCGGCGTCGCTATTTGATTCCACAAGCCGCGCTTACTGCTATGCCACTGGTAATCGTTCAGTTCTAACAGCACCATATAAAAGGCATTTAAGAACTCATCGATTGAGGTAACCAGCTCGGCAGGTGCTGCATTGGGTGACTGCACATAAAGCACAATACCCGGATGACGATTAAGTGGCATATTGCCAGTGCCCACCATGTAACCTAATTGCTGTTTTGTGCGGATCTCGTGGAAAAATGTTGCCGACATGAGATGGTTCGCCAATGAGTATAGAGCAATGCTACGAGGCTCAATATCCTCACACTGGTGGTAAATAACGACCGCCGAATCTTGCTGGTTACAATGTACTTCACGTTGAAAACTGCCGTTTTTTCCCAGCATGATGAGTGGGCGGAGCGCCTCTTCATAACGCTGCTCTTTTACTCTTAGGGCATCCTTTAAGGTCGTCGCCATGTCATGCGCTTGTTGACGCTGCCAATCTCCGTAAACAAACATTTCAACGTGCAGCTCTGCAAGAATTGATTCTACGAATACTGAGAGTTCATCGACTTCGATTTCTTCTAGCGCTTCGACTAAGGTTGCGAAAGGCGGGTTATTGGGTTGAAGTAGCCCTGTAAGTGCGTTAAACAGCTGCGAAATAGGACGATCTTGTGAAGCATTTCTCCAGTTACGTAACAGTTGCTGCTTGATGGTTTCAAAGCGTGCAGGGCTGAAATCTCGAGAAGCAAAACGGTGCAGGATCATTTCCAACAATTGAGGCAGTTTTTGGCTGAACCCTGAGAGGGTTAAGGTAACCCCGCCTTGGTGAGCATACATGTTGTAACCCATCCCTGCGATTTCCGCTTGATAGGTTTCTTTTGCTAGCGAATCGAGGAACATCTCGACACATAGGCGAGTTTTGACAATGTTCTTCGGCGATGCAACAGCATGAGAGCTGTCGATAGCGACATATACAACGCCTTTTGGCACGCGAAATTCATCATCTTGTAAATGCCAAAGTCGGAAGCCTTCGAGATCTTCAATTAACTCTGGTAGTGAACCACCATTTTCGAACGGCATGGGATCGAGATCGTAGCAAATATAAGGGTTCTTTTCTGGTAAGACGAACTGCCAGCTTGGATCGATTTGTTGATAGAAGCGGCGTTGCTCATCACTAAAAGGCGTGACGGAATACGGAGTAAAGTACCATTCGGCAGTACGATTGTATTCCAGTCCTTTTGCAATCAGGGTTACGCGGACATTATCGATGGTTAAGTATTGCAGCAACGAACGCTGCAGTTGTTCATCATAGCCCGCCATTTTGTAGTCGCCATAAATGGTATCGTCTGGCTGATAATGCTGCATATTGATAACAAGGTGGCTAACCAAATCCATTGGTCGAGATGGTTCCTGGAAACGAAACGCCGACTCAAGCACCGCTTGTTTTTCGAGATAGCGCCATTCATCTAGCCCGTCTTGTTTGATCATCGAGAGGTATTGAAAAACCGCTTGGATGATGTTGTCAACGTGGTTGAGACCCAGCGGGGTGAGTGTGCAGCTAACCGTAAAATCTCGATAGTTGCTACCACTAGCGCCGCCTCCTGCAGAAAGTGACGTAATCCAGCCTTCATTTTTTAGCTGGAGCATTAAGCTGCCTTCGCCTTCATAGCCGAGTAAATGCGCGAAGTAAGAGAGTGGTTTAACGCCGTAGTGCTTATCCATTCCCGGCATTGGGAAGGTGAGAATGAGTTTTCGAAATTCTTTGATTGGTTCAACTTGAACTAAAATTCCGGTACTTTCTTTGGTGCTAATGGGGACATCAATCGATTTTCCACGAAGGTGGTGGTTTGGGATATTGGCAAACATGGCTTCTACCCACGCTTGCTGAGCATCGAGCGACTGTGGCCCAAAGAGCGTCAACGTCATGAGATCGGCAGAGTATTGAGAGTGGTGAAACTCGACAATTTCGTCGCGGATGGATTTACCATCTCGGTCACCTAATGTATCTAGGTTGCCGACTGAGAACTTAGAGAAAGGGTGATCTGGATTGATGACTTCTTTGTTGACTTGATACAGGCGGCGAGAATCGTCATTAAGTTTGAGTTTGTATTCGGAGTCGACAGCCTGGCGTTCTTTGTCTAAAGCTTCTTCGTTAAACAATGGTGCGGTAAAAAATTGGCTAAATCGATCTAAGGCATTTTCAAAGGCATTCGGAGTAACATCAAAAAAGAAACAAGTGTGCTCAGTACCCGTCCAAGCGTTATTTGTTCCTCCATGCTGGCTAATATAACTTTGAAACTCGCCCACTTTAGGGTATTTTTCCGTACCCAAAAAAAGCATATGTTCTAAATAGTGTGCCAGACCTTGGCGATCGTTTGGGTCGTCGAAGTGTCCAACGTTCACTGCTAGAGCAGCTGCTGACTGTTGAGCTGTCTCGGAATGAATCAGCAGTACACGCAGATCATTGCTCAAGGTAATGTAGCGGTATTGATTTGAATCGTTAGGACTTAGATGCACGATGCGTCTCCAGATTTCGCATTACAGTAATTATGAACCCCTAGCTAGGGGGCGCAAAGTTTGCGTTTCGACAAATACTGCTTGCCGTATTTTTGTTATTCGTAGACTTCTGCACAGGCCCATCGCGTTTGCGTATGGGGAAGAACTGTTTGAATGAATGCTCTGAACTCATAGCACAGTTAAATACTGTGATGAACTGAATACATTCTTTTTAATAGATTGTTAAGAAAGTCGCTATCTTTAGCAAGCGAATTGGTATAATGAACAGATAATTATATCAGTATTTTTGTTTCGTCATTATTAAAGTTAGCCCCGTCTATCTAATAAAGATAGCAGTCAACCTTTTGGTAGCGTTAGCTATCCCTAGGAAATAACATGAAAATATTCATCATGCGTCACGGCGAAGCCGAGCATTTTGCAGATTCAGACGCAGCACGACAATTGACCCCAAGAGGCAGAGTCGAATCAGAAGCGGTTGCGAGAGCCTGTAAAGAACAAGGTTTTGCGCAATTCGATAAAGTGTTGGTGAGTCCGTACATTAGAGCTCAACAAACTTGGCAAGAGATCAGCGAGTATTTTGCTGCAAAAAGCATCGAAACTTGTGAAGATATTACACCTTACGGCCAATCTGAGCATGTATTTGATTTTGCAAGTGCATTGATTGAAGTGGAAAAACTAGACTCGCTTCTGCTTGTCTCTCACTTGCCTTTGGTTGGTTATCTCACTTCAGAGTTTGTAAAAGACATGGCACCACCGATGTTTCCTACATCAGGTCTAGTGTGTATTGAATACGATCTACAAACGCAAAACGGTGAAGTGCTGTGGCATATTACGCCATAAGCGTCGAAACCAAATAAGCATTTAAACATTAGATATAGAATGAAGAAAGGCAGGAAATTTCCTGCCTTTTTGTTTAATTGCTTCTACAGTGAGCTAGTTACTTTTCTGGAATCGAGAGCAAAACTAACAACGCACCATCACCGCCGAATTCTAGTGGCGCTTGGTGGAAAGCCATTACGTCTGGGTGTTGTGCTAACCAAAGTGGCGCTTTCTGTTTCAGGATGTGTTTACCAATGCCATGTTGCACACACGCACAGTGAATCTCGTTTTTGACGCAGTAGGCGATCATCGCACCAAGTTCGCGTTTAGCTTCTTGTTGTGTCATGCCGTGCATATCGAGGAATACGTCCGGTACATACACGCCGCGACGTAGACGTTTAACTTCATAAGTGGAGACGTCGTCACGTGCATAACGAGTTGGGCCATCTTCATTTAAGAGAGGGACAAACTCGTCGGAGAAGTAAAACTCAGAATCACTCGCTTCACGGTTGGAGCGCTTGATTTCTTTTTGCTTAGTATTTTTTTTTGGTTGCTGGATTATGGTATCCTGTCGCAACTTTTTTACGCCCTGTACTGCTTCCTGAAACAAGGCGAAATCGTCATCGTGTTCGGTGTCTTTTTTGCTCATTAGGTAAACAATTTCATTAATAAACTTTTATTGGCAGTATTGTAGCGCTTTTCGGAGGCAATTTTGGATAAGATTTTTGTAGAAGAAGCGGTATCGGAGCTGCATACCCTTCAAGATATGATTCGTTGGACGGTAAGCCGCTTTAACGCAGCGAACCTGTTTTACGGTCATGGTACTGATAATGCGTGGGATGAAGCGGTTCAGCTTATCCTGCCAACCTTATACTTGCCGATTGATGTGCCTCCGCACGTATTAAACTCTCGCCTAACGACCAGCGAGCGTCTGCGTATTGTTGAGCGCGTAGTAAAACGTATCAATGAACGTACACCAACTGCATATCTAACCAACAAAGCGTGGTTCTGCGGTCTTGAATTCTTCGTTGATGAGCGCGTACTCGTGCCACGCTCTCCAATTGGTGAGTTGATTCAAGCAGAATTCCAACCTTGGTTGGTGGAAGAGCCTACGCGCATCATGGACCTATGTACGGGTTCTGGTTGTATCGCGATTGCTTGTGCGCACGCTTTCCCTGAAGCTGAAGTGGATGCGATCGACATCTCTACAGATGCTCTACAAGTGGCTGAGCAAAACGTACAAGATCATGGCATGGAGCAGCAAGTGTTCCCAATTCGCTCTGACTTGTTCCGCGACTTACCAAAAGAGAAGTACAACTTGATCGTGTCTAACCCACCATATGTGGATGAAGAAGACATGAACAGCCTGCCAGACGAGTTCACACACGAACCTGAGCTTGGTTTAGCAGCGGGTACGGATGGCCTAAAACTTGTGCGTCGTATTCTTGCAAATGCACCAGACTACCTAACAGATAACGGTATTCTTATCTGTGAAGTTGGCAACTCAATGATTCACATGATGGAACAGTACCCAGAGATTCCTTTCACTTGGATTGAGTTCGAGAACGGCGGTCACGGCGTATTCATGCTAACGCGTGACCAGCTGGTTGAGTGTGCAGAAGAGTTTAAACTGTACAAAGACTAATAGGGTCTTGCACTAAATGTCAAAACACCGAGCTTTATGCTCGGTGTTTTTTTATGCATACCTCGCCGATATTAACTCTTTACATCAAAACGTAATAAAGCCACTATGAATCCACGAAGAATTGGAAAGCAGTTGCGCTCTGGTTTGAGAGGGCGTAGCGATAAAAACTTGAGGAAGTAATGGCAGGAAACAGTATCGGACAACATTTCCGAGTGACGACATTCGGGGAA
This sequence comes from Vibrio sp. Y42_MX_L11, assembly GCF_024181785.1. Lineage (NCBI taxonomy): Bacteria > Pseudomonadati > Pseudomonadota > Gammaproteobacteria > Vibrionales > Vibrionaceae > Vibrio > Vibrio sp. Y42_MX_L11. The sequence continues at coordinate 381,717 of NZ_JAMZAP010000002.1, forward strand.
AGTCACGGTATCGCACTGGGATGTATCGTAGACGGATGTCCTCCGGGGTTAGAAATTACAGAAGCAGATCTGCAAATCGATCTCGACCGCCGTCGTCCAGGCACATCACGTTACACCACACAACGTCGTGAACCGGATGAAGTTAAAATTCTTTCTGGTGTTTTTGAAGGCAAAACCACAGGCACATCGATCGGTTTGCTAATTGAAAACACCGATCAGCGCTCAAAAGATTACTCGGACATCAAAGATAAATTCCGTCCGGGTCATGCTGATTATACTTACCACCAAAAGTATGGCATCCGTGACTATCGAGGTGGCGGCCGTTCGTCTGCTCGTGAAACCGCAATGCGTGTGGCGGCGGGTGCAATCGCGAAGAAATACTTGAAAGATGAGTTTGGTGTTGAGATTCGCGCGTATTTATCACAAATGGGTGATGTTTCTATCGACAAGGTAGATTGGAACGAAATCGAAAACAACGCGTTCTTTTGCCCAGATGTGGACAAGGTAGAAGCGTTTGACCAACTTATCCGTGACCTGAAAAAAGAAGGCGACTCAATTGGCGCGAAAATTCAGGTTGTGGCAACTAACGTGCCTGTTGGTCTTGGTGAACCTGTATTTGATCGTCTTGATGCCGACATTGCACACGCGCTAATGAGCATTAATGCGGTGAAAGGCGTTGAGATTGGTGATGGCTTTGATGTGGTAAACCAAAAAGGCAGTCAACACCGTGATACGCTTGCTCCTGAAGGTTTTGGCAGTAATCACGCGGGCGGTATTCTTGGCGGTATCTCAACTGGTCAAGACATTGTGGCTAACATTGCGCTTAAGCCAACATCAAGCATCACAGTTCCGGGTGAGACCATCACAAAAGAAGGTGAGCCAACTCAGTTGATCACCAAAGGCCGTCATGATCCTTGTGTGGGTATTCGTGCCGTACCAATTGCTGAAGCGATGCTAGCGATTGTGGTGATGGATCATTTGCTGCGTCATCGTGGTCAAAACCATGGCGTAACAACTGAAACACCGAAGATTTAAGAGCTTTGTGTCATTCCAGCGAGCTATAGCGAGACTAGGAATCTAATTTCAGCGCGATGAAAAGAGAAAGAAACATCTCTGACAACAGAGTGCTCGGATAATAGATCCTGAATCATGCTCCTTCGTCGCTGTTCAGGATGACTGAATATAAAATTATGCCACTCACTTAATCGCGGGTGGCACAATTTTATCAGGCAACCTTTTTTGTTTAAGTAGTTTTTGCTTAATGGAGTGAGCCTTCCGTTTCCAAATTGAAAGAAGGGAGACGCCACTTAAAACGTACCGCAGCCATACGCAGCATATAACCGGTGATCAGCGTAATGATAGTGGCTGTTACATCGGGAACATTAAATTCTAATAGCGCTAAGTACATTCCTGATGCGATAAGAGCGACAGAAGCGTAAAGTTCTTCATGCAGTACCAACGGTGTTTGGCGACAGATTAAGTCGCGGAGTAGCCCACCGAATACACCCGTTACTAGCGCTGAAACCATACAGATCCCAGGGTGTAAGCCCATGCCCATCGCAATCTTAGTTCCGATGATGCTGAACACGATCAAACCTAACGCATCAAGGCGGATGAATAGACCTTTTAGCTTAATCACCCATTTCGCTAAGCCTGTGGTAAGTACACCCGCAACACACGTGATTGCCAGGAACTCTGGGTTTTTTACCCAACCAAGAGGGTAGTGTCCCAGTAAAATGTCACGTACGGTGCCACCACCAATGGCCGTTGCACTGGCCACCAACATAACACCAAACCAGTCCATTTTTCTTCTACCAGCACTCAACGCACCTGTCATGGCTTCAGCCGTGATACCAATGATATACAACACACTTAGCAACATAGGGAGACACTCAACGTAAAAAGTCACTACGTTCTACGTGAATCATCGTAGGCGCAGCAACAACACTTACAAAAGGTTTTATCATTCTTAAAAAGTGATTAAAACCAGCAACATGCCTGTAATCAAACCGCTTAAAAAACAGCAGTTTGAGCAGCATCAAAATAAGGCGAGAGTGTAGTAGCAAATGAGTACGCTGACGAATGAGAAATTATATGGAGAAAGCGATGTTCAGATAAATTCAACTAATAACCAAAACTGTGGGAGCACCTTTACCTTATAGATAAAAACAGCGACAATACGCAGCGCATGTCAAACTGAAGTACAAACTCGACGATGACCCACGAATACCAAGACCTTATCACCATTTTCAATGACACCTTTTTAGACCAATTTAATACGAAATTGGAGTTAGGTGGTGATGAGCCTATTTATCTTCCTGCTGATGATGAGCATCCTCATCATCGGATTATTTTTGCTCGGGGTTTTTATGCCTCCGCATTACACGAAATCTCGCATTGGTGTGTGGCAGGGCCAGAGCGTCGTTTGCTGGAAGATTTTGGCTATTGGTATGAACCCGATGGGCGCACGGCAGAAGTTCAAGCGGAGTTTGAGAAAGTTGAAGTGCGTCCGCAAGCTTATGAATGGATTCTGGCACAAAGTGCTGGCTTCCCTTTTACGGTGAGTTGTGACAATCTACACGGCGATTTTGAACCAGATAGGCTCGGCTTTATGCAGAAAGTGCATAAAGAAGTGTTAGGTATTTTGGAAGCTGGCTTGCCTTTGCGAGTGAAAATGCTTTCGGATGCTCTGCGTGCGTTTTACCAAACCAAGCCGCTGGAAGCGTCAGACTTTTGCGTTAAATAACCTCAAATAACCTCAGAGATACACCATGATTATTGAATTTGAAGAAAAACTACTGGAACTGATTGATGCTCGAATTGAAACAGCATCTGACGATGAATTGTTTGCTGGTGGTTATCTACGTGGTCACATCTCTTTGTCTGCGGCATCTTGTGAAGAAGAAGGCATTAGCGATATTACTGAGCTGAAGTCACGCATTGAGAGCAGTTTGGAAGACGCTCGTACCGAGTTAAGCCCAGCTGATCGCGCGATCGTCAGTGACTTGTGGCAAGAACTGCAGGCTCAGGCTTAATCTCCGAACGTCGTTCTCCATTTATTAGTCCAAATCATTTACTACTTCGAAAAATTCGAACCTCTCCATAAAATTTTTGTGGTTGTAGCGAAACTGTTCAACTTTTATTCTGGTTAGCATAAAACGTGAACAAAGGATTACAACCATGAAAATTGTCGCATTTGGTGCTTCTACCAGCTCTACCTCAATCAACAAATTACTTGCTACATACGCAGCAAACCAAGTCGAAGACGCTCAAGTGAACGTTTTAGACTTAAACAATTATCAAGTACCGATGTTTAGCGAAGACAAAGAGAAAGAAATTGGTCAAGCTGAAGGTGCAGTCGCATTTTTACGTGATTTGGCTGAGGCTGACGCTATTGTTGTTTCCTTCGCAGAGCATAACGGTTCATACCCAGCAGCGTATAAAAACCTATTTGATTGGGCGACGCGCATTGAGCGCAACGTATTCCAAAACAAGCCAGTCGTTTACTTAGCAACTTCTCCTGGTCCGGGTGGCGCACAGAGCGTTCTTGCAGCGGCAACAGGTTCCGCGCAATTTTTCGGAGCAGATGTGAAAGCATCGCTATCTGTGCCGAGCTTCTACGAGAACTTTGACGTGGAGTCTGGTGAGGCGGTAAATCCGGAAGTGGCAGAACAAGTGAAACGGGCAATTGCACGGCTGAAGTAATTTCAACACGAGTGACTTAATGAGTTAGTGATTCCCGACACATATTTGCGTCGGGAATGTAAACGAGAGGATACTCTTACAGCTCAGTAATGGCTTTGCCTTTTCTTAGTTTACGAACCCACATTCGACTTGGATGAAGTTCGGTCAATACATCAACAGGTAATGGCAGCGGGTCCCCACAGATTTGCGAGGCCAACACTTCAGCTAACAATGGTGCAGAGCTCAGCCCACGAGATCCTAAACCTAAGAAGCAGAATAGGTTAGTGAACTGATGAACGGTTTCTACCTCTTCTGCTTTTTGATTTTGTAAGTTGGCGTATTGCGTTTTTATCGTCTCAAAGTCACCCACATTTCCGACAAATGGTAAGTGATCTCGGCTCACGCAGCGAATACCTTGGCGAGATCGATTGCCACTGATATCTACCTCTTTTGGCCATTCTTGGTTCGGTACGCACTTAACTAATTTTTCTGCGTTATCCTTCTGAGCGTTTTCATCAAATTCGTAGTCTAGGTGACAGCGATCGTAGCTTGCGCCTATGCACAGGTGCTGATTGTTTGGGTTAACAGGCGTCATGTAGCCGTCGTAACACAATACCGTTTTCAATTGACTCAGCGTTTCGGTTGCCGGAGCATGACTGACTTGCCCTTTCACCTGTCCCATCGGCAGGGAAGCGGTTTGGCTCAATGTTTGGAACTCATGGCCATTCGCAACCACAACGGTTGAGTGCTCAAATGTTTGACCATTGACCGTTAGTGTCCAAAGCTGATGGTCTTCATCCCAATTTAATGCTTCAACGTGATGTTCAAACTTCGTTGAGAGTAACGATGTCTGTTCTAATTGTTTGATTAACCCACGCGTTAGCTCGGCAGGGCACAACCACCCTCCCATAGGATAGTGCACAGACGACATATCGATAGGTAATCCGATAGTATTCGCAGTTTCCTCGGCGGACAGTTTTTGAATCAATTCAGAAGGAAAATTACCCGCAAGCATCTTTTCCAGCTTATCAGCAGATTTTTCATCCCACATTAGCTGAGTTACACCACACCAATCGTGATCGAATGTAACCGACTTCGCAGCTTGTTCAATAAATTGTCTTGCAAACAAAAATGCAGGCGCAAACACACGCGAAACACCAGTATGAGGACCGTTCAACAAGGGATACACGGCCCCTTGACGATTACCCGACGCTCCTTCGGCTGGTTGAGTGTCTTTACAGTAAAGCGTGACGTTTTGGCCACGACGAACCAACGTTTTCGCTAACGCCGCGCTGGCTATACCACCACCAATGATAGCAATCGAATCAAGATTGCTAGATGCTGTGCGATTGAACCAAGGGAGATGGTTCGACTGCTTTTCACGTTGTTCCATCGAACCTGCGATCATTTCTCGCTTGGTGCCAAAGCCTTTGACTTTTTTCATTGCAAAGCCTGCTTCGTTCAATCCTCGACGCACAAAGCCCGCTGCGGTAAAAGTGGCAACTGTACAGTCTTGCTTGGCTAACTTAGCCATGTTGTTGAACAGATTTTGGTTCCACATTTCTGGGTTTTTACTTGGCGCGAATCCATCTAAAAACCAAGCGTCAATCAAACCTTGCTCGTTGTATGGGACTTGCGGCATGCAGTCTTTGATGTCGCCAAACCAAAGGTCGAGTGTAATTGCGCCATCTTCAAGCACAATGCGGTGACACTCAGGTACGGCGACAGGGTAGTGCTTTTGTAACTTTTCCGCGTACTCAGCTAGCTCAGGCCAAGCTTCATGCGCCTTCTTTAAATCCGCTTGGCTTAGCGGGTATTTTTCAAAGCTAATAAAATGCAGCTCTTTCAATGCTGCGTCTGGATGCTGACGACGAAACTCACTAAACCACTGGCATACTGCTAAGAAGTTTAATCCCGTGCCAAATCCTGTTTCACCAATGACAAAACGTCTTTGGTCAAATTCCTGCCATCTTTCTGGGAGATGATTTTGTTTTAAGAAAACGTAGCGTGTCTCTTCAAGACCGTTTACGTTAGAGAAGTAAACATCATCAAATTGGTCTGAAACCGGAGTACCAGCTTCGTTCCAACCAAGTTCTGCGTTTTTTATTGAAGTCATAATGGTGCAAATTTGTGATTTGGCGCGGTAAGAATGGGGCGATTGTACGAATTTATGGGAAAGCTGACCACTTTTGTTGACTATCTTAGTTATCATCTAGCGGATTTTTGAATTATAGGAATGTCATAATGAAACGAGTCGTAATCACCGGTATGGGTATTGTTTCAAGTATCGGTAACAACGTCGAAGAAGTTCTAGCGTCTCTTAAAGCGGGCAAATCTGGCATCACTGCATCTGAGCAGTTCAAAGAACACGGTCTTCGTTCGCAAGTATGGGGTGACCTAAAAATCAACCCGGCGGAACACATCGACCGTAAGCAGATGCGCTTTATGGGTGATGCGGCTGCTTATGCATACCTATCAATGGAGCAGGCAATCGCAGACGCTGGTCTTACAGAGGATCAGGTTTCAAACGATCGTACCGGTATCGTTGCGGGTTCTGGCGGTGCTTCTGCATACAACCAAACGGTAGCGACAGACACGATGCGCGCAAAAGGCGTAAAACGAGTTGGCCCTTACATGGTTCCTCGTACTATGTCTTCTACGGTTTCCGCTTGTCTTGCTACGCCATTTAAGATTCGTGGTGTGAACTACTCAATGAGCTCTGCATGTGCTACCTCTGCACACTGTATCGGTCACGCGATGGAGCTTATTCAACTTGGTAAACAAGACATTGTTTTTGCGGGTGGCGGTGAAGAGCTTGATTGGTCTCAAACCATGATGTTTGACGCCATGGGTGCGCTGTCAACGAAATACAACGACACTCCAGACAAAGCATCTCGTACGTATGATGCGGACCGTGATGGTTTCGTTATCTCTGGCGGTGGCGGCATGCTGGTTATCGAAGAACTTGAGCACGCTCTAGCACGTGGCGCGAAAATCTACGGTGAGATCGTAGGTTACGGTGCGACTTCAGATGGCTACGACATGGTAGCACCATCAGGAGAAGGCGCGATCCGTTGTATGAAGATGGCGATGCAAGACGTTGACGGTGTGGATTACATCAACACGCACGGCACGTCGACACCAGTTGGTGACGTGAAAGAGCTTGGTGCGATCCAACAATTGTTTGGTGAGAACAGCCCAGCAATCTCTGCAACAAAAGCAATGACTGGTCACGCACTAGGCGCCGCTGGTGTGCACGAAGCGATTTACTCAACACTTATGCTAGACAAAAACTTCATTGCTCCAAGCATCAATATTGAAAACTTGGACGAAGCAGCTCAAGGTCTGGACATCGTGACAGAAGCACGTGATGCAGAGTTAACAACCGTAATGTCAAACAGCTTTGGCTTTGGCGGCACAAACGCAACTTTGGTTATTAAAAAGTACCAAGGTTAACTGAATTTGTTGGCGCGCCACGTGAGTGAGAACAGCGTCAACAATCCAGTTTCCAGAGCTTGATCAGTCACACTGATCGAACAGACGCAGACTCTATCCCATGGAGAGCGGGATAGGATCCTTTTGTTCTGGAACTTTGCCCGGCTATTTAGCCGGGCTTTTTCTTTTCTCAATTTCTGCTTTTTACGTTGCTTCCCGTTAAACGATTTCTTTGGAGCCAATCTCCTTGAGGTTTATTAGGGTTATTTCTTGAGATTTTTCGGGAAAAGGGCACAATCGTTTTAGTTTCGCATCTTGCGAATAAACGAACTCATACAAATGGATGTTAAAACGCTGGCGCTATGAAAATTATTGTTGATGAAAATATGCCGTACGCTGAAGAGCTATTCAGCCAACTCGGTGAAGTGATTCTAAAACCAGGTCGTACACTGACGGCTGATGATTTAGTGGATGTTGATGCCCTAATGATTCGCTCGGTAACCAAAGTGAATGCCGATCTAATCAGCAAAGCAAACAAGCTAAAGTTTGTTGGTACCGCAACAGCAGGTATGGATCATGTCGACCAAGCGCTTTTAAAAGAGAAAGGTATATTCTTCACCGCTGCGCCGGGTTGTAACAAAGTGGGTGTGGCGGAGTATGCGTTCAGCGTAATGATGGTGCTCGCTCAGCAACAAGGCTTCTCGGTATTTGACAAGACGGTAGGTATTATTGGTGCAGGCCAAGTAGGTAGCTACCTAGAGAAATGTTTGAAAGGCATGGGGATTAAAGTTCTCATCAATGACCCATTCAAACAAGAGGCTGGTGATCCTCGTAGCTTTACTCCGTTGACAGAACTGATTGAAAGCTCAGACATCATTACACTACATACGCCAATCACCAAAGATGGCCCATATCCAACTTATCATTTAATTGATGAAACGGTTTTAAACTCGCTTCGTGGTGATCAGATTTTGATTAACGCCGCGCGAGGTCCAATCGTTGATAACGAGGCATTGAAGCAACGTCTTTTGAAAAACGACGGTTTTACCGCAGCGCTTGACGTATTTGAATTTGAACCAGAGGTTGATATGGAGCTTCTGCCTCTGCTAGCATTCGCAACCCCTCACGTTGCAGGCTACGGCTTGGAAGGGAAAGCTCGCGGTACGACGATGATTTTCAACAGCTACTGTGAGTTCTTAAATAACGAATTACGTGCGCATGCCAGCGATTTACTGCCAACCGCGCCTGTTCCAACTATGGTATTGGACAGAGCTTGGGATGAAGCAACACTGCATAACATCACGCAGTTAATCTATGATGTGCGTAGAGATGACGCTCTTTTCCGTCGTGAGATCAGTAAGCCAGGCGCTTTTGACCTGATGCGTAAAAACTACTGGGATCGCCGTGAATACAGCGCTGTCACGCTAGTGGGTAACAAAACATGTAACCTTGCTCCATTAGCAGAACTAGGTTTTCAGATTGAGGTAAGTCAATGAGCCAGCAATATAATGTTGCCATTTTAGGTGCGACCGGTGCGGTCGGTGAAACAATTTTAGAAGTGCTTCAAGAACGTAAATTCCCAGTGGGTGACATTCACTTATTGGCAAGTGAGCGTAGCGAAGGCAAGACTTATCGCTTTAATGGCAAAACGGTTCGTGTACAGAACGTTGAAGAGTTTGATTGGTCTCAAGCTCATATTGCGTTGTTCTCTGCTGGTGGTGAACTATCTGAAAAATGGGCGCCAATCGCGGCAGATGAAGGTGTTATCGTTATCGACAACACTTCACACTTCCGTTATGAGTACGACATTCCTCTTGTTGTGCCAGAAGTAAACCCAGAAGCGATTGCAGAGTTTCGTAACCGTAACATCATCGCGAACCCAAACTGTTCGACCATTCAAATGCTGGTGGCACTAAAACCAATTCACGATGCAGTGGGTATTGAGCGTATTAACGTATCTACATACCAATCCGTATCTGGTGCGGGTAAAGCGGGCATTGACGAACTAGCAGGTCAAACGGCTAAGCTTCTAAACGGTCTGCCAGCGGATAAGAAGCAATTCTCTCAACAGATTGCGTTTAACTGTATTCCGCAAATCGATCAGATGATGGAAAATGGCTACACCAAAGAAGAAATGAAAATGGTGTGGGAAACACAGAAGATCTTTAACGATCCATCAATCACAGTAAACCCAACGTGTGTGCGTGTGCCGGTATTCTATGGTCATGCTGAAGCGCTTCACATTGAGACTCGCTCTCCAATCGATGCACAAGAAGTTGTTAACTTGCTTGAGCAAACAGAAGGCATTGAAGTCTTCCACGGTGATGACTTCCCGACACAAGTGCGTGATGCGGGCGGTAAAGATCATGTTATGGTTGGTCGAATCCGCAACGATATCAGCCACCACAGTGGTGTAAACTTGTGGGTTGTGGCGGATAACGTGCGTAAAGGCGCAGCAACTAACGCGGTACAAATCGCTGAAGTTCTGATCCGCGATTACTACTAAGTCACTTACCAGTTCATTTCAAAGCCTCGCACTGTGCGAGGCTTTTTTGTACGAACGGAACAAAATAGTGTGAGATTAGTACGAATATGGCGAGAGCCACACATTTTTTATTCTCAACGCTATAGTTTTGCATGTGATATCCGATATATTTAACCGATCACCATTTCAAATTGTATTTAGCACAAAACTGAGCCTTCTATGCGTCAAAATTATAAGCGTTTGTTAGCAGCCCTTGTGTTGATGAGCGCGACTCAGACATCATCAGTGGTTCAAGCCGAAGGAATTCGTCTTGTTGGACCGTCTGGTGAAGTGCAATCATCTCCGAGCTATGCTGAAGATATTGAGCGAGCATTACCTGCTCCTCCTGCAAATACTCAGCCGTCACGTTTCTTTGGTCCGACTGGTGAAAATCAAACACTATGGTCGATCGCTTCAGAATTACGACCTTCACGCGGTGTTACCGTTCAACAAACGCTTCTTGCCATTTATCGAATTAACCCTCAAGCGTTTGAGAACCAAAACATTCATGAGTTGATTCCAGGGAGTCGACTACGAGTACCGTCTCTAGAGCAAGTGCAAAGCGCGACTACAGAGCAAGCTGTTGCGATTATGAAGGCGCACGAGGCTAAGTTAAAACAGCCGAAGCCGACAAATAGAGCCACGCCAGCGCAACGCGTCACCGAGCAACCAAAGCCACAAATAAAAGTAGAACCCAAGCCTGTTGCTCCTAAACCAGAAATCACTGTAGCTGCGGAACCAAAACCGGTTCAAAAAACAATACCAGTTATTCCTGCGCCACCTGTGAACACCTCTCCGCAGGGTGAAAAGCAGGTCAGTGCGTTAAAAGACAAACTTCAAGGCTCACAAAGTGAATTAGAGTCATTGGAAGAGAAGAACCATCGTCTTCGCTTAATGTTGTCAGAAGTGCAAAGCGAAGTTGAAACCTTGAAAAATGAGCTGAATGACGAAGAACGCATTCGCTCGGAAGTCGAGAAACTGCTTGCTGAAGAGCGCCAGCGCCTTGCTGAGCAACAACGCATACAGCCAAGTACGATTGACAAGATTTTGTCTAATGGTTGGCTTGTCGGCTTAGCGGCGCTTATTCCAGGTGCATTGCTGGCACTATTGGTTGTGATGTTGCTTGGTCGCCGTTCTAAAAACAAAGAGGAAGAGCCTGCTGCGCAATCGCAGCAGGAAACCGATCCATTAGCTGCGCCAATTGGTTTAGCGGCGACGGACGAGCTGGATGAAGAACTCACACTTGATGATGAGTTGTTCGCAGATGAAGATATTAATACTCAGGCTACACAAGAAGAGAAGCCAGATTTAGAAGAAGACGTCTTTGCCAACCTTGACGATGAAGAACTGGATTTCAACTTAGAAGGGGACGATGACCCATTTGCGGGTATCGGTGATGACGGCGACCTGGATGTTGGTCTGGATGAGTTTGAGTCATCGAACAATGGTATCCAAGTTAACGGCGAAGAAAAAGCGCTTGGTTTAGAAGAGATGGAGCGAGCCTTAGATGAGGTTGCTCCAGAACTAGAAGTGCTCGATGACGATGAGGCTGGCTTCGATCTTTCAGATGATACGAACGAGAAAGCAGACTCGCTTTCAGAAGACGCATTTGCGGAACTACTTGCAGCAGATGAACCGTCAGAAGAGTTACCAAGTGACACTGTCGATCAGGATATGCTTGATGACTTGTTTGCGGAACTTGGCAATGACGACTTCGACCTAGATACCGATGAACCTGAACTAAAACAGCCCGTATCGGATGATGATTTTAGCGCAGGAGAGGCATCTGATGACGATATCGATAAGCTATTAGCTCAATACGAGCAGCCTGTTACTGAGTCGACAGAAGTTGAAGGTGACGCCAGCGAAGACGCCGTTCTAGATGAAAACAGTACGGACTTACTCGATGAACTGATCGATTTTGACGAAGATGAAACAGACGACGAGTTTGACCCACTGAATGAGCTAGAAGCACTCTCTGGTTTTGAAGGTGATGACTCGATTGAAGAGTTAGATGCAGATAGCACAGATTTACTGGATGAACTCATTGATGACGTCACATCCGAACTTGATGAAGAGACAGAAACTGAGACTGAGTTAGATCCGTTTGATGATCTGATTCGAGAGGACGAAAGCCCTGCACAGAATAAATCGGAAGAGGAAGAGTTACTCGCTTCACTTGGTTTTGGCGAACCAGACGGCGACGAAAAACCATCTTCAATAGCCGAGTCAGAGCCCGCTCATGAAGAGCCGGAAATTGAGTCTGGTTTGGACATCGACGCTTTATTAAGTGACAGTCAACCAGACCCACAACAAACAGCGCCAGAGCAACCATTAACCGAGCCAGAAACTGCTTCAGAGCCATTTAGCAGCGATGAGTTTCTGGGTGATTTAGAGGACCTCTCACCAGAGAACGATCCTTTAATGAGCGAGCTAGACGACTTGTTTGAGTCAGACAGTGAAGAGCTTCAGCCTACAGAGCAAGAAAAAGCGGACTTTTCTGCTGAACTGGATGCGCTATTTGATACTGAAGATGATTTAGCGCAACAACAAGTTGAAGAGCCGCAAGCTGAGATAGAGGAATCTTCGCCACAACAAGAAGAGGATGCCAATTCTAAGTCAACGCAAGGTGCATCAGTAGAGCCTGATGCTAAAGTGCCGCCTCAAGTTGAGACAGAAGAAGACGCTCCGGCGTTCACTCCGACACCAAATACAGTAGAAAATGAATTTGGTGTTCCACAAGAAGAGGATTGGCTACTGGATGAGCCTGAACTAGAAAGTGAAACTCAACCAGAACAAGAACAAAACTCGGGTAACAAAAGTGAGCCAGAAAGTTCAGAACTAGCATCAGAAACTGATTCGGCCACCAATGCAGAAGAAGAGTTCAATTTTGATGAACTCGAACTACCAGAGTTCAGTGAAGAAGATGCACTGGCATCCATGGCCGACGAACCTGCGTTTGATGAACCAGAGCCTGTCGAGCCTGAGCGCTCTGAAGTTGAGTTGGCGACTGAAGCAGAAGATGAATTCAATTTTGATGAACTCGAACTACCAGAGTTCAGCGAAGAAGACGCACTGGCGTCCATGGCAGGCGAACCTACGTTAGATGAATCAGAGTCTATCGAGCCTGAGCGCTCTGAAGCTGAGTCTGCTACTGAAGCAGAAGAGTTCGATTTCGATGAACTCGAACTGCCAGAGTTTAGTGAAGAGGATGCATTGGCGTCCATGGCGGGCGAACCTGCGTTTGATGACCCAGAGTCTATCGAGCCTGAGAGCTCTGAAGCTGAGTCGGCTACTGAAGCAGAAGAAGAGTTCGATTTCGATGAACTCGAACTGCCAGAGTTCAGTGAAGAGGATGCATTGGCTTCCATGGCCGGCGAACCTACGTTAGATGAACCAGAATCTATCGAGCCTGAGCGCTCTGAAGTTGAGTCGGCGACTGAAGCAGAAGAAGAGTTCGATTTCGATGAACTCGATCTGCCAGAGTTCAGCGAAGAGGACGCATTGGCGTCTATGGCGGGCGAACCTACGTTAGATGAACCAGAATCTATCGAGCCTGAGCGCTCTGTAGCTGAGTCGGCGACTGAAGCAGAAGAAGAGTTCGATTTTGATGAACTCGATCTACCAGAGTTCAGTGAAGAAGACGCCTTGGCATCTATGGAAGAAGAGCCAGAATTACCGAGCTCTGAGACTGTAGATGTAGAACCAATCTCCGGTGAGGATGAAGAGTTAAGTTTTGACGACCAAGATCTTCCAGAGTTCAATGAGGAAGATGTTCTCGCGTCAATGAACGAGGGTGCGCCAGAGAGCCCTAAGGTTGAAGCAGAGACATCGAGACCAGCTATTCAAGCCGATAACGATCATGATGCTTTGTTTGAAGTCTTTGCGCAGCAAAACGGTTTTGATACTGAACCAGAAGTGCAGCCAACAGCGACAGAGGGTGAGCCGCTAAGTGACTTAGATGATGAATCTTCAATGGCTAACCTTCTTGCTGAAGACGCAAGTTCAGAGGTGTTTGAAGGTCAGTTAGACAGTGACACCATCGCAAGCGCAGGTATGGATTTTGAAACCATGCTTGATGTTGGAGATGATTGGGATGGCTTTAAACCAGCTGCCGATAGCGTAAGTTCTACGGAAGATGTGCCTGAGGACCAGCGTGATGTTTGGAATTCGAGTGACGCACTAAGTCAGCCAGAGATCGCGCAAGAAAACTGGGCAGAGCAAAGCGACTTGGATGACTTTGACCCGAAGAAAAATCAATTTATGACGATTGATGAATTGATGGCTCAGGTCGATAAAGAAGGTGGTGAGTTCGAAGAGGAAGATCTGAAGCTTGATGTCGGATTGAACGAGTTTCCAGATGTTATCGGTGAGATCGGCGATGTTGACGTAGATAGCAACGCTGAAGCTGCTGGAAAACTGGACCTTGCTAAAATCTATCTCGAGATGAACGATTCTCAAGGGGCGATAAAGCTACTAGAAGAGGCGATTGTTTACGGTGAAGATGATATTCGCCGCGAAGCAAAGAGCCTGATTGATGCCATTAATGGCCGATAAATCGAAAAGGGTAGCGTTGGCTACCCTTTTTGTGTCTCGCTAGTATGATGCTACCTCTACGTCATCCTTGTTGAAACTGGCAACTTGAGGTGACTTGAGTATATACTTCCCGCCCCATTTTAGAGTTCGAAGGTTAAGATGAGAATCGCATTAGGTATCGAGTACAACGGTACAAACTACTTTGGTTGGCAGCGCCAAAGAGAAGTGAAAAGTGTCCAAGAAGAGCTAGAGAAAGCATTGTCCGTTATTGCTAATCACCCAGTTGAAGTGCAGTGTGCTGGTCGGACAGACGCTGGCGTGCATGGCACAGGACAAGTTGTGCACTTTGATACCAACGTTACTCGAAAAATGGTAGCTTGGACCATGGGCGCAAACGCGAACATGCCGAGTGATATAGCGGTTCGTTGGGCTAAGGAAGTCCCAGATGATTTCCATGCACGATTCTCAGCGACAGCGCGCCGTTATCGTTACATTATTTTCAATCATGCTTTACGGCCTGGCATCTTAAACTCTGGTGTGAGCCACTATCATGGTGAGCTCGACGAGAAAAAAATGCATGAGGCAGGGCAGTATCTGCTTGGAGAAAATGATTTTACGTCGTTTCGTGCGGCGCATTGTCAGTCTCGTAGCCCATTTCGAAACTTGATGCATCTGAACGTTACGCGCCATGGGAACTATGTGGTTATTGATATTAAAGCCAATGCGTTCGTGCATCATATGGTTCGTAACATCACGGGTAGCTTGATAAAGGTTGGACGTGGTGAAGAGAGTCCTGAATGGATCAAATGGTTGCTAGAGGCTAAAGATCGCAAACTAGCGGGTGCGACAGCGAAAGCGGAAGGTCTGTACCTGGTAGATGTAGACTATCCAGAAGAATTTGGGTTACCTGAAGTGCCGATCGGTCCACTGTTTTTGCCAGATAATTTGAACTAATTTTACAAACTTATTTCAAAATATCGGTAGTGTTTACATTGAATGTGAGCGGAAAACATACGCTATTTATGATATCAAAAATAGGTACAACCAGTTTTTTATCTACAGTAGCTGCAAGATATGGTTTAATCCGTCGGTATTATGTCGAATTTATATCTTTCGCAATGAAGCGGAAGAGTTGAGAGAAAAGGTCTTCCATGAGTTGGCTTGAAAAGATTTTAGAGAAAAGCAACCTAGTAAGTTCACGCAAAGCTTCTATCCCAGAAGGTGTGTGGACTAAATGTACCTCTTGTGAACAGGTTTTATACCATGCTGAACTAGAGCGTAACCTAGAAGTTTGTCCAAAGTGTAACCATCACATGCGCATGAAAGCGCGTCGTCGTTTGGAAACGTTTTTAGATGAAGGCAATCGAGTTGAATTAGGTTCCGAACTTGAGCCACAGGATAAACTGAAATTTAAAGATTCTAAGCGATACAAAGAGCGTATCTCTGCAGCACAAAAAAACAGCGGAGAGAAAGATGCGCTAGTTGTGATGCAAGGTGAACTGCTTGGTCTACCCCTTGTGGCGTGTGCGTTTGAATTCTCATTTATGGGCGGTTCAATGGGTTCAGTTGTTGGTGCTCGCTTCGTAAAAGCGGTGGATGCAGCAATTGAAAACAACTGTGCACTTGTTTGTTTCTCAGCAAGTGGTGGCGCTCGTATGCAAGAGGCATTGATGTCTCTTATGCAAATGGCAAAAACCAGTGCTGCGCTTGAGCGTCTATCAGAAAAAGGTCTGCCGTTTATTTCGGTTCTAACTGACCCTACAATGGGTGGTGTATCAGCAAGTTTGGCTATGTTGGGTGATATCAACATTGGTGAACCTAAGGCGCTGATTGGCTTTGCTGGTCGTCGTGTTATCGAGCAAACTGTACGTGAAGATCTTCCTGAAGGTTTCCAGCGTAGTGAGTTCCTGCTTGATCACGGTGCGATTGATATGATCGTTGACCGTCGTGAAATGCGTCAGCGTGTGGGTGGTCTAATCGCTAAGATGACTAACCACAAGTCTCCTTTGGTGGTTTCGGTTAACGAATCTCCAAATGAAGAACCATATTCTGTACCAGAAGCGGACGAAAAAGGGTAAAGTATCAACTAACATAAAAACCAAAGAATTTAATGGTTAAAGTTAGATGACCCAAAACCCAATTCCTCAAGCCACATCTTCATTAGAGATGTGGCTTGATTATTTAGCAAATATTCATTCCTCAGCAATTGATCTAGGCTTAGACCGTGTCCAAGCGGTAGCAAACAAAGCCAATCTTACCAAACCAGCTCCAACCGTAATCACCGTTGCCGGAACCAATGGCAAAGGTTCAACGTGTGCGTTAATGGAAGCTATTTTACTCGATGCTGGCTATTCAGTCGGTGTTTACAGCTCTCCGCACCTGATTCGTTACAACGAGCGTGTACGCATTAATGGCGTCGACGTTGTAGATGTAAAGCACTGTGAAGCATTCGACTATGTAGAAAAGCAGCGTGGTGATATCAGCCTTAGCCTCTTTGAATTCGGTACGCTTGCTGCGCTACGTATTTTCCAAGCAGAGAAAGTCGACGTTGTGTTGCTTGAAGTAGGACTTGGCGGCCGTCTAGACGCCACCAACGTTGTTGACCATGATGTTTCTGTTATTACGAGCTTAGCGATCGATCATGTGGATTGGCTTGGCGATGACATCAATGTCATTGGTTTTGAAAAGGCAGGCATTTACCGTCCAGGGAAGCCAGCAATTTGTGGTCAACCAACGCCACCGGCGACCGTGGCAGCTCATGCTGACGATATTGGCTCTGAGTTCTTCCAAGTTGGTATTCAGTATGATTACCAACTAACTAATAATGGTTGGAAGTGGAGCAGTGGCGCATTTGCGTTAGAGGATTTACCTGTCCCATCGTTACCGCTACAAAACGCGGCAACAGCATTGATGGCGTTGGGAGCATCGGAATTGCAAATCACTGACATAAACATTGTCAATGGCTTGAATAATGCTCGCCTGGCAGGGCGTATGCAGGTACTGCATCACGAACCTGAAATAGTCCTTGATGTCGCTCATAACCCGCACTCTGCTGAGTATTTGGTAGAGAGAGTGAAGCAACAATATCTGGGTAAGAATATCCATATTGTGGTTGCAATGCTGCATGACAAAGACATTAAAGCAACCATTGAAGCGCTAACTCCAGTTGCAACACAATGGTATCCAGCGTCGCTTACTGGACCGAGAGCGGCGACAGCTGATGAATTGTGCCAATACTTGCCTGATGGGCAAGTTCATTTTGAAAACCCTGTTGACGCCTTCGAGAGTGCGAGAAGCCACGCAAAGACAGGAGACGTTATTCTGGTGGTTGGCTCATTCCATACCGTCGGAGAGGTATTGGAACATTGGCAATCAAATAATAAATAAGTAAAGGTATTTTGATGGCAAGTAAATTCCAAAGTCGTTTAGTCGGCACCATCATTCTAGTCGCAGTCGGAGTGATTGTTCTTCCCGATGTGCTAGATGGTAAGAAACTGCACTACAAAGAAGAATTTGCCAGTATTCCTATCAAACCTGAACTTGATAGTGATGTGGAAAACTTCGAAATATTAGAGCCAGTGGAAGACGACATAGCGTTACCGGACTCTCCAGTTGAAGCGGTGGTGCAGGAGCAAGAGGGCGCCCAAGTGGCTGCTTCTGAGCCTGACCCAACGCCGATGCCTAAACCAGAGGTCATCAAACAGCCAGAGCAAGTTGAGGTGGTCACTCGTCCTGTGCAAGAAAAAAATCAATATGAAGATTCTGCTTGGATCATTCAGTTGATGGCGCTTAAGAATCACGAAAATGCGGTCGCGCTTGTCGCTGATTTGCAAAAGCGTGGCTATCAAGCCCATACAAAGAAAGAAAACGAGTTTACGAGAGTGATTGTTGGCCCTGATGTGTCAAAAAGTAAACTTGAACGACAAGTCAAGGAATTACAAAAAATTACAGGCTCAAAAGGTCAATTGCTTAAATTTAAGCCATTAAATCCATAAGAAAACGTTTGCGTCAGCATTTTTTCTGTTAAAATGCGCGCCAACTTAAGATGAAGAAAACATGAATTGGATAGATTTTATCATTTTAGGTGTGATCGGATTTTCAGCTCTGATCAGTTTAGTTCGCGGTTTTGCTAAAGAAGCTTTGTCTTTGGTGATTTGGTTTGGAGCGTTTTTTATCTCCAGCAACTACTACGCCAAATTGGCGGTGTACTTCACCAACATCGAAGATGACATGTTTCGTAACGGAGCGGCGATTGCGGCTTTATTTGTCGCGACCTTGGTAGTTGGTGCAGTGGTGAATTATGTCATTGGTCAACTGGTACAAAAAACAGGGCTATCAGGTACGGACCGAATTCTTGGGATTGTATTTGGTGGTCTACGCGGAGTCTTAATTGTTTCTGCGGTGCTGTTTTTTATGGATGCGTTTACTGCATTCCCAAGCTCGGATTGGTGGAAAGATTCACAGTTGATCCCTGAGTTCAGCCGTATCATCGCCCCATTCTTCGAGCATTTACAAGCAACATCAAGTTTTCTGTCTGGCACTATCTAGTAGTGCCAGCTACTGTCGCAAATCGAGGATTAGGACATGTGTGGTATTGTTGGAATCGTGGGCACAACGCCTGTAAACCAGTCTATTTATGACGCGTTAACGGTGTTACAGCATCGTGGCCAAGATGCCGCTGGTATTTGTACCATAGAAAGCAATCGTTTTCGTCTGCGCAAGGCGAACGGTTTAGTCAAGGATGTATTTGAAGCAAGACATATGCAGCGCCTGCAAGGCGAGGTCGGAATTGGTCATGTTCGTTACCCAACAGCAGGTAGTTCAAGCGCTTCAGAAGCTCAACCTTTCTACGTAAACTCTCCTTTCGGTATTACACTTGCCCACAATGGCAACTTGACCAACGCTAACGAAGTTCGTCAAAAGCTGTTTGAAAAAGATCGCCGTCATATCAATACCACTTCAGACTCCGAAGTATTACTAAATGTACTGGCACACGAAATTGACTCAGTAAAAGGAAATGTCACGACAGAAGACGTATTCCGCGCAGTCACCAATGTGCATCGCACAATTCGTGGTGCTTACGCTGTGACTGCCATGATCATTGGTCATGGTATGATTGCGTTTCGTGACCCACACGGTATTCGCCCGCTGTGTTTAGGTAAGCGTGAAGTTAATGGCAGAGCGGAGTACATGGTTGCGTCTGAATCGGTAGCATTGGATGCCGTCGGTTTTGATTTTGTCCGTGATGTTGCACCTGGTGAGGCAATCTACGCAACGTTTGATGGTGAACTGTACACGAAGCAGTGTGCAGATAATCCTAAGCTGAACCCTTGTATTTTCGAGTTCGTGTACTTTGCTCGTCCAGACTCGTTCATCGATAAAATTTCGGTATACAGTGCTCGCGTTGAAATGGGTAAAAAGCTAGGCGAACGTATTCGTGAAGACTACGCAAATCTTGATATTGATGTCGTTATTCCTATCCCTGAAACATCGTGCGACATCGCACTTCAAATCGCTCAAGCGATCGATATCCCTTACCGCCAAGGCTTCGTGAAAAACCGTTACGTGGGGCGTACGTTTATCATGCCTGGTCAGCAACAACGTAAGAAATCTGTACGTCGCAAGTTGAATGCAATTCGTTCGGAGTTCAAAGATAAGAATGTGTTGCTGGTGGATGACTCTATCGTTCGTGGTACTACGTCAGAACAAATCATCGAAATGGCACGTGATTCGGGTGCGAAGAAAGTGTACATGGTATCAGCAGCACCAGAAGTTCGATTCCCGAACGTGTACGGCATTGATATGCCAAGTGCTACCGAGCTTATTGCTCATGGCCGTGACAACGATACAATTTGTAAGCAGATTGGTGCTGATGCATTGATTTATCAACGTCTAGAAGACTTGGTTGAGGCAGTCGGTCTTGGAAACCAAGATATTACTCAGTTCGATACATCCGTGTTTAACGGCGAATACGTAACGGGTGATATTGACCAACAATACCTAGACTTCTTAGATGGTCTTCGTAACGATGATGCGAAAACACAACTTGAAATCCAACAGGATTTAGCAAACCTAGAGCTGCATAACGAAGGCGCATAATAGGCGTTTCCTTGAGGCGTAAAAAAACCAGAGCTCCGGCTCTGGTTTTTTGTATTCGCTATCGAATTAGTGAATGTTGTAAGCGATCACAAAGTCGATAAAGAGACGAACTTTCTCTGGCAGGTGATCTTTGTGGTTGTAAAGCATATAAATGTCGCGCGGGTTTGCACTCCAATCTGGCAGTATGCGTACCAAATCGCCGCTTTCGATGTATTCTTTGATCATGACATCTGGCATTAGCGTGATGCCTAAACCTTCGGAACAAGCACTGCGTACTACATTTAGTGCATTCGCCTGAAAGCGACCACGATCAACGTTTACTACAGACTCGCCTTTGCTATTAATTAAGGTCCACTTGATAAGAGGGTAGCCTTTTAGCAATGAATGGTTAGAGAGCTCTTCTGCGTGGTTTGGTGCCGGATTCGAGGCAAGGTAGTCAGGACTTGCGACAAGAATATCCTTCACTTCGCCAATCTTGCGTGCGATCAGGCTAGAATCACGTTGGGGCCCCACTCGAAAAATGACATCCCATTCAGTAGGGTCAAGCTTGTCTGCATTATTTTCTGTCGTTAGTTCGATATTGATGTCCGGATACTGCTTCATAAAGCTGTTGAACATCGGCATCATCATGCGCTTAGTTAAGTTATAAGGCGCCGATATCTTAATCTTGCCTGATGCTCCTCGGCAGTCGTCAGTGATTTCCTCTGCTGCCGTGGTTAGCCTTTGTAGCAAAGGGGAGCACTCATGGTAAAAACGTTCCCCGGCTTCTGTAAGCGAGAGTTTGCGAGCGTGACGGTTCAATAGTCGAAGATTGACAGAGTCTTCTAGCGCTTGAATGCGTCGGGTGATGGTCGCAACCGGGATCATGGTTTTTCGCGAAGTTGCGGTGTAGCTCCCATTTTCGACAACCAGTCGAAACAGGTTTAAGTCATCTAATTTCATATTTCCAGACACATTAAATTACCGATTACGGCTAATTTATAATTAACTTTGTGATCAAAGCTTGCTTTAAGTCAACATGTTGCATCATTTGAACACAGCAACCCTGTTTGAGTAAATACTGTTATACCCCGTAATATTTGTATAAACGCCGTTTTCAAGCTACGTTTTATAACAAGGCGGAACGGCCTCAAGTCTTGCTGCGCAACGTTTCGCCGGATGTAAACACAACAAAAATAATGACTTAATAATAAATCTGTTTTTTGACTTAGCTTTGTGAGGTGTAAAGGTATGTTTAAGACTCACAGTCAAACGGCAATGGTCTCGGCACAGGAAGTGGTTAATCAAAAACTAATTATGTTGGTAGATGATGATCCAATATTTCGTAAAGTAACCAATGCTTATTTAGAAAGTCAGGGTTTTAAAGTAGTAGAAGCTGAAAACGGCCTAGAGGCGCTTCAACAACTCAGGGAATGCCAACCCGATCTTATCTTGTGTGATTTATCGATGCCGGTATTAGATGGCATTGAATTCGTCGAAGAAGTCAGTCTTGAATATCCATACTTGCCGCTTATCGTGGTATCCGGCACGGATGAAATGTCCGATGTCGCGAAAGCGTTGCGATTTGGTATTAAAGATTTTCTTCCTAAACCGATAGGTAATTATGAGCACCTATCTCAGGCGATAGACAATACGCTCGAAGATACCGATAGCCATTTCTCAGAACAGCGAGACTTTTCAAGTCAGTGGTTCCGAGTCGATGACGGTGGCGAAATCCCAGATGAGCAAGAGCTTCACTGGCATCTAGAGTATTTGCAGCAGAACCCGAGTGCTGCAAGAGATTTACTGCATGCTCTATTGCCAGAGAAAGATGCTTCTCAAGGTGATTGGCGCTGCTCATACCGTTTATTGCAATCGACGGACGTTATGCCACTGGTGTTTGATTATCGTTGGTTAATGAACGGGCAATTTGCGTTCTATCTCGTTGACTCTGCTTCCCAGAGTAATGATGGTGTCGCGACGACATTGCTTGTTAGGGCTTTGTTTGACGATTACCTGCGTAATTTGAAGAGTTTCAGTGCTGATCTGAAGGATATGGTAGGGATCATTGAAAAAGGAATCGAGTGTTCAGAGTGCGCTGGTGCGGTTAATGCTGTATTTGGTGTCGCTGATCTGGCTTCGTCCTCCGTTTCTATCCTGCCTGCGGGTTTAGATAGTCATTGGTCTGACGGAAATACTAATCAACATATCGCGGCAGGTAACTGTTTAGGGGCAGGAAGTATGAAAAACTTCATAACCCGAGATTTACCGCTAGGTGTTGCTGGTCAGCTATCCATTGGTTGTTTAGGTTCTTCAAGTTTTAGCTTAAATATTGCCCGGAAATCACGACTGGTATAATTCTGACTTCATAACACAATAAGCAGCGTCTTGGCGCTGCTTATTGTCTTTTTAGAACCACAAAACACAACAAATGCTCGAACAATAACCTTACTTTTTGCTGGTGTTTAGATTTGGCTGTTTAAGGTATAGTCAACGCCTAAAACAATAATGACCCATTTGTGCAACGATAATTTAACGCTGTGCCTTGGGAGAAGCAAAGTCAACTAGTGAGAAGATACATCATGGCAGACAAAGATTTTAAAGAGCCTTATAATATTTTTTACTTTTTAGGTTTCATTGCAGTACTTTTAATTCCAACACTACCTGCAACGCTAACCTGGCTTCGTGTAATGAATGGTTACGCAGGCTTTTAATCTAGCTATTTTGTACCGGAGTTCACCATTCGTATTAAGCGTTACTTTTTCAATACCGTTGGTGGACTCTGTATTGTGCTCGGCATTGCCGGCATAGCCCTTCCGCTTTTACCCACCACTCCTTTCATTCTACTTGCTAGTGCATGTTTTATGCGTGGTAGCCCCGCATTTCATCATTGGCTACATAACCACAAAACGTTTGGACCGATTCTCGATAATTGGCATAAGCACCGAGCTGTTACTTCAAAAGTAAAACAGCGTGGCGCCATTTTTATTGCACTTAGTTTCATGGTTTCAATCGTTGTTGTTCCCCTTGTTTGGGTGAAAATTGGTCTTTTAGTGATGCTAATCGTTTTACTCGGCTGGTTTATGCGTCTGCCTGTGATTGAGTTGGTTGCTGACAGAGAAGAAAATCACTAAGATTGTAGAGAATAGTGTGCCCGCTCTTCGAGTGGGCGTTTGTATTTTCAGCGCCTGTGACTCTTACGAAAATAAGCACATAGTGGTGAAAACCTATTGTTCGTTGCCCTCGTGATACTGCGATTAGAGAGGGCGATGAGCCAATCTAAGTAAATCGGTATTATGACTACAGAAACAATTTCACTGATCAAATCTAGCATCAAAAGCATCCAAGACTACCCAAAGCCAGGCATTCTATTTCGTGATGTGACGAGCCTTCTTGAAGACGCAAAAGCATACCAAGCGACGATCAACTTACTTGTTGAACGTTACAAAGATATGGGCTTTACCAAGGTTGTGGGTACGGAAGCTCGTGGCTTTTTATTTGGTGCGCCTTTAGCGCTTGAGCTAGGTGTTGGTTTTGTACCAGTACGTAAACCAGGCAAGCTACCACGTCCTACTGTTGCTCAATCTTATGAGCTTGAATACGGCGTTGATACACTAGAAATCCATACAGATGCCATCGTTGAAGGCGACAAAGTACTGGTTGTCGACGATTTATTGGCAACGGGCGGCACTATTGAAGCGACGACTAAGCTGATTCGCCAACTGGGCGGTGAAGTTGAGCACGCTGCGTTCGTTATCAACCTACCAGAAATCGGTGGTGATAAACGTTTAGAAGCACTAGGTCTAAACGTATACAGCATTTGCGATTTTGAAGGACATTAATACATTCAATGAGTTATTTAGCTTTAGCGCGAAAATGGCGTCCTAATCAGTTTGACCAAGTTGTCGGACAAAAACATGTCCTGACGGCGTTGGAAAACGCACTGGCGCAAAACCGTTTACACCATGCTTATCTGTTCAGCGGGACTCGTGGTGTGGGTAAAACGAGTATCGGTAGGTTGTTTGCCAAAGGCTTGAACTGCGAAACCGGTATTACCGCGACACCTTGTGGTAAGTGCGATACTTGTCGTGAAATTGATGAAGGTCGCTTTGTCGATCTTCTTGAAATCGATGCGGCATCACGTACTAAAGTTGAAGACACTCGCGAACTGTTAGACAACGTTCAATACAAACCTGCTCGTGGACGTTTTAAAGTGTACCTCATCGATGAGGTACACATGCTATCGCGTCACTCTTTCAATGCGTTGTTGAAAACCCTGGAAGAGCCGCCAGAGTATGTGAAGTTCTTACTCGCAACAACCGATCCACAAAAGCTGCCAGTTACTATATTGTCGCGTTGTCTACAGTTCCATCTCAAACCGATCAGCGTTGATGATATTCATCAGCAACTTGACTACATTCTGGGTCAAGAGCAAGTATCGGCAGAACCAAAAGCACTAGGTATGATTTCACATGCTGCAGATGGCAGTATGCGTGATGCTCTCAGCTTGACCGATCAAGCAATTGCTTTAGGTAACGGTGCGGTGCAAACTGATATTGTCAGCCACATGTTGGGGACGATTGATACCGACCAAGCGATTCACTTACTGGAGTCAATCAGCAGCAAGCAACCTCAACAAGCCATGGATAAAATCCAGCAATTAGCAGCAAATGGTGTTGAGTGGGATGGTTTGTTGCAGCAAGTCGCAACACAGCTTCATCGAATTGCGATGTATCAAGCGCTGCCAGCGTCGCTAGACCGAGCGCAGCCAGATGCAGAAAAAATCGAGTTGTTGAGTAAAGCACTAAGTCCGCAAGACGTTCAGCTTTACTACCAAATTGCATTGAAAGGTCGTGAAGATTTGACTCTCTCGCCAAATGGGCGAGTCGGTCTGGAAATGATTGTGCTGCGTATGATGGCGTTCCGCCCATCAAATAACAGTGGGGCAAATGTTGTTTCTAGTAACTGCGAACCAGCTTCAGCCCCAGTTCAAAGTGCCAGTCAACCAAAGACTGCACCAGCTCAGACAGTAGCTGCTCCTCGAGCTCAGCAGCCGAGTCCAGCACAAAGCTCACCACAAGTTGCGCCTCAACCTTCATCCAATTCACAACCTGAATATCACGCGAGTGGATATGAGACGGTTCCGCCACAGTATGATATGGCGCCGCCGATGAGCGAAAACCCTGCACCGCAGCATGAAACGCCACCTCAACAAGAGCAAGAAAGCGTTTCAACACCGGCGCGCGGTGGTCTAAGCGGTTTACGTCACCAATTACGTTCTCAGCGTCAAGGCCTACAACAGAACACTCCTCAAAATGGTGGCTCAAAAAAGCCTAAAGCGGCATCTGCACAACCAGAATCGGTTAT
The DNA here is from genome assembly GCF_024181785.1 of Vibrio sp. Y42_MX_L11. NCBI lineage: Bacteria > Pseudomonadati > Pseudomonadota > Gammaproteobacteria > Vibrionales > Vibrionaceae > Vibrio > Vibrio sp. Y42_MX_L11. The sequence continues at coordinate 407,341 of NZ_JAMZAP010000002.1, forward strand.
CGACCGAGTAGCGCAATTGCATGGCAATTCCGCGCAGGTGTCGCCAAACTCAGCTCCGAAGTCGACGGAGCTACAAGTTGAGGAAGCGTATCGCTGGCGTCCAAGCAAGCCTGTTGAGACAAAAGTGAATACAAAACTGACACCTACGCAGCTCAAGCAGGCACTTGAGCATGAGAAAACGCCTGAAATGGCACAAAAGCTCATCGATGAATCGTTAGAACATAATGAATGGGCGAAGCTAATCAGCTTAATGGAGATCCCTAAGCTGGTAGAGCAACTTGCGCTAAACTCTCATTATAGTAAGGAAGGAACAACCGTTTCGTTGCTATTGAGAAGCAGCCAAGCTCATTTGAATACAGATAGAGCTCAAGCCGAATTGCTTAAAGCACTTAATACCGTGTTAGGTGAAGAGTGCCACATGAGCATCGAAATAGGGGAGAGTGGAGAAACACCACTTGAACTTAGAGATAGGCTCTATCAAGAGAAATTACAGCAAGCTCTGAATAGTTTAGAAAACGATCCAAATGTTCAATTTATTGAACGTCGTTTTGCTGCAGAGCTTGATAAAGATAGTGTGCGCCCTATCTAATAATCGAATGGAATGGGGTTGAAAACCTAAGGTTATAACCCCATTAATTGATGCAACACCTCATTAAACCAGAGAGATAAACATGTTTGGTAAAGGCGGTATGGGCAACCTAATGAAGCAAGCCCAGCAAATGCAAGATCGCATGCAAAAGCTTCAAGAAGAAATCGCGAATATGGAAGTAACTGGCGAGTCTGGTGCTGGCCTAGTAAAAGTTACTATCACTGGTAGTCACAGCGTACGTCGTGTTGACATCGATGAAAGTTTGATGGAAGACGACAAAGAAATGCTTGAAGATCTGATCGCTGCGGCGTTCAACGATGCGGCCCGTCGTGTTGAAGAAACTCAAAAAGAGAAAATGGCTTCTGTAACTGGCGGTATGCAACTACCACCAGGTATGAAAATGCCATTCTAATCTGCTGATATTTAATTAAGCGGACTTTTAATGCGTACCAGTCATATGCTGGAGCAATTGATGGAGGCCTTACGTTGTCTACCTGGGGTTGGCCCCAAGTCGGCGCAGCGTATGGCCTTTCATTTGTTACAGCGCGATAGAAAAGGCGGTTTGCAACTTGCAGATGCGCTTAGCCAGGCAATGACAGAAATCGGTCATTGTACTGAGTGTCGAACCTTCACCGAAGAAGAAGTCTGTCATATTTGTACTAACCCAAAACGCCAAGAAAATGGTCAAATTTGTGTGGTAGAAAGCCCGGCAGACATTGCTGCAGTCGAAGCAACGGGCCAGTATTCTGGTCGATACTTTGTTCTTATGGGACATTTGTCACCACTAGACGGTATTGGTCCAAGTGATATTGGGCTGGATGTGCTGGATTACCGCTTACGTCGCGGTGATATAGCCGAAGTGATTTTGGCAACAAACCCGACGGTTGAAGGCGAAGCCACTGCACATTACATCGCAGAGCTATGTAAAGAACACCAAGTTGATGCCAGCCGCATCGCGCATGGTGTGCCTGTCGGTGGAGAACTTGAGCTTGTTGATGGCACGACGTTGTCACACTCGCTGTTAGGTCGACACAGAATTTAATAAAAAGCCGCTGAATTCAGCGGCTTTTTTGATCTTGTGAGTTGGGAACGATTAATCGTTCGATTCTTTACCAAGAAGGTTTTTGTAGATGACTGCACCAAGTACACCACCCAAAATAGGCGCAATCCAGAACAGCCATAATTGAGAAACTGCCCAGTCACCCACATACATTGCGACTGCTGTACTACGAGCCGGGTTTACTGAGGTGTTTGTCACAGGAATGCTGATCAGGTGAATAAGAGTCAGACACAAACCAATCGCTATAGGTGCAAAACCTTGAGGTGCACGTTTGTCTGTCGCCCCCATGATCACGATAAGGAACATCATCGTCATCACGACTTCAGAAACTAGCGCAGCAAGCATGGAGTACTGACCCGGCGAGTGTTCACCATAACCATTGGCGGCAAAGCCAGAACCCACAACATCGAATCCAGCTTGTCCTGTCGCGATGACATAAAGAATGCCACCAGCGATCAGCCCGCCGAGCACTTGTGCGATGATGTAAGGCGCAACGTCTTTTGTCTCAAAACGACCGCCAGCCCAAAGACCAACCGTCACTGCCGGGTTCAAGTGACAACCTGAAATATGACCGATTGCAAATGCCATGGTTAAAACGGTTAAACCAAAGGCCAGAGCAACGCCCAGCAGACCAATACCCACGTCTGGGAAACCTGCAGCCAACACTGCGCTACCGCAACCGCCTAATACTAGCCAGAACGTACCAAAAGCCTCTGCTAAATACTTGTTCATGTTATTTCCTAATTTCTACTTAAATGACCCGCTGAACATAGTTGAGAATTGTCAATAAAGTGTGAGGTAGATCGCGTAAAGACTGCAAATAGGACGGTATGTGGCAAGAGTTCTCAAGGATGAGAGAAAAGTAAGGAGAGGAGAGGTTGAATTTTAGGGTTGCCTTGGCCATCACTACCTGAGTAACAGCCAAGGCAACGTAGGTTTTAGCTAAATGCGACGAAAGGTGATACGCACAACAAAATACCAGTCGCAATAATCAAGTAAAGCGACGCGCCTTTGTATTTGTGTAAAGAAGGCACTTGGTAGACAAGGTAAGCTGGAATCAAACAGCCAATCAAACCAAAGATAGGGCTACATACTGATGTGAAGCTCAGAACTGGTAGATTCAATACAATCGCACCCCACGCCATGAGAATCGCAAAGAGAATGATTCCCTTGGTGACTAAGTCTTTATTGATCTTATCTTCAGGCATGACCTTTTTTAGAGCCAGCATCGCTAGACCTTGGCAAGAATCGCGGAAACCTAAGTACACGCCAAAAAACGCAGTCATTACTGAGAAAATATTCAGCATCAAACTCATTAGTTTTAGCGTCGTGCCGTCCATGCCTTGCGCAACCATCGCAAGAGCAGAGATGTTCTCTTCTGCTGCTTTAACCGCTTGTTCATGTGACATCGCAAGCGTAAAGGAAATCGCGTAGAAGAAGACGGTCACAAACAAGATACCGAAAGCAATTTTCATTGCGCGCATGGCTTTAAAGCGAGCAACCTCAATCGATTTTTCTTTTGATCGGTATGAGATCACCATTGGGCTCAAGCTTTGAATGAAGAGAATAGACGTTAGAGTAAACGGCAGTAGCTCAATTGCATCTTTCAAACCAGCGCCTGTTTCTGGAATTGCACCGACATTCGCTACATCCCATTTTTCGATCATCATGACGCCAAGTAATGCAACGGTACAAAGTTTAATCAGTACAAGACCAGTACTGACCTTAAACAAAATCTTTTCACCACGAGATGCAATAGCGACCAGCGCGCACACTAAAGCCAGACCATATAGCGGGTTTTCAGACAATAAACCTTCCGTGATGCCAAAACTATGTAGGAAAGATGCCGAGTCATTGTTGATAGCTGTTGAGTAAACAAAGACCCAAATCACCAACATGATGAAGTAGAGCACACCTAATAACGCCCCCCATTTGTTACCAAGGTAGCCGGAAATGACGCCAGCGTAATCTTGGCACTTTGGTGAACTTGAGAGAGTGTTGATGAAAAGGCGTTGGAATAAGTACATTGCTGGGTAGCCGATCACGGCAGAGGCCAAGAATACCCAAAGGCCCAATACGCCTACTTTTACTGGTAAAAAGACAATACCGGCACCGATTGCCATGCCGATACTCATGATCACCCATCCCCAGTCTGGGCTATCAAACTTGATCGCGGCTTTCCACTCGTCTAGGGCCATGCCTGCTTTTACGTGCGGTGGCTCTTTACCGATAGGTAAGGTTTGTGTAGGTGCTGTCACGCTCATTTTATTGTTTCTCTTGTTAGTATGAATTTTTCTCAAATTTAATTGAGAAAATGTATATCACCAATTTTTTTGTGGAAAATTCAGATAAATTTGAGATCTTGGCGGAGAAGTTCAAATAAATTGGAGTTTTTAACGAATTTTGTGATCTTATCTAGTTGTTTTATTCATATTTAATTGAAAAAATAACGCTAATACGGAAGTTGAATTAGAAACTTCTTAATAAAAAATAAAATTTATGTGAGGATTTAAAAATGAAAAAATTGATTTCATCTGAACACGCGCCTGCTGCTATCGGACCTTATTCACATGGCACTAGCTATGGCGATTTGATTTTTACTTCTGGCCAATTACCCGTTGATAAGGCAACAGGAAAAGTCGTTGAAGGCGGCATCAGTGCACAAAGTCATCAATCTCTTACTAACTTGAAGCACGTTTTAGAGGCTGGTGGTGGCAGTATCGATACTGTTTTAAAAACAACGTGTTACCTATCGAATATTAATGACTTTGCCGAGTTTAACAAGGTCTACGCAGAGTTTTTCCAACAAGATTGTCCGGCACGCAGTTGCTTCGCAGTGAAAGATTTGCCTCTTGGCGTGTTAATTGAAGTCGAAGCGATTGCTCATAAAAAGTAATACGGAGAACAGAGCATGAACCAGCAATGGACACAATATATCCAAATCATTAAGCAAGTTGTGAAACCTGCATTAGGATGTACAGAACCCATTGCTGCTGCGTACGCGGCAGCAGTTGCTAGAAAAGAGTTAGGCACATCCGATATTGATGCGATAGAGGTGCGTGTTTCAGACAACCTATTTAAAAACTCGATGGGTGTTTTCGTACCTGGAACGGGCAAGATAGGCCTCAAAATTGCCGCCTCAGTTGGTGCATTAGCCGGTGACCCAACAGCAGAACTGGAAGTGTTGGCTCGGATTAATAAGCAGGATGTTGCTGCTGCGCAACAATTGATAGATGAAGAGCGGGTAACTGTAGCGCGCATGGATACGCAAGAATTCATTTATTGCAGCGTAACGCTCACCTCTGGTGACGATGTTGTTTCGGTCACGATCAGTGGCGGTCACACCAACATTATCCAGATCATGCGCAATGGCGACGTGATTTTTGATGCTCCACCGCAGCAACGCGTTGCAACCGCTTCTGTTTGTGAAGGTGTGGATATTTCGATCAAACAAATCTATGAGTTTGCCACTCAGGCGCCTTTTGAAGAGATCAAATTCATTCTCCAAGCTGCAGAGCTTAATACCTTGCTGGCTCAAGAGGGTATCGACCGAGGTTACGGCCTAGAAATTGGACGCACGCTAAAAGGCAACATCGAGCAAGGCTTATTGGGCAATGACTTAATGAGTCGTATACAGATGATGACATCAGCGGCGTCTGATGCTCGCATGGGAGGGGCAACGTTGCCAGCCATGAGCAATTTCGGCAGTGGGAACCAAGGTATTGCCGCTACAATGCCAGTTGTAGTTGCGGCAGAAGTATTCCAAAACGACGAAGAACAGTTGGCTCGCGCGTTGATCATGAGCCATTTAGGGGCTATTTACATCAAATCTTATTACCCACCGTTATCCGCATTTTGTGGCAACACTGTTACCAGTGCGGCAGCTTCTATGGCGCTGGTGTATTTAGCTGGTGGTACATTTGAGCAATCATGCTACGCCATTCAAAACGTCATCAGCGACAGTTCAGGTATGGTGTGCGATGGTGCGAAGTCCTCTTGTGCGATGAAAGTGTGTACTTCGTCGACAACGGCGGTGCGCTCATATTTGATGGCGATGGGTAACCACAGTGTTAAGAATCAAGGTATAGTAGGCGAAGAAGTTGAGCAAACGATAAGAAATGTTGGCTCAATGGTTCGTTTCGGTATGCCGTATACTGACAAATCTATTATCGATATTATGTCGGCCTAACCTCCAGTTTTTGCTAAGGGAAGTAACATTGCTACTAAAGAAACTCACCAAGAGTGATCTCGATATTTTGAACTCTATGAAAAACGTCGTGGATGGCATTGCACGTATGTATGGTGAACACACTGAAGTGGTTCTCCACAGCTTAGATGCCGAAGCGCCGGAAATCATCAAAATCGCAAACGGGCACGTTACGGAACGCAGTGAAGGTGCCCCAATTACCAACTTAGCGAGAATGAAGTTAAGAGAGGGCAAGGACGTTTCTGATTCGTACTTGACGAAAACGTCGAACGGAAAGACCTTGCACTCCATTACGACCATTGTCAGAAATCCAAAAAACAAACCGATTGGTTTGCTGTGTATCAACGTGGATATGGATGCACCGATGCAGGCATTTTTAAAGGCAATGCTGCCTCAGCAACACACCGAGTGTTGTGTTGGTGGCGCTCGATCACCAGAAACGTTTGCGCGTAATATCGATGAAACCATCATCAGCACGATAGAAACCGTACAAACAGAAGTGTGGGAAAATGAAGCCATTGCGCCTTCTAAACGTAACCGTGAACTGGTGACGCGACTGCACGGCTTAGGCATTTTTAAATACAAAGATGCTGTTTTAATGGTTGCAAACCATCTTGGCATCTCGCGCGATACCATCTACTTGTACTTACGAGAGCTTGGTAACGACTAAACGGGGGCTCTGAATAGATTAAGTAAGTTGCTCTAGCTCAGTGATGTTGTCGAGCGCTTCTTGGTTGGTTTTGCCACACACAACCGGACACGGTTTAAAATCGTGACAAACGTTGGGGCGCTCAGGCTTACCAAACAGCTTACACAAATTATCATCGTTGAGTTGTACGCAACGAACACCTGCTGGTTTGCCCTTGGGCATTCCAGGTATCGGTGAAGAGATACTTGGCGCAATACAGCAAGCTCCGCATCCTAATCGACAATCCATAATGTAAACCTCTTAAAAATTGAGGGGCAATTATGGTCATTTTGACGTGGATTGGAAGAGTCGCCTAAGAAAAATAAAAAGGAGCACTCAATAGAGTGCTCCTTTTGGCTTTTAAACCGTTGTGATCATCTCAAGAAGCGGTTGTAAACAAACAGCAGAATAAATGCGCCTAGCGTTGCGGTGATGATGCTACCGATATTTACGCCAGTTGCCCCGCCGAAACCCAGAATACCGCCAAGAAAGCCGCCGACAAAGGCACCGGCAATACCGAGTAGCATTGTTGCAATCCAGCCACCCCCATCTTTTCCTGGCATGAGCCATTTTGCGAGTGCACCGGCGATTAAGCCCAAAATAATCCAAGAAATAATACCCATGAAAACTCCTTAATGCCTTCTTGATCAATTGAGTAATGGAAACTCGTTTAAGGATAGAACAGTAAAGCGAAAGTAGTTGAATATCTCTACTGTTATGTGTGAATGATTCGAGATCTTCTCAAAACTTGAACTTTTGCGTCGAGAGGGGTATAAATCGCCCCCTAAATTCCCTTGGTGAGACCTGAAGTATGAGCACTCCATTTTGGCAAAGTAAATCGTTAGAGCAGATGACAGAAGAGGAATGGGAATCTCTCTGTGATGGTTGTGGTAAATGTTGCCTGCATAAGCTAATGGACGAAGATACCGACGAAATCTATTACACCAATGTGGCCTGTAGCTGGCTAAATAGCAAAACGTGTTCTTGTAAGGATTACCCAAATCGTTTTACTTCGGGTGAAGAGTGCACCAAGCTGACGCGCGAAGACATCGACGATTTTACTTGGCTGCCGCATACGTGCGCTTACCGCCTGTTGGCTGAAAAGCAGCCTTTACCAGAATGGCATCCGTTGATTACGGGCTCGAAATCTGCGATGCACGCGGCGGGCGAAAGTGTCCGCAATAAAGTGGTATACGAGATTGATGTGGTGGATTGGGAAGACCACATTCAAAACTTACCTGATAGACTAAAACCTCACAATTAACTTTAAGAGTTGAGAATGCTGTATATATTGGTTGTATGTACAGCATGAGGTTTAGTATGTCAGATAACGATGAAATTCAGAAAAATGTCATACGAAAAGAGGTAGAGATTTCACCTATCCCTCACTTCGTTTACGAGAAACCATTGGTATCCATTGATGAGAATGGCGAACCCCAGGTTACCTACCGTGCCAATGGCAATCAGATCCCCATCAAGAAACTTCCCTTACTCTATGTCGCTGGTTATGACGACAAAGACAACCTGATTAGCTACCAACCATTAGATATGGTCAATGAGTTCCTATTGTCGAAAGCAATCGATGATGGTGTGCTTGAGCTTGGTACTGATGCACAGGGGCTTGCCCATTACTTCAGCTTCGTATTGGACAAACAGGCAGAGTGGGACGCTGAATACGATGAAGAGGACTTTGACCCTCTCTATAATGACCCCCGCCCAGAATGGAGTGCTTTTCCCCGTAACAAACAAGAGCGTTTAACCTACAAATATCGAGATGGAATAAAGCAACTCGCTATTGATGATGTATTGGCTAAAACAACGGCTAGGCAATATATGAGCAGTGTGGTTGGCTTCTATAAACACTGTCTTCGTCAAGGCATCCGCTTCAATAATCCTCCCTTCCAGTTTGAGACAGTGAACATCCATTTCGAGGCGTCTGCATCCAGCATGAAAGCTTACCAACGTAAGCAGGTACACACGACCGATATGCGGATAAAGTTTTCTAAGTCGTCACGCAGTGGCGGCACAAATCTCAGTAACCTACGCCGTGACCTAAAACCATTCACCAATAGTGAATGGAACATCCTACAAACCATATTAATGAAATCTCGCAGGGTGGTTCGTCATGGTGACAATAATAAACTGCACTCACTGCCGATTGAGTTTTGTCTGCATCCAATGATTTGCCGTAATACGGGGTTACGCCGAGAGGAAGCTGCGAGCCTTCATCTGGGACAGATTGTTAACCCTGAAACTATGATTCAGGATGGCAAAGAGGTGTTTAAAAAGCCTGTGATGGATTTTGGTGTCGGTGATAAGTACCAATCACTCACAAAGACGGCTGAGGGCTTCGCAGAGAAGAATAAAAGCCGCGTTACCATTATCCCTGCCGCATTGATGAAGATGCTTTACGATTACTCGCAGTCGGACAGGTATCAAAAGCGCCTTAAGAAATTCAAAGCATGGTGTAATGAGCAGGTTGAGGCAGGTAATATGCATTTCTTTGAGGGTGACGATGCCATTAACCCCGAACTGGAATACCTATTTATTACCCAATCTGGGAAACCCATGTTTACACGGCTACAAGACTTTACTGGGCGCTGGGGGGAAATTCGTAACACTGCAAATTTAACTCAAGGTCTTGACCATCCTATTGTCGGTTCCATACATAATTTACGCTCAACGTTTGCCGTGAATATCTTCCGCCACCTTTTAAATAAAAAAATGATTATGGCAACCAGTCAATCACACCTGATGAGGCATTGGATAGGGTATCGGCGTTGCTAGGTCATGAAGGTAGGGCGACGACGATAGAATACCTGAAAATTGCACAGGATATGCCCTCTGCCGATGAAATCTACGAAGACGTACTTGATTATATAGGTGCTTTTGATGATTTGGAGGTTGCATTATGATTCAAGGACGGAAACGCACCAAAATTACAATAGAAAAAAGAAGCGCACCTATCATACCACTTCGTTTTGAAGACATGGTCTTATCTTATGGCAATAGAAGAGTCGCATATACCTATCGCTTACGCTATCGTAATGTTCCGACATTAAAAAAAATTAAACAAGGCAATGAGGTGTTAGCGAATAGGGATGATATAGTTAGGGAAATTCACCAAATACTGAGTAACTTCCCAAATAGTAATACAAGAAAGACTGTTTTTTCTGGCTTTATTGATTATTTCCAATATCTCGACAGTATTAATTATCATGGCGATTTTTTTAGTAATGCAATCATGGGAGATTGCATTAAGCACTTCAATAAGTTGTCTGATAAAGGTGAACTGGTCTCAAAATCGACAAGTATTAAAACTTGCTTATCTTTTTTCTTAAGGCAAAGGAATAGAGAACCTGACCTTAAGAAATTACCGCGAGTCGCTGGTAGACCTCTTGCTGAGAATAAAGCGTTTCATGTGGAAACGGAGCTGAAACCATTATCCAATTTATTGGTTAAAGGAGCCCTTTCTTTTCAAAAAGCCATAGAGAACGATGAGTTGTTAGATATTCATCCATTCTATGATGAAGAGCTTTTTTCTAAAAGGGTAAAAAAGCTGGGGTGGACAAATCAAAGAGTTGGTGCAAGTAGGTACGGATTTAAAAAGTGTATGCAGCCCACCAGTTTAACAATAAACTCGAGCCCTCTATCTCTTGAACAACTGAAAAGGCATAATTTTTATAATCAAGCTTCACGTAATTGGTTTTTTGTATTCTCAATGCTGACAGGTATGAATACGTCGGTACTTGCTAATATAAAACATAAAGATGTGTCATTTAAAGGTATTGGTAGTGGCCGGTTTGTTTTTGATGGTGAAAAGTCCAGGGCAGGTTATAAAAATTTGGATAATAGCGCTGGCTTTAGCCTACGAACTAAAGAGCTGGTTACTAGATGGCTAAAAACATCTAAAGTGATGTACCAATTACTAGGAATTCCGTTTTCAAATAACTTACCGTTATGCCCTTTCTTTAATACTAGTGGTGAGATTTTGACTTTCAATAGTCATGGTTCAAGTGTTGAAACGATAAATATACAACTGGAAAAAATAACAGGGTTGAAAGTTTCTACAAGTCGATTCAGAGCGACTAAATCTGATGTATTGATGCGAGTAACTGAAGATATCTTCTTAGTGTCACAGGGGCTGAATAATACCATGAATGTTATCGCCAAACGCTACTCTAGCGGCGTTCAGGCTGACCATGATAATAACCTAAATGCCACGTTTGGTGCGTTAAGTGCTATTGCCAAGGGTGAGGAGGTTGGTAAAGCCATTGAAGGCTCCAAGGTAATGCACAGCGATATTTTGTCTGATTATGATTATAAGAAATTGCGCTACCATGAAAGCCAAGAGCAGCCATTAATGACCACGCCCAGTGGGATCAAGTGCGCAGGACCAACACCAGAGAGACTTATTGCAGAAGCAAGGCGCATGAAGCAGTTGGGGATTGATTTTTCCCAAGATACAGGGCGTTGCACAGATTTTCTTGCCTGCTTTGATTGTGGGAGCCATAAATTGGTGGCTTCAGAAAATGATATCTGGTTGATGCTATCGTTTTTAGAACAAATCGAAGACCTCAAAGAGATGGTGGCAAGTAATTCCACACCGAAGGATGAGTATTTTGTGGTGGAGGGGATGTTGAAAAAAGTCCTTATCAGGCTAAAACAAAAAGCACCCCAAAATTACGCTCTAGCAAAACAAAAGGTGGATGACAGCGATTACCACCCGCTTTACCAAGATCGAGCCAGCGCAAGCCAATTCTTTAAGGGGTAGCCTATGTCTGAAAAGCTTATACAGCTTCATCAAGAACTCGCTGAAAATCCATACGTGACATTTAACTCTAAAGGTAATGGAGAATCTCGTGTTTTCGATAATGAATGGTATTTTCACGCTCTTAATCAGAACCAAAAAACAATCGCATTTGACCATATCAATGAAAATTACCGAAAGGATATTCAGTCTTATCTATACGCAGTCATGAAATCTCAAAAGGAAATATCTGGCACACATGCATCTGTTAGTTCTTTGATAAGATATAGGAATGTTTTAAAAAACCTAGCACACCGATGGGGAAATAGCGATTTCAGCTTACTTTCAAGTGAGCGTGAATGGAAAAGGTGCAAAAAAAAACTATATGGGATTGGCTCTGAAGAATCATGCAGAACTTTTGCCTCTGTTATCAACACACTTAATAAATTTGGCTTGTTAACGCGGTATGTTCACAAGCGAGAGTATATTCAGTGGGTTGTTCCTGGTGCTGGTAACGGCCAAGCCATAGCTCTTCCTGAGGATATTCATGCCAAGATTTTATTAACGGTTGTTCAGTTTGTGGAAACTTACCACCCCTATCGTCATCAGATTTCAGAAGCTATGGAAAAGTTTTATACCTATCAGGACGAGATGTTTAGTGCTGAGCTTAAAGCATTAGGTGTAAATTCCCTAAGCGGAAAACAAATGAAGTCATTTAATGCACGGATCAATCGCACTATAGCTAGAATGCCAGAGCGACATGCCATACCTAATTTCACATATAGTAGACGAGGTGATTGGTTAGGGGTATTGCTCAGAATGTGCTTTATCTGCATCGCGTTATTTTCTGCTGCACGTAAGGAAGAACTACTCTCGATGAATAAAGAAAGCTACGATGACTCAGTTCTTTCTGTTCCCAAGGTCTCAGGTTTTTCTACCAAGGGAAATAAGGGCGAAAGAATTTATACAACATGGAATACTGCACCTATCTCAAAACTGGCTCTGGAGTTGGCGTTTGATGCCACTCAAGCTGCGAGAAAGTATTCGCTAGAACGATTGGATGACGGTTATCGAAATGGCCTGATGTCCGAAGATCGATATAATTCAATGCTACAAGATCTCGAGAGTGCTTTTGTTTCATCTGATATCCCTTATGATCGTCAGGTACTCATAAATAGGTCATCGCTAAAATACAAGGTTGATGGTCGTAATGATGGACTGAATATGAAGGCATTCAGCATTATTGCGACCATAGAAGATGTTGAAGAATTCGACCTGCTAAATCCAGACCGCGCAGGAAGCTTAAAGGTTGGAGGTGGTTTACCAAGGTTTAGCCCTCATGATTTGAGGCGAAGTTTTGTGGTATTTATGGTGAAGAACCTATTAGGTAATGCGCTTACAGTCAAATACCAGCTTAAGCACCGCAATGTAAACATGTCCAATTGGTATGCGAATTATTCCGAACTGGCGCGTACTAACCAATTGTTGATGGATACTCAATTAATGAGTGAATTTGATGAAGCCATTGAAAGTTCAGCGGTTGATGCATGGGATGAGATTTACAATGTATCCAATACTTTAAGTGGTGCAGAAGGTGAACGCATAGCCCGGAATAAAGCCGAGCGGCTAGCGCAGGGAGAGGAAATTGTCATGTCCCGAAGTGAATTGCTAGCCTTGGTAAGGTCTGGTGACAAATCCATTGTGTTGCTTCCTACAGGGGGGTACTGCACTAACCGTAATTGTGAGCGCCTTTGCTCTTTGATGGATATTGTTGAAGCCCCCTGTGAGCATAAGGTTATTACGGATAAGGCAGCCAAAAGGTTATCGAGGGAGCGGGATAACCTCATTGCTTCGTTCCGGGCAATCAATGATATGGGCGATTATGCCAATGAGTTGATTCTGGATGCCAGAAAAAAGAAGATTCAGTCTATTGAACCAACATTGGCCAAACACAGCCTTCCATTTGATAGTTTCAAGGATGATATTAAGGCGGTGTGGTCATGAAAGTAGAGTATAAGGCAACCTGCAAGGCAGAAGGGTTACTGGTTAATGCATTTCAGCGACTATTAGATGGCAAGCCGCTTCATGTTAAGGCAACGGGTAAACTCACGTTAAACCGAATCAATAATGAAGCCCAGCTTGGCAATAGCTATGTCCATAAGTTCAAAGAGTTCGTGGCCTACGCCAAACCTGTTATCGATGAATATAACCTAAACCGCGATAAGGCGATGACTACAGGTTTAGATATTGAGCTAGATGCCCCTTTGCCTGAGCTTGATAGGCTAAAACAGCAACTGAAAAAAGCTAATGAGTTGAAAGATAAGTATAGGATTCAACGAGACAATGCCATTGAAGCCCGAAAACAGTTAGAGGCTGAAAACGCTAGGCTACGTTTCAGGGTGTTTGATCTACAGCAAGAGCTATTGAGTGAAATTTCAGTTGTGACGCCGTTCAAGTAACGCGCTTTCACACTCAAAGTGTAACGGGGCTAGGATCGTAACTCGTTTCTGTCCAGAGATGTGCCAGAACTATCACTGCTGGCACACTTATGCCCCATTACGTTTTACACTCGATCATATGAACAGGTGCTTAGGGGTAATATGAGTTAGATTTTCTAATCTAGCTATACTCTGGCATCAATCACATTGATGCACAGATTTTATGTATTGGCTGCTATCACTCACCTGTAACTCTAACTCCACTTCAGTGTTTTCGAGTAACTCATCATCAGAGGCTACAGCAACGTTGTTAAATTGATGGCGAATAAAATACTCTGGGATATCTTGATTGAATAATTGCTTTAAACTTCCCGGCGTGTACATACGGATGCATGTATCAGTAGCACCTATAGGGCTCTCATCAACACAAAAACCTTCATTAAGTACCACTTTGAACTTTGGGTTGGACTTAATCTGATCACCATTAGTTATAACTGGGCTACCAATTAAACCACTGATTTCGTCTAATGCTTTTAGTTCTTCTTCCGGAACATCGAAATACTGATAGGTAAGATCTGAGTTCAGAAAATTGTTAACAATACGAGCTTTATGTACGTACTTCAGCAAAGATATAACTTGCCAAATAAATGCCTTGCCCTCATCCAATTCATTAGTACGTGCAACGACAATCTCACCAAGCTCAGGGTGATCGTGCACAACTCTCAATTCCCCTGACTTGCTCAATATATCTACAGCCTTAATCAGCTTAGGGAAAAATGGAAGCTTATCTAGCTTCTTACCTAACCACGAACTAGTTCGGATAGTAAATGTTGATTGATGTATATCTGACATCTCGGTCGAAAATGACAGAAATTTATTTAGCACTAAACCCTCGATTATAGTTTTCTTGGTGCCTCCATACATATCCGCCTTACAACTTGCCAAGAATAAAGTTTCATCACTATTCGTTGCGTATAATTCACATTGGATTTTTGGTAAGTGTTCACCAAGCCCCTATTGACAGAAAAAGTGTGACACTCAGCACTTGATCCATTCTTGGCTATTGAGTGATCATTCCAGTGCTTCATCCTGTTTGTTATGAGCAGAAAGAAAGCCCCTAAATATCAAGAGGAACCGCCCGTAGCCTCTGACCTTAACGAAGCAAACGCACTGATTGAAGAGTTGTGGGAACAGTTGCGCCACCTTACCGATAAACAAGCTACTAACTCCAAAAATTCATCGAAACCACCTTCGTCTGACAACCCTAAGGAC